>NZ_JAKFGB010000015.1 GCF_022267515.1 Rubinisphaera margarita | reverse complement strand
TAACCCTCTCTGAATCTCATGCTTAAGCAACCGCAATCTGGCTCATCAGACGATAACCTTACACGGAAACCCGGTGGCTTCTCCCTGGTGGAGATGGTTGTCGTTGTTCTCGTGATGGGCATCATCAGCTCCGTTGCGGCCGTGAAGATGTTTGAAGTCAGCACGGACGCGAAAGTGAATGCCATGGCAACAACCTTCGCGGACTTCGTGCGGGCAGCTGAACTGCGGAAGCAGATCGAAGGGGGTTATTTCAAAGACTCCCCCACCGGAACGCTGCCTCCCGAGCTGGCCGCTTTCATTCGCCCCGAACAGTGGGAAGCAGTCACCCCCATCAACGGAAAGTGGGACGTCGAGAAGAATACATTTGCGATCAAACGGGCTCTGGGAATTCACTTCATCGCCGGCAGCGGTCCGATGCCCGACTCTTCAATTCTGCAACAGATTGATGCCGTTATTGACGACGGCAACATCAGTACCGGAAGCCTGCGACTGCTCGACACCGATCGTTTTTACTACGTGCTCCACGAGTAGCCCTCTCTGTCATGCCATCAGCCGCGCCATTCTCGCATGACACGGCGAACCAGACGAAGGCCGCACGACGGGAACTCCTCGCGCACGGTTCGGCTCAGATCCGGCTCGTGAATCGCTCCGTTCACGTTCTTCTCAGCGCATAAAAAAAGCCGCAGGCAAATGCCTGCGGCTGGTCCGAGGTTACCTGAACCTCGGCGAAACTATTTCACGAAGGACTCCGGTGTCGCCCGGAATTCCAACATTGTCTCACGGTTCGAGAAGAGGAAGAGTCGGTCCTGATACCAGACGGCGTAATCAAGACGCCCCGCTTCTTCCATTCCCTCCTGCACGAACTTCACCACATCACAGCCGCCATGAGCGGGCACGTAGCGGATCGGATCGGCGTCGAATTTCTCCCGGGCCTGCTGGCTCGAGAAGTAGTAAATCTGACCTGCGTGTTCGGTTTCAAATTGCGGCGTCGCATCGACCAGCTCGAGATTGTCCCGGAGTTCGACCGGACAGAATCCCTTGAAGCCGGTGGCATTTCCGCGGGCGGCGATCAGCTGATACTTCTGCTGAGCAGACCCCCGTGCCGGCGTTTCCGCCACTTGTGTTTCAATCTTCGGTTCTTCCACCTGTGCCGGTTTAGCCGTTTCAGGGATTGCAAGCTGATTCGGTTCCGATCCACTCGGCTGACGGCTCCGCCATCCGGTATCGGACATCGCCAGTTCCTGCTGCGGAGCGGGCGTGCGTCTCACCGGAGCGGTGACCGAAGGAGCCAGTGGCAGATCGGCTTTCCGTTCCCCTTTCAGAGTCGGTTCGGTGATGTCGGCCAGTTCGGCATCGGGCGTGATTTCCGGTTTCATCACCGGAGATTCGTCCACACGCAGTTCCGTGGCACTGTCCGCAACAAACTCACGCGGTTCCCGCATCTCACTCGGAACCGGTTCGAGCATTTGCGGAGCTTCCGCTGTCTGAACCGGCTCGCTGTCGGGCACAGGTGCCAGTGTCGGACTTTCCACCAGGACCGGCTCCTGGACTTCCGGCTTTAGCAGTTCTTCGCCGGGCAGAGGCGGAAGAACAACAACTCCCGGTGGCTCCACCGGAGCAGCATCAGCCAGCGATTTCTGGTCGGGAATCGGTGCTGGCAGAGGCGGCAGGAACGGGAGATTCACCTGGCCGCTGGGCTGCGGTTCGGACTTCGGAAACGCACTGGCAGCCGGCGGCGTGGCCACAATCTCTGTTTTGGACGGGCTTGTCTGCGGGGCCGGCGGCATGGGAATGGGCAGCGGCATTTCATCAAACTTCGGCTTCGATTGCGGCACCGAGGGCACATCGACAACCTGAGCCGGCGGTTCGCTCATCGGCTCTGGAGCCGGATCGTACTCGCGAACTTCCGCATGGGCCGGATCGTCCGCCAGCTTGATGCCAAGCTTCGCGGCGTTCTTCGAGTTGAACTCTGGCACCTTATTAGGATCGTCGAATGTCTTCGGCGACGGGGAGCCGACAATTTTGTCGAAGAAGTCTGAAAGCTTCGACGACTTCTCTTCGGTGTCGTCGGAACGTTCGCGTTTCGGCTGACGGGCCGCCGCTTGCGGAGCGGCTTCCGACTGCGGCTGTTCAGTCGGACTTTGTTCAAACGTCTGGCCGGACATCTGCGGCGGCTGCTTACCGTCACGACGGTACAGTTCTTCCAGCTCTCGCATCACATTGGACTGCCCGGCAGGCGAACCCGATCCCGGAACTTCGGCGGGTTGCTGCGCGGGCTGCTGCGCTGGCTGACTCTGGGGCTCGTCATCGCGACGACCTCGAACATCAGCCGGAGCATCCGTACGTTCCGGAGTGACCTGCTGATCGTTCTGCGAAGGACGCAAAAATCCGAACAGGCTCGTCCGGCCGGGGCTGGACGATTTCTTCAACCAGGGTTTGCTGAAACGTGGCCCCGCTGCACCCTGCGATTCACTCGGTCCCAATGTCGACGAGGAGGTGGGCAGCATCAGAGAGAGTGCCAGACCTGCAGTCGCTCCGCCGAACAGTAACTTTTTGATCGCAGACATAAAAACCTTCTCCGAGTAGTCAGAGCACTTCTTGTCGTATTCGTAAGGGGCCACAACCGGACCTGGCGTTCCCTTGACGGTCTGAAACCGAATTTCGCGACGCCTGAGGAACCGTCAGATCAAGACGAACCGCCAGAACCGGAATAACCGGAAGAACTGCGTCGTTGGATTCTATCGACACTTACCCGCCTCTCGATTCACGTCGAACTGCGCTGTTACAGGCAATCCGACCGGCTGAATCGACACGAGCGTTGCAATTGGCAAATCAGACAAACTCCTCCCAGTCTTCCCAGATTCACATGGCAGCAATGCCGGTTTCCCCGATCGACTGCGAACCGATAGACTGGCGTTTTCACCTGCAGAACAACCCCCCGACCCTGAGCTCGAAACCCCCACCCATGCATACAGTTGTCGAAGCGCTTCAGGCGATTGACCGCACCATCAAGCCCGGAATCCCCCGCGAAGTCCCTGTTTTTCAGTCCGCCGGTTCCCGGGCTGCGGAACCGATTGAAGCCTGCAGTGACTCGCCCCCGTTCGACAAAGCCTTGATGGACGGCTTCGCCGTTCGCAGCCAGGACATTCAGCCGAACGTTACGCTTCGTGTGCAGGAACGACTCACCGCCGGTCAGGTCCCGAAGCTTCCCCTCAGCCCGGGCGTCACGACGCAAGTTATGACGGGCACACAGGTTCCGGACGGAACAGATGCCGTGGTGCGGGTCGAAGACGTCAACGATCCCGAAGCGGAGGAACTCACGCTCTCGATCTCCTCGCTGGCAGCGGGCCGCAACGTGTTTCACCGCGGCGAGAGCATGCAGACGGGGGAAACGATCCTCAAACCCGGCGAACTGCTCGAGTTTCCCAAGATCGCCCTGCTGGCCGAACTCGGTGTAATGTCCGTCTCCTGCTTTCCTCGTCCGACCGTGTCCGTGCTGGCCACCGGCGATGAACTCGTGCCCGCCAATCAGCAGCCCGGCCCGGGACAGATTCGCAACTCCAACGAGCCGATGCTCGTCGCCCAGGTTGCCAATGCCGGCGGAATCCCTCAGCCCGTCGGCATTGCCCGGGATACGGAAGAGGATCTGCGGGAGAAAATCGCGACCGGCCTGGAATCCGACTTTCTACTGCTCTCGGGTGGTGTTTCCGCGGGCGTGCTCGATCTCGTGCCGAAAATGCTGGCCGAACTCGGCGTGCAGCAGGTCTTTCACAAAGTGCAGATGAAACCGGGCAAGCCGATCTGGTTCGGGCTGCGGTCTGCCAATCCGGACGAAGGTACGAACGCCTGTTACGTGTTCGGCTTGCCGGGCAATCCGGTCAGTTCGATGGTCTGCTTCGAACTGTTCGTCCGCCGAGCGATGGCTCGCTTTCAGAAAGTCGGAGGAATGGACCTGGAACCGCTACAGGCTCGCCTGACGCAACCTCATCTAGTCAAAGGAGATCGACCGGTCTATCATCCCGCCAGAGTCTCGATCGCAGGATCGGAAGTGACCGCTCGGCCGGTTCGCTGGGTCGGTTCGGCTGATCTGCGGGGAGCTGCGGAAGCCAACGGTATGATCGCCTTCCCGCCGCGATCCGACTCCTACGAAGCCGACGAATTTGTCGACGCCTGGTGCTGGTTTCAGCGGTAACCGGGGCGACAGATTTGGGGCGCGAGCAGACGCCACAGATCGAACACTATTTCAGCGGAGTCAGTCTCCTCTTTCTCGGAATTACGGAACGGGCAGATCAGGATCGATCTGCAGAGGAACGAACAGCCATGGACGCAGCAGAAACTCTCTCCCGCCCGGAACCCTCTCGTTCTGAATCGGATCGTGGTCGTTCCGGACGGCGGCAGGGACGACTGGAAATCACGGTGGAACAGATTATCGAAAACGCGGAAAACCGTCCGCCCGCCTTCTGGATCGCCCTCGCCTGGTCGATGACCGCCGGACTGACGATGTACGCCAGCTATTACCCGGTCGGCTTCAGTCCACTGGCGTGGATTGCCGTGCTGCCGTGGCTGTTTCTGGCTCGGGTTGAACAGGCCCCGAAACGCATGCTGCTCGCCAGCTACCTGGGTGGACTCGCCTTTTACGTTCCCGTCCTGCAATGGATGCGATACGGCGACCCGCTGATGTACTTCGGCTGGGGAGCTCTCGCCTTCTACCTCGCCGCTTACATTCCCGTCTTCATCGGACTGACGCGCGTCGGCGTGCATCGGTTGAAATGGCCGCTGTACCTGGTCGCTCCCGTCGTCTGGACCGGGTTGGAGTATCTTCGCGGATTCCTGTTTACCGGATTCGGCTGGTACTATCTCGGCCATTCGCAGGTGCACTGGACGGAACTGATTCAGATCAGCGATCTCGTCGGAGCCTACGGCGTCAGCTTCGTGATGATGCTCATCTCAGCCGCCATCGCCATGCAGGTCCCGACCCGCTGGCTCGAGAAGATGCGGTTCATCCGCACGTCTCTCGATGGCACCCCGGCTGCCGAGCCGTCCGCCCGTTCGCGTTACACGTCGCTCGCCGTCGCCGCAGCCGTGCTGGGCATGACTGTCGGTTATGGATTCTTCCGAACCGGTCAGGCCGAGTTCACCGCCGGGCCGCGCGTCGCTCTGGTTCAGGGCAATTTCAAAGCGGCGCTCAACATTCCCGCGTCGCAGTACGAAGAGTCGTTCATGGTCCACAATGAGTTGACCGGGATGGCCGTCGAAGAGCAGCCCGACATGATCGTCTGGCCGGAAGGGATGTTCCGCTACGCCTTGCTGGAAGCGGATGACTCACTCTCCACGGCCGACCTGGCCGAGATCGCTCCGCATCTGCCGCCGGAAAGCTGGCGTCGCAGCGATGTCTCCCGGACTCTCGAAACGATGAGCGAGAAAGCCGGAGCCGCCCTCGTCATCGGCCTGGGAGCCTATGTGGCTTCTCCGGACGGCATGGCTCAATACAACTCCGCCCAGCTCGTGACTCCCGAAGCCGGCCTGAAACAGCGGTACGACAAGCTGCACCGCGTCCCTTTCGGCGAGTACATTCCTGGTCAGGACTGGGAGATGCTGGCGGGGATGTTCCCGGAGAACTTCGGCCTCACCGCTGGCACGACCGCAACCGCCTTCGATTACAAATCATGGCGATGCGCCCCGGTCATTTGCTTTGAAGACACTGTCCCTCACGTCACGCGAAATATCGTCCGTACGATTGAAACGAAATCGGAATCGGGCAAGCCGGTCGACTTCCTGGTCAACCTGTCGAACGACGGCTGGTTCGCCGGTTCCAGCGAGCATGACCAGCATCTCATTACCGCTCAGTTCCGAGCCGTCGAACTCCGCAAGCCACTCGTCCGAGCCGCCAACATGGGCATCTCATCCTGCATCAACGGCAGTGGACAGGTCATCGATCCCGAAGTCTTCCTGACCAAAGACCCGGTCACGTGGCAGCCGAAAGATATCTCGTACCGCGATCCCGACACCGGCCGCTACCGCCGCAAACTCGAAGCGGTCCTCGTGCAGACGATCCCCCTCGACAACCGCGGCAGCCTCTACCTCGCCATCGGAGACTGGTTCGCCGCCACGTGTCTGCTCGGTTGCGCCATGCTGCTGGTCCTGCACTGGTGGCCGAGAAAGAAAGCCACCCCGGCCGCGGAACCAGCCACCTCGTGAAGTGAACCCTACGGGAGTGGACCACACAACTCCTCGTAGCGGCGGCAGGATGCTGCCGCCACGAATCGGGCTATTCGTGCAATAAACTCTGCAGAGCCGCTCCGATATCGTCTGATCGCATCAGCGATTCGCCGACGAGAATTGCATGGATGCCGTTCTCTTCCAGCAGGCGGGTATGCTCGCGAGTGCGGATGCCGCTTTCGCTGACGAACAGGATCGTATCGCGAACCTGCTTTCGCAGTTCGATCGAATGCCCGAGGTCCGTCTTGAAGGTTCGCAGGTTGCGGTTGTTGACCCCGATGATGTGCGGGTTCAGGTCGAGCACCATCGGCATGTTCTCGACGTCGTACAATTCGACCAGTGCCTGCATGCCGAGTTTCCGGGAGTACTGATACAGATCCCGCAGTTCCGGCTCGGTCAGGCATTCGGCGATCAGCAGCACACAATCGGCCCCGGCGACACGGGCTTCGGCAATCTGATAACGGTCGAGGATGAAGTCCTTCCGCAGCAGCGGCAGGTCGACGGCCTGGCGGATCTGCTTCAGATAATCGAGGTGTCCCTGAAAGAAGTTTTCATCGGTCAGCACGCTGATGCAGGAGGCTCCGTGGGCGGCGTAGGTCTTCGCGATCGCGACCGGATCGAAGTCTTCGCGAATAATCCCGGCGGACGGCGAGGCCTTTTTCACCTCGGCAATGACACCCATTGGATGATTGAGCCGCAGCTGGGTGACGAAATCCTTGACCGGAGGAGCCTCGGGCAGGTGTGCCACGAGATCCTCGAACGAAACCCGCTCCTTCGCAGCGGCGATTTCCCCGCGTTTATGGGCCACAATGTCCTGAAGAATATCTCGCAACGCCGCACCATCAGATCAAGAGTTTCAAGAACCGGAATCGAGCGGCATCGTACCGGAAACGCCAGCGCTTTTCACGACCGGACATTTCCGACCGCCGCAGAATTCAACGAACTGGCTCCGGTTTTCCCATCAGGATTTGAACATGCCAGCCGCCCTGCCGTATGATGCAGTATTCCCGAACCGGCGGCTTCCGGCCTGCAGGGTGCGTCATAACGCCCCAGCACATCGCTCTGCAATTGCCGCTCTCAACGTGTCTTCCAAAGCACTCGACATCGATCATTCATGAAAAAATCTCTGCCCCTCATCATCTTCGTCGGCTGCATCGGCCTGTTCATTCTGGCAGCCGTCGGTCCGGCTTCGCTGTTCCGTCGCGATGCGAGTGACGACTCCGCCACGGACGCTCCCGCCGCCGCAGCCGTGGAGCAGGAAGATGACGGGCCGCCGCCGATCACTGAAGCTCCCGGTCCCGCTCCGAAGGGCATGGTCTGGATCCCGGGTGGCTCCTTCACGATGGGGACCGAAGAACTTCCGCCGACGGGCGAGAATCCCGACAAGATCAAAGCCGATGAAATTCCGGCTCACGAGGTCATCGTCGACGGCTTCTGGATGGACGAAACCGAAGTGACGAACGCCGAGTTCGCGAAATTCGTCGACGAAACCGGCTACGTCACCTTCGCCGAGATCAAACCGAAGCGGGAAGATTTCATCGGCGTCGTCCCCGATATCTCGGCCATTCCGGAAGAAAATCTCGTCGCCGGTGCCCTGATTTTCAACAAGGACTTCGACCGCGAGAACTTCACCACCGAGTATACGAACTGGGAATATCAGGCCTGGAAGTACCAGCCGGGAGCCGACTGGCGGCACCCAACCGGACCGGATTCGTCCATCGACGACAAGATGGATCACCCGGTCGTGAACGTCGTCTATCGGGACTGCGTCGCCTACGCGAACTGGGCCGGCAAACGGCTGCCGACCGAAGCCGAGTGGGAATACGCCTCCCGCGGCGGGCACGAAGGCTGGAAGTATTCCTGGGGCAACGAATTCCAGCCGAACGGCCAATTCATGTGCAACTACTGGCAGGGGACCTTCCCGACCGACCGCCAGAATCTCGACGGGTTTCTCGACACGGCTCCCGTTAAGTCCTTCCCTCCCAACGACTACGGTCTTTTCGACATGGCCGGCAACGTCTGGGAATGGGTGAATGACTACTACCATCACCGCTACTATCTCGAAAGCCCGAAACGCAACCCGCAGGGGCCCGAGAAGTGGCTCGATCCGGGTGAACCGCTGATTGAAAAACGGGTCACCCGCGGCGGCTCCTTCCTCTGCAACACCAACAACTGCACCGGCTACCGCAACGCCGCCCGCATGAGAAGTGATGTCAGCTCGGCGTCGTATCACACGGGCTTCCGCTGCGTGATCGACACGAAAATGGACCGCTGAATCTCCGCGAGACTGCCAGTCGAGGCGAGCGGCAGGTGCATTCTCCGACGGCTTCACCGCCCTGATCGCACAGCGATCAGGGCCACCCCAAAGTTTTCGATTGCATCGGCATGAACAACCTGGCAACGACTGGTTTACGTCTGTGCGTCAATCGACAAGCCATCTCCATAGCATGCCCACGCAAGCGTGGGCATGGCACCCGGTCCGGCCCTCAATCTGTATCAGCCGAACCTCCTCTCTGCGCCCGGCGTCTCTCCGGAACTGGTTCGTTGACTTCCCTCGGGTCATTGTCGATGATGCCTCGCTTGCCTGATGCGGCCGATGCCGGCTCGCCTGCTGCCCGCTTTTTCCTTCATTCCCTGCAGAGTCCCATGAGTTCGACCCCACAAAAGCCTGACCGTTTCGAACGGGCCCGTCTCGAGAAAGTCCAGAAGATCCGCGAAATGGGACTCGATCCCTACGGTCAGCGGTTCGACAATCATCAGCCGATCGAAGAGGTCCGTCCGCTCTGCCCGGAAGAAACCGGCGACGACGGCCCCCGCGTCCGCATTGCCGCCCGCATCATGGGCCGCCGCAAGGCTGGGAAGCTGCGGTTCTTCGACGTGAAGGACGCGACCGGTCGCATTCAGCTGCTGATGTCTCGTGGCGATATGACCGAACAGCAGTGGGAACTCGTCTCCGCGCTCGACCTGGGCGATCTGATCGGCATCGACGGCCCGATCCGCCGCACGCAGACCGGCGAAGTTTCGATCTTTGTCGAAGAGCTGACCGTCCTCTGCAAGTCGCTGGCCCAGCCGCCGGAGAAGTTCCACGGCGCCAAGGACATCGAAATGCTGCTGCGGCAGCGTTACATCGATCTGATCTACAACGACGGCGTCCTCGACCGGATGCTGCAGCGATCGAAGATCATCGACTCGGTTCGCCAGACGCTGCGGGGACAGAAGTACGTCGAAGCCGAGACGCCAGTGCTGCACGCTATCGCCGGGGGAGCAGCCGCCCGTCCGTTCATTACGCATCACAACGCGCTCGATATCGAGCTGTATCTGCGAATCGCCCTCGAACTGCACCTCAAGCGACTGATGGTTGGGGGTGTCGAACGTGTTTATGAGATTGGTCGCGTCTTCCGTAACGAAGGGATTGATGCCACGCATAACCCTGAGTTCACGATGATCGAGATCTATCAGGCGTACGGCAACTACGAAACGATGATGGACCTGACCGAAGCCATCGTCACTGACGCCGTGAAGGCGATCTCCGACACCATGGTCCTGCCGTGGGGCGACGACGGGGAAGAAACGATCGACTTCACCGCGCCCTGGCCGCGAAAGAAGTACGCCGATCTGTTCCGCGAAGCCGCCGGCTGCGAGATGTCGGATACGGCTGCCGTCGAAGAGATCGCGAAGAGCAAGGGAATCGAAACGGCTGGCAAGCACCCCGATGTGATCGTGAACGAAGTCTTCGAAGAGCTGGTCGAAGACAACCTGCAGGGCCCGGTGTTCGTGATCGATTACCCGGCCAGCATCTGCCCGCTGACCAAGCGGAAGCAGGACGATCCGAACATTGCCGAGCGGTTCGAGCTGTACGTGAAGGGGATGGAACTCGCCAACGCCTACACCGAACTGAACGACCCGAAGCTGCAGGAAGAACTCTTTCTCACCCAGCTCGAGGGGCAGGACGAAGAAGACTCGATGGCCAAGATGGACCACGACTTCGTCCGCGCCCTCAAAGTCGGCATGCCCCCCGCCGGAGGCCTGGGTATCGGCATCGACCGCCTCGTCATGCTGCTAACCAACAGCCGCAGCATTCGCGACGTGATCTACTTCCCCCTGCTGCGCCCGGAAGGAGCAGCAGCCCCGTCCGACAAAGACGAGTAGTCAACCAGAGTAGAGTCCGCTGTGCGGACGCGGTAACGACCTCGCCGACACATTGAGATCTCTCTGCTCCGGTTGACTCACCGACGGAGGGAGATCCTCGAAGGAACCCTGCTCGCCTGGCCTTCGAATCGCCCGCATTCCGCGTCCGCGCAGTGGACCCAACGCGAGTGGACTGCAGCAACGCCTCAACGTAAAAAAAGAAGACCCGTCTTGCGACGGGTCTCCGGGCAGCGAAGGAGTTGGCGGTTCGGGGTTAGTACTTCAGGCCGACTTCGAGGTGGGCGTGCATTTCGATCAGACGGTGCTCGCCGCAGGGGACAACCTGCAGGCAGGCGGTTGGGCCGGCACAGTCCAGGGCGTGGAGCCAGTCGTCTTCGCAGATGATGCGGATGTCGTCGAAGGTCTTGATGACATCGCCGGGGGCCAGGCCGAGTCGGCAGGCTTCACTGTTCGGCATCACTTCCTTCACCAGCATTCCCTCAGCACAGATGACGCCGAAGAATCCGAGTGACGGCAGCGGCTTCTTGCAGCCGGTCTCACAAACCGGCTTCTGCACGATGACTTCCCTGATGACGGGCTTCTCGATGACAACTTCCCGAACGATCGGCTTTGCGTAAACCGGCTTGCGGCAGTGGCCGTAATCGTAGGTCTTCCGGTAGTTGTAGGTTTTGTAGCCGTAGGACTTGTAGCTGCTGCATCCGCCAGCTTCAACGTTGGTGGACAGGGTAGCAACGGCGGCGACAGCGACGAGTGCGAGAGTGAAACGGGTCATGATTCAGTTCCTTATCAGTTGTTGGTTTTGTTTGGGTTGGGGTCATTCGCCCCCTGACATTCTGGAAAGCGACAACCCGGTCCGCAGGGTGACAGCCAACCGCGAAATTTCCTCCCGGCAGCAAACCTTTCCGCAGACTGCTATACTGAGGACTCAGGATCTGTCCGCATGTTTGTTCCCCGCTCAGGAAACGCCTGATGACTTTCCAGACTCACTCTCGCTCTTCGAAGCCGTCTCTGCTGGCTCTCGTTCTTCTGGTTCTGACGCTGATCCCGGCCTCCGCCATCGCGGCTGATGTCGCAGGAAGTCGGCCGAACATTGTCTTTCTGCTTTCCGACGACATGGGCTACGCCGAGCCCGGTTTCAACGGAGGGAATCCCGAGTTGACGCCGCAGATGGATCGGCTCGCCCGCGAAGGGATGCAGCTGCGGCAGTTCTACGCGCAGCCGGTCTGTGCCCCGACGCGGGCTTCGTTCCTGACCGGACGCTATGCCTTCCGCACCTGGAGCGACTGGCGGTCGGAAGATTTCGGCAAGCCGAGCTATCTCGCCAAGCTGAACCTCACGCTGGCGAAGAATGAACGGGGCGAAGAAACACGCCGGATTCACGCACTCGACACCGAAGAGCGGACGATTGCCGAAGCGCTGCGCGACGCCGGCTATTTCACGGCGATCACCGGAAAGTGGCACTGCGGCGAATGGCTGCCGGAACATCTGCCGATGGGCCAGGGCTTCCTGCATCAGTACGGCCACTACGCCTGGGGCATCGACTACAACAACTACACGATCCCGCACAACGCCCCGGCTCGCTACGCCGTCTTCGACTGGCACCGCAATCAGGAGCCGCTCTTCGAACAGGGTTACTCGACCGATCTCATGGCCAACGAAGCGGTCCGCCTGATCGCCGAACAGAAGTCCGACCGCCCCTTCTTCATCTACGTGCCGTTCAACGCCGTGCACGGACCGATTGAAGAAGTCCCCCGCTACACCGATCAGTACTCACCCCGCGAAGCGGCTCTGAAATGTCTGGATGATGCCGTCGGACGCGTGGTCGCGGCTGTGGACCAGTATGGATTCCGCGACAACACGCTTGTCATTTTCGGCAACGACAACGGTGGGCTGACCGATGAGATGAACCGACCCTGGCGGGGCACCAAGAACACGACTTATGAAGGAGGCGTGCGCGTGCCGTTCGTGTTCCGCTGGCCGGGGAAAGTGGAAGCCGGTTCGATCAACAACGAGATGATGCACATCACCGACCTGTTCCCGACGTTCGTGACCCTCGCCGGAGCCGAACCCGATCAGGAACGTCCGCTCGACGGGATCGACATGACCGAAACGCTGTTCGCTGGAGCGAAGAGTCCCCGCGAGGAGATCATCTTCGAAGTGACCGCCAGCGTGCGGCTGCCGACGATTCGTTCGGGCCGCTACAAACTGATGGGCGACATGCTGTATGACATCGAAGCCGATCCGGGCGAACGGACCGACATCGCCGCTGAGCATCCCGAGGTTGTGAAGCGACTCAAAGCTCGGCTGGAAAAAGTCAGCAAAGAACGGCCGCCGCTCGGCGAGAAAACGATGCTGATGGATCCGCCGTTGCCGTGGGTCTACGGGCAGAAAGAGAACAAAAACGCTCCCGAGTGGATCAAGCGGCACGTCGAGAAAGTGCGCGAGACGCAGCCCAAGTTCTGGCCCCCGGGAGAAACGCCCTGGCCGCAGGCCCCGGAGGGAGCCACGATCCTTTACAAGGGCGACGGGCGATAAGTTTACCGCTCGCGGTTCAACAGCTCGACTTTCCGCTCCAGCCCCCAGCGATATCCGGCCAGACTTCCGTCGCGACGGATGACGCGATGACAGGGAATCGCCACGGCGAGATGATTCTTTCCGACCGCACTGGCGACCGCGCGGGCCGACTCGGGACAGCCGAGGCGTTCGGCGAGGTCCGTGTATGTGACCGTCGTTCCCGGCGGAATCGCTGACACCGCCTGCCAGACGCGAAGTTGAAATGCCGTGCCCCGAATGTCGAGCGGAAGATCGAGGCCCGCGGCCGGCGTCGTGATAAAACGGATGACGACGGCGACCGTCTGCTCGAATTCGGGATCGTCGCCGATCAATTCCGCGGCGGTGAACTCCTGCTGAAACTCCTCCAGCAGCGGTTCAGGTTCCTTGCCGAGCGTAATTCTGCAAACGCCGAGGGACGTGGCCGCGACGAGAACCGAGCCGAGCCAACATTCGCCGACCGCGAAACGAATCGTCTCCCCTGCCCCGCCGGTTCGAAACCGGGACGGCTGCATTCCGAGTGCCTTATTCGTCGCCGCATAAAGGCGACTGCTCGTCGCGAACCCGGCGGACTCCATCGCTCGCTGGACGGTCTTCTGTGCAGCGAGTTCTGTGCGCAGTCGTTCGTCGCGCAGTCCAGCCGCATACTGCCGAGGCGTGAGTCCGGTCTGCCGCCGAAAGAGCCGGTGAAAGTGAGTAGGACTGAATCCAACAGCCGCTGCCAGTTCCGTCTGCGAGGGAACCCGTTCGGCATTCTCGATCAGCCGGCAGGCGCGCTCGATCGCATTGGCCTCACCGTTTGTCTCTTCGTCATCGGGACGACAACGTTTACACGGCCGGAACCCGGCGGCTTCCGCGGTCTGACGACTCGCAAAGAATCGGACGTTCTTCCGTGAAGGCTGTCTCGAAGCACAGACATTCCGACAGTACACGCCCGTGGTGCGAACGCCGTAGTAATATCGTCGATCCGCCGCTGCATCGCGCGAGACGATCGCCTGCCAGCGGGCATCGTCGGTGATGAAGGCATTCGAATTGTTAACTTCATTGACGGGCATTGCTCTGGTTTCCAAAAGAGCGGCTCACGGTTGGATTCATCTTATGGAAACCGCCGGTCACAACCACTCCGTTTTCTGCTCTGCAATTCAGATTGCCCTGGTTCCCAGGCCCCGAGGTGGCCGTGATAGCTCCGCTATCAGGGCGGCGAAGCCGTAGGAGGACGCTATCGTGACGTGCCCGATCATTCGCGTTCTCACGGGCGGTTCCATTCCACTTCGCCCAGGGCTGCGTCAGGGGCCCAGCTGATAATCGACAATCACAGTGATGGCTCAGACGCGTGCGTCTGAGTGGCGAAGCCACAAGAGGCCGGTAACCGACGGCCTTCGTCTGTTCGGCCAGTCTCCCATGAAACCGTTGCTAATACTTCTTGAGCGAACCAGAGCTTCTTCCTGTGACTTCGTCACCCAGACGTGCACGTCTGGGCCATCCCTTCGAAGCTGATCAGAAACGCAACTCATAGTCCACAATCACGGCTCGGTGATCGCTCCCGTTACTGTCAACCGCCATACAGCGGAGCGGGGTGACCACCGGAGTGGACCAGAGCTGATCGATGCGAATCACTGGCAGGTCATTGGCGTATGTCCGCCCCCAGCCGACGCCGACTTCGTGGAAGGCATCCTGCATGAAGGGGGGCAGCAGTTCGAAGATGGCGTCTCCCGGCGGAGCGTTGAAGTCGCCGCCGAGCACAACCGCATCCTTCGGAGTCACCTTCGGAAGGGACTCGAAGATCAACTGGAGTTGTTCCCGCTGCCTGTTTCGGTTCTTCGTGTAGCTTCGCCAGCTTTCGGCCTTCCAGAGATCGAGTCGCGGCGGGGGCGAATTGAGATGCAGCGGAACGAGCAGCAGCGACATTTCCCCGATCTCCGCCCGCCCTGCCAGACAGGTGCGATACAGATCTCTCGGCATCGGGTGCTCCGTCAGAGGAAACCGACTGAAGATCGCGACATCGTGATTGCGAATTAGAAAGCTCGCTTCGCCAAAGAGTTCCCGACGAACCTGCTCGACGTCGATGCGTCGGTATTCCTGAACGAGAACGATATCGGGCTCGAAGCGTTTCAGATCGGCGACCGCCTGCTGCTGGTGCAGGCAGTTCAGCGTGATGATCCGGATCGTGTCGTCCTTTTCCGCACGAACGACCGGCGGTGCGGGTTGATAGAGAACGCGAATCAACGACAGTGGAGTGTCGGCCAGCAGCAGCGTGACGACGACCGGGAGAATCAGCAGATAGCCGTATCGCCGGCTGGCAAACAGGAACATCACCAGCACGGGCACGCTGACCGCAGCCGTCCAGATCCACACGGGAAAGACGGTGATGGCCGTCAGTGCATCGGGCCGATTCATGTAGACGATCTGCAGCAGAAGCAGAACCCCAGCCGTGAGAAGCGCGATCGGACGAAACCAGCGCGGGGCATTCTCGCCATGCTCGGCTGCGACAGATTCAGGCTGGTTCGGGGCGTCTTCCATGACGGGCAGCTTACTGATTCAACAGATGGTTGGCGAACTGACGTCCCGTTTTCGACAGCGGCAGTTCCTTCAGCTGGTCCCGCGTGACCCACTGCTGATCGGTCGGCTGATCGTCGGCGAGATCCCCGCCAAACTCGGCCACAAGGCAGAGCAGCGTAATGCGGTATCGCGTCACGCCGTGCTTGATGGTCAACGCGAGTTCCTGAATCTCGGTCGGCAGCTGATATCGCTCACGAAGCAACGCCTCGGCTCGGGCGAACTCCTGCGTGAACAGGTCCTGATCCGTGAAGAGTTCACTCGATCTCCTGCCGCGGGAACGCTTCAGAATCGGAAAGTCGTTCTGCTCCCAGCGGAGAAAATCCCAGAGCCCGGCCCAGCGTTCTTCCGGCGAATACTGCCGCACGAGGAACCGGTCGTCCTGCTTTACCGCCACACAAAGATGCACGACATCCGTCAGTTCGATCTTCTTCTTGGGATGCGGAATCTCGTGCTGCCGCTGCTGCTCGAAGGCGCGACAATGGCGGGAGACGGGACAGTCATCGCAGAGCGGATCGACCGGTTTGCAGATCTGGCCGCCAAGTTCCATCAAGGCCTGATTGAACAGCCCCGGTTCGCGTTTCGGCACCAGCTGTTCGGCAAAGTTCCAGAGCGTTCTCTGCGAAGCAGTCGACTGCAGTGGAGCATCGTAGGCGAGCAGCCGGGCATACAGCCGCTGCGTGTTCGCTTCGAGAATGGGAGCGGGCAAATCGTACGCGAAGGAGGCGATCGCGCCGGCGGTGTAGCGACCGATGCCCGGGAGTTCGTGCAGCTCGGCAGCCGAGCGGGGGAACTCGCCCTTTCGCTCTTCGGCGACAATACGGGCCGTCTTGTGAATGTTGCGGGCCCGCGAATAGTAGCCGAGCCCTTCCCAGAGCCGAAGCACCTCGGCTTCCTCTGCGGCCGCAAGAGCCGGGACATCGGGGAAGCGGGCCAGAAACCGTTCATAATACGGAATGACGGCCGCCACAGTTGTCTGCTGCAACATGATCTCGCTGAGCCAGATCCGATACGGATCCGCGGTGAGCCGCCACGGCAATTCGCGGCCCGCTTTGCGATACCAGCGTTTCAGATCGGCGCGGAACGACTTCAGCGTCGCCGGTTCGAACAGGTTTGTTTCCGAGTCGGCTGAGTTAACTGTCATAGCCGGGCGGAATCGAGTCGGAGCCAAAGCGTTGTTCGAGCCAGGGATCGCCAATGTTGTGATAGCCCCCTTGCTCCCAGTAACCGGGCTGGTCTTCGGCGACAAACGTGAGCGACTTCAACCACTTGGCACTCTTCCAGGCATACAGCAGAGGCACGATGAGTCGCACGGGAGCCCCGTGATCCGCAGAAAGTGGTTCGCCATCGTGCAGGTCACACAGAAGAGCATCGGGCGAAAGAAAATGCTCGAGCGGCAGATTCGTCGTCCAGCCCCGGTCGTAACCGCCGGCGACAACGAACTTCGCCTCGGCCTGAACGCCGGCCATCTCAAAAATCGTCTTCGTGCTGACCCCTTCCCAGAGATTCCCGAGTCGCGACCATTTCGTGACGCAGTGAAAGTCGGAGAAGACCTTCACGCGGGGCAGCTGCTGAAATTCGTCCCAGGTGAACGAGAGAGGACGATCGACCAGACCATCCACCGTTAACGTCCACTGGTCCGTTGAGACCTGGGGAACGGAACCGGCCTGCAGCACCGGCCATTTCTTTGTGCGGGACTGTCCCGGAGGAATGCGTTCCTCCCGCCGAGTGTCGCTGCTAATGATGACGTCGTCCGGCAGATCGACCGGCTCGGGAGGGGCTCCGTCCTGATACTTGGGATCCGAGATCGTCATCGCTGTTCCTTTTCAGCAGCGGCATCTTACGGCCGCGACAAGAATCGGGTGCCATGCCCACGCTCGCGTGGGCATGCCTGTCCTGGAACATGGTCCATTCTGTCAGGGTGACTCCGAAAGATGCTTTCGAGGCGGTGCAGCCGTTGGAGAATTGGTCTTTGACTCGTTTTGTCATCGGCGCTACTAGGGGCCGATGAGTTCGATTCTGTCATGTCTGGCGACGTCACACTGCAGGCTCCCACGGCTGCGCCGCCCTGAGAGCACGGCTATCAGAGCCACCCGGTCTGCGTTCGTCCCTGGTCAGCGACTTCCTGTGACTTCGTCACCCAGACGCACGCGTCTGGGTCATCCTTGTTTACGACAGTTCGACCAAGGGGCCTTTGGGGGCTTCGAAGGTCTTGGGAGTCTGATTCGGATCGTACTCGTCGATGTATTCGTAGAAGACGTTTCGCTGGCGCGGGATGTAACCGGCGTCGGTGATGCAGCGGCGGATCGTGTCGAGTGTGAGGTGATGCACGGTGCCCGCTTTGGAGACGACGTTCTCTTCGATCATCAGGCTGCCCATGTCGTTGGCGCCGAAGCTGAGAGCGATCTGGCCGATCTTGGCTCCCTGCGTCACCCAGGACGACTGGATGTTCGGGAAGTTGTCGAGAAACAGCCGGCTCACGGCCTGGGTCTTGAGGTACTCAAACGCTCCGGTCGGCGGGATGTGGTCCATCTCGGTGTTGTCCGGCTGGAAGGTCCAGCAGATGAACGCGGTGAAGCCGCCGGTTTCGTCCTGGACTTCGCGGAGTCGATCGAGATGCTCAATCCGCTCGGCAAGTGTTTCGACGTGCCCGAACATCATCGTCGCGGTCGATTTTCCGCCCAGCTTGTGCCAGACCCGGTTCACGTTCAGCCAGTCGTCGGTCAACACCTTGCCGCGAGTGATTTCCTTGCGAACGCGGTCGACCAGAATCTCGCCGCCGCCACCCGGCAGGCTTCCAAGTCCGGCGGCCTTCAGACGCTCAAGCACGGTTTCGAGCGGCAGCTTGCTGATCTTGGTGAAGTGGTGAATCTCCGGCGGGCTGAAGCCGTGCACGTTGACCTGCGGGAAGGCATCTTTGATGCCGCGGAGCATGTCTTCGTACCACTCCAGCGGCAGCTTGGGGTGCAGTCCCCCCTGGAGCAGAATCTGATCGCCACCAAGCTCGACGGTTTCCTGGATCTTCTCCAGCAGCGTTTCCATCGGGAGCACGTACACATCGGGATGGCTCGGCGGGCGATAGAACGCGCAGAAGTCGCAGACAGCCGTGCAGGCGTTGGTGTAGTTGATGTTCCGGTCGATGTTGTAGGTTCGGAACTGTTCCGGATGCAGCCGCTTCGTCACGGCGTCGGCAGCCGCTCCGATGGCTACCAGGTCGTGCGATTCGAGCAGTTGCACGCCTTCTTCGCGAGTCAGTCGCTCGCCGGCGACGGCTTTATCGAGAATCGGCTGAATGGGAGAGGTGACAGGACTGATCATGAGAGTCCACCGGGGTTCAGTTAAAGGTGTTCGGATTCAGCGGGGCGCCTTCGAGGCCGTCGACCAGTTCGCGGAACAGTCGCAGTCCCTGCCATTCTGCCGAGCCGAACTGGAAGTGAAGATTGTCACGCAGATAATCATGAGCCGTTTCGACACTGATGCCGAGCGGGCCGGCTTCGCGGGCAGCAATTTCCGGCAGGCGGGCCAGCCCTCGATCACGGGCCTCTTCAAGCAGGTCGGCCAGCTGCGGGTTCACGGCCGATTTGCGAGTCACCCACATGGCAAAAACGAACGGCAATCCCGTCCAGGTGACCCATTCCTCGCCCAGATCCCAGGTCGCGACGAATTCTTCCTGCGGCGGATGAATCGCCCGATCGCCAATCAGCAGCACGGCATCGGCGTCGGTATCGGCCAGGGACGATTTCAGTGGCAGCGGACGCAGTTCCGGAATGACGCCGTAGCGTTCCTGCAGCATCACGCGCGTCAGAGCCGCACTGGTGCGGGATCCTTCATCGAGCGCCAGTGAACGGATATCCCCGAGTGGCACGCGGGAATACAGCTTCACACTGAGCACCGGACCGCGGGTCGCGATGCAGGCGTCGGAGATGATTTCGTAATCGGGATCGCCGAAGTACTCGACCGAGGGAATCAACGCGACATCGAGCAGGCCCTGAGAAAGTTCATCCGCCAGGCGGCTGGGGACTTTGAGCACCAGATGATCGGCGGCCAGATTCTTCTCCAGACCTTCGATCAAGGGCTTTGTATTCAGGTAGGAAACCGCTCCGACCCGCGCATCAGAGACAGGAGGCGAGGTTTCCCCAGTCTCCCCTGTCGTTACATCCCAATCCAACGTCGATCCGCTCATGTCTTCGAAAAATCTTGCTGTAGAGAGTCGCTCTGCGTTTGCAACGCGGCTATTCCACGAGTATTGAACATGAAATCCGTGACATCATATCGGGTCACCGGGTGTCGTACCAGATTCGGAAACTGTGTAATGTTGTCGCATCAATCGATCGCGATGTACGAATTCCGATCTGTATCGAAAGACGGTGAACGCTGGGACCGGACCGGGCGTTACGCTAGGATGATGGGCTTGACAACGCGCTGCCTCAGCCCGAAGCCGGGATGCAGTCGCCGTTGCGACACGATGTACGAACGCATTTGAAGAAACAGGCAACAACTGATGGCAGAGCAGCAACCGATGCGGGTCGCGATTGTCGGACTGGGCACGGTCGGATCGGGCGTGGTCAAAATCCTCCTCGAGCAGGCCGAACGCATCCAGCGACGAACGAATCGCAAGATCGAAGTTGTCTCGGTCATCGTCCGCAATCCGACTAAAACCCGATCCATTTCGATTGCCGATGATCTCATCGACACTTCGCTCGACATGATTGAAGATCCGGACATCGATGTCGTCTGCGAGCTCATCGGCGGCACCACGACGGCTGGCGATGTCGTCCGCCAGGCGGTTCAGGCCGGCAAACACGTCGTCACCGCCAACAAAGCACTACTTTGTGAACAGGGTGATGAACTGTTCAAACTCGCCCGCGAGCACAACCGGGCCATCTGTTTCGAAGCGGCTGTCGCCGGCGGGGTGCCGATCATCGAAGCCGTCTCCGAATCGCTTTCCGGAAACCAGATCACCTCGATTGAAGCGATTCTGAACGGCACCAGCAACTACATCCTGACTGAAATGCTGGAGCGAAATGCGTCTTACGAAGACGCCGTGGCGATGGCCCAGAAAAAGGGCTACGCCGAAGCCGATCCTTCCATGGATGTCGACGGCACCGACGCCGCCCAGAAGCTGACCATTCTGACGCAGCTGGCGTTCGGCACCAAAGTCGATCCGAAGCAGTTCCTGCGGCAGGGGATCGACAAGCTCGATCTGACCGACCTGCAATACGCCGATGAGCTCGGCTATCGCATCAAACTGTTGGCCGTGGCCCGGCTCGATTCCGGCTCGCTCGAAATGCACACGCAGCCCACGCTGATCCACAAACATCAGCCAATGGCCGAAGTCTACGACGCCTACAACATGATCGAACTCGAAGGAGACGCCGTCGGCCGCACCTGGTTCTCCGGCATGGGAGCCGGCCAGATGCCGACCGCTTCGGCTGTCGTTTCCGATTTGATCGATCTGGCCGTCGGACGGGCTCAGCTCTCCTTCCCGCTGCTCGACCTGTGGCAGGCGCAGAAGCCACTGCCGGTCCTGCCCGCCGAAGAGATTGAACGCCGCTACTATCTGCGGTTCCGCGTGAAAGAAGAGCCGGGTGTAATGGCCGCTCTCACAACGATTCTGGGCGAGAACGGGATCAGCATCAATTCGTGTATTCAGCACGAGACTGATCCGAAATCACCACCCAGCACCGTGCCGCTGGTGATCATGACTCACGAATGCACCGAAGGACAGATGCGGGCCGCCGACGCGGCTCTCTCGGAATGTCCGAAAATCCTGAAGCCTTTCCTGCGACTGCCGATCCGGGACTGACAACACGTTAATAGCTGCTCCCGTCGCGCCCGGCAGTGGCACAGACATTCCTCAGTAGATGCCAACATTGTCGGAATACACCTGAGTTACCGAAAGGGGTGGCCCCGAAAGATTCTTTCGGGGCGGCGCAGCCGTCGGCGAAGTGGAATTGGACGTCGAATCAAGAGACAGGATTGTCACCAGAAAAACAGGCGGAAGGGAGCACGTTGAGGGATGCGGCTGTTGCATCCTCCTACGGCTTCGCCGCCCTGATAGCACAGCTATCAGGGCCACCCGTAAGGTCTTCGTCTGCAGAGACTTCCTGAAACTGACATCTACTGATTCCTGTTTGTGGACAGAAAACGTGGCGGCGCAGCTTGAGGACTGATATTCGATCACGATTCCCCAGGGGAACATTGCTCTGAAAACTGCGGCGGAAACCACGACGACAATTTGAACCCTCAGCGACTCGAGGAGACAGACGAGATGCGAATGCTGATCGGACGCGTGCTGGTTCTGAGTGGAATTGCTCTACTGGCGTTGACCTCTTCGCCTGCCGCGGCTGAGCAGCCGCACATTGTCATGATGCTTGCCGACGATCTCGGCTGGGGGGATGTCGGCTATCACGGCAGCCGGATCTCGACGCCGAACATCGACAAGCTCGCCGCCCGAGGCGTGCAGTTCAATCAGTTCTACGTGCAGCCGGTTTGCTCCCCAACGCGAGCTTCGTTGATGAGCGGCCGGTATCCGATGCGATACGGCCTGCAGTGCGGCGTCGTTCGTCCCTGGGCCGATTACGGACTCCCGCTCGATGAGCGAACGCTTCCACAGGCGCTGAACGACGTTGGCTACGAAACGGCCGTCTGCGGGAAATGGCACCTCGGACATTCCCGGCCCGAGTATCTGCCAACGAGTCGCGGATTCGATCATCAGTACGGCCATTACAACGGGGCGATCGACTACTTCAAGCTCGAACGGGACGGCGGCCACGACTGGCATCGGAATGACAAACGTCTCGATGAGGAGGGCTACTCCACAAACCTCATCGCCGACGAAGCGAGCCGACTGATCAAAGAACACGATCAAAGCCGCCCACTGTTCCTGTATGTCCCCTTCAACGCGCCGCACACGCCGCTGCAGGCTCCGCAGAAGTACATCGATCAGTACAAGCACTTCAAACAGAAGGACCGCCAGGTCTACGCAGCAATGGTCACCTGCATGGACGACGCCGTCGGGCAGATTGTCGATGCTCTCGAAACAGCGAAGTTCCCCACCGACAACACGCTGATCTTTTTCTGTTCCGATAACGGCGGCATCCCCAAACTCGGTTCGAATCGCGAACTCCGATCCGGCAAAGGCCGACTCTACGAGGGTGGAGTCCGGGTTCCCGCCGTGATGGTCTGGGAGAACAGGCTGCCGGCGGGTGGGGAAGTCAACGCGGCTCTGCATATTGTCGACCTGTACCCGACCTTCCTGAAACTCGCCGGAGCGTCGCTTGAACAGGAGAAGCCCCTCGATGGCCGCGACGCCTGGCCGGCGATTGCCGATGGAGCCGAGTCGCCGCACGAATACATTCTGCACAATACAACGCCGTTCCACGGGGCGCTGCGTTCCGGTCCCTGGAAGGTCGTGCATAACGGCGATGTCACCTCGAACACGACCGCAGACCCCGGCCAGAATGTCTGGGAACTGTTCAACATCGAGGAGGATCCCTCCGAAGAGAACGACGTCTCGGCCAGGCGGCCGCGCATCTTCGAACGTCTGAAGAAACAGCTCGCCGATCTCGCTTCTCAGGCCCACGAACCGAACATCCCGCCCAACCGCGCTCCCGATGATTTCACCGTCCCGGCCGTCTGGGGAGAGTTCAATTGATCAACCCACACGGCGTGGCCCGGCTGTCCTGACCGCCGGGTTGCGTCAGTGATACGAGGCCGCGCCATCCATCGTAGCAATCTCTCATGACAGCCATTCTCGGCATCTCTGGCTTCTATCACGATTCCGCCGCGGCTCTCGTGATCGATGGCGAACTCATTGCCGCCGCTCAGGAAGAACGCTTCACCCGCCGCAAACACGAGAACGGCTTTCCTCGGCAGGCGATCGAGTACTGTCTCACGGAAGCCGGTCTGGCCGACAACGAGCTCGACTATGTGGGCTTATACGAGAAACCGCTGCTCAAGTTCGATCGGCTGCTGCAGACCTATCTGGCCGTTGCTCCTCGCGGTTACCGCTCCTTCGCGACAGCGATTCCACTCTGGTTGAAAGAGAAGCTGCACGTTTCCCGCATCATCCGTCGCGAACTCGGACAGCGCTTTCAGAAGCGGGTCGCTTTCGCCGGGCATCACGAAGCCCACGCCGCCAGTGCGTTCTTCCCCTCGCCCTTCGACGAAGCTGCGATTCTGACAGTCGATGGCGTCGGCGAGTGGGCGACCGCCAGTTTCGGCTCGGGGCAGGGAAGCCGGATCGAACTGACGAATGAACTCCGATTTCCGCATTCGCTCGGCCTGCTGTATTCGGCCTTCACCCAATACTGCGGCTTCAAAGTCGACTCGGGCGAATACAAACTGATGGGCCTGGCTCCCTACGGAAAGCCGGTCTTAGCCGACCGCATCCGACAGAAACTCGTCGACGTCAAACCCGATGGATCACTTCGGCTCGACATGCGGCACTTCAACTACTGCAGTGGACTGACAATGATCAACCGCCGCTTCGAACACCTGTTTGGCCAGCCGAAACGGAAGTCCGAAGGAGAACTTACGCAGCATTACAAGGACGTCGCCGCCTCGATTCAACTCGTAACCGAAGACGTGCTGCTCAAGATGGCTCACCACGTGCATCGGCTGACCGGCCAGAAGCGGCTCTGCCTCGCCGGCGGGGTCGCCCTCAACTGCGTCGCCAATGGACGGCTGCTTCGCGAAGGCCCGTTTGAAGACCTCTGGATTCAACCGGCAGCCGGCGATGCCGGGGGAGCTCTGGGAGCAGCCCTGCTGATCTGGCATCAACTGCTCGACAAGCCCCGAGAACCACGAGCAACCGACACCATGCGCGGATCGCTGCTAGGCCCGGCGTTCACCGAAAGTCAGATCGAAAACTCACTGCGAGCAGCGGGAGCCGTCTTTCGAACGGTTGGAGAGGATGCCGAACTGTTGCAGCAAACCGCCGCCCTGCTGTCCGCCGGCAAAGTCGTCGGGTGGTTTCAGGGACGCATGGAATTCGGTCCGCGAGCGCTCGGCAATCGCAGCATTCTCGGCGACCCGCGCGATCCGCAGATGCAGTCGCGGATGAACCAGAAGATCAAGTTCCGCGAATCATTCCGCCCCTTCGCTCCTGCCGTGCTCGCCGAGCATGCGGGGGATCACTTCGAAATGGACGGGATTTCCGCAAGCCCTTACATGCTGCTGACGACTCAGGTTCGATCCGATCTCCCGGCGATCACTCATGTCGACGGCTCCGCTCGCGTGCAGACTGTTGATGCCGGGCGCAATCCTCGATTCGCGGGACTGCTGGAGGAGTTTCATCGCCAGACCGGCTGCCCGGTGCTGATCAACACGAGCTTCAATGTGCGGGGCGAACCGATTGTCTGCACCCCGGCTGAAGCCTGCCGATGTTTTCTGCGAACCGAGATGGACGCCCTCATTATCGGAAACCGGATTCTGCTCAAAGAGGAACAGCCTGCAGTCACCCGCGATCGTTCTCACATCGATCGAGAACCACTGGGAGAGGACTGAGCGAATGACTTCCTTCCGAACTGCGATCGAACCCCGTTCGGAGCGGGACCTGCGGGTCTTCGCTCTGCTGCAGTTTCCGTTCGCGTTGCTGCTCGCCTGGGGACTGAATGCGGACCCGTCGACGCTGACCGGCCTCACGGCGATCTCCGGTCTACTGGCGTTGATTGCCATGTTTCGCCCGCAGGTGATCCGGCCACTCTACCTGTGCTGGATGGCAATCGCGGCTCCGATCGGATTTTTCATCTCGCATTTTCTCATGGCCATAGTGTACTATAGTCTTGTCACGCCCATCGGGCTTTATCGCCGCTGGCGGCTTGGGGACCCTCTGCAGCGTTCGTTCGAATCGACTGCCGAGAGTTACTGGAACAAATCGACCCGGCCACAGCGAGCGGAAGATTACTTTCGTCAGTTCTGACATCTCATGGCCATTCCGCCGTCGATCCCGGACAATCAGCCGCTGGCTGGTTCTGACTTCGAACGCGCAGCCGCCGGCTCCGACCCGGGACTGATCGCCGAGTTCGCTCTGTTTCTCCGCGAACACAAAGCCTGGTGGATGATCCCGATCCTGCTCAGCCTCGCCCTGATCGGATTCACCGTCTGGCTGAGCACGACGTCGATTGCCCCGTTCATCTACCCACTGTTCTAAGCAACGGATGCCGCCTGAAACGGGTGCCATGCCCACGCTCGCCGTGGGCATGGTTGTCATGGACTCTGGATCGACAAAGACCAGATGATTTCCCCAGATAATTCGCGGAGTGCGCTGCCTCGTGTCGCTGGCGCGCCCCGTCCAATTGCTGGTGCGTCGGGAATAACCCGGACGGCTATCCCAGCCTGCAGACTCACACCACGGGAGTGGACCCTCACCCTACTTCGCGTCCAGCCAGTTGTCGCCGTGCTTCATGTCGACGAGAAGAGGGACATCGAGTTCCATCGCGGCTTCCATCTCGGTCTTCACGAGTTGAGACAGTTCTTCCAGCTCTCCGACCGGGGCTTCGAAGACGAGTTCGTCGTGGATCTGCAGCAGCATGCGGCTTTGCAGGTCGGAAGACTGCAGGCGGTTGTGGATGTTGATCATCGCCTGTTTAATCAGGTCAGCCGCTGAGCCCTGGATCACGGTGTTAATCGCCGTGCGTTCCGGCATGTTGCGGTTGCGGCCGGTCACGTTCTTGATCCCGGTGATCGGGCGGCGGCGGCCGAGAACCGTGTAGACGTACCCGGCTCGATGACATTCTTCGAGGGTGCTGTGAATGAAGTTCTCAACACCCGGATAGCGGTCGAAGTAATTGTTGATGAACTCAGCCGCCTGCTCATGCGGAATGTTGAGAGCCGCGGCGAGACCGAACGGACTTTGCCCGTAGATGACGCCGAAGTTCACGGCCTTGGCGACGCGACGCATATCGGAATCGACGTGTTCTTCATCGACTTCAAAGACTTCGCAGGCGACAGCCGTGTGAATGTCCATGCCGGTCTGGAACGCTTCCCGCAGCGCCTCGTCTCCACTGAAGTGGGCCAGCATGCGGAGTTCGATCTGGGAGTAGTCGCAGCAGAGGAGTTTCCAGCCGGGTTCCCCGGGGATGAATGCCTTGCGAATCCGGCGGCCTTCGGCGGTGCGGATCGGGATGTTCTGCAGGTTCGGATCGCTGGAACTGAGCCGCCCCGTCGCGGCGACCACCTGATTGAACGAAGCGTGAATGCGACCCGTTTCGGGATGGATCAGTTTCGGAAGTGCGTCGAGATACGTCCCCTTCAGCTTGGCCAGCTGCCGATACTCCATGATCTTCGCCGGCAGCGGATGCATCAGCGCCAGTTTCTCAAGCACGGACTGATCGGTGCTCGGCCCGGTTTTCGTTCGCTTCTGCACCGGCAGGCCGATCTCATCGAACAGGACTTCCCGCAGCTGCTTGGGGGAGTCGGGATTGAACTCACGGCCCGCCTGTTCCTTCAGCTCTTCGAGCAGTTCATTGATGCGAACCTCGCCCTGACGACTCTGTTCGAACAGCTCCCGGTCATCGACCCGAATACCGTCGAATTCCATCTGAGCCAGAATCGGAATCAGCGGGCGCTCCAGCTCGGTGTAGAGTGTCCACAGGTTCTGCTCTTCAAGCTGGCTGCGGATGAGATGACAGAGCCGAAGCGAGATGCACGCATCTTCGGCGGCGTACTCGGCGACCTGTTCGACGTCGATCTCATCCATCCGTTTCTGCGATTTGCCCGTGCCGATGAGATCCTTGATCGGAATCATACGGTGCTTCAGAAACTCATCGGCCATCGAATCGAGACCGTGACTGCGAGCCCCGGCGTCGAGCAGATAATGCCCCACCATCGAGTCCATGCCGATGTTCACAACTTCGATGCCGAGCCGCTTCCAGACGAGCAGGTCGTATTTGATGTTCTGATTGCTGATCGCGATGTCGGGGTCGACCAGCAGCGGACGGAAGGCGTCGAGAACCTGTTGCGGATCGAGCGTGAACTGACCCGCCGGCCCTTTGACGGGGATGTAGTACCCGGTCGCCGGATCGATGCTGACGGCCCAGCCGACAATCTCCGCCCGCATCGCGTCGAGCCCGGTCGTTTCCAGATCGATACAGATCTCTTTGGCCTGACCGAGCAGAGTAATCAACTCGGTGAACTCGTCCTCGTCGCGGATGAGAACCCAGTCGTGACTGCTCTCAATCGGTTTCACCTCGGCTCGCCACGTTGAAGGAGCCGCGTTGCCTGCGGCATCAAACAGCGACCGCTGGCCCACTTTCTTCGCAGGTGGAATATCCTGCGGAACGTCCCCGTCACCGAGTCCGGCGAGGTCATAGAGATCGTCGCGGAATTTGCGGAAGCCGAAATCGAGGAACATCTGCTGCAGGGCATCGACATCGAAGTTGCCGACACGGGCAGTTTCGAGATTGAAGTCGAGCGGGAGTTCGGTGCTCAGCGTGACGAGCTTCTTGCTGATGCGGGCCTGATCGGCGTAGGTGACCAGATTCTCGCGCAGCTTCTTCCCCGGAGCCTTCTCGGCATTGGCGAGCACGCCCTCCAGATCGCCAAACTGTTCGAGCAGTGCGGTCGCTTTCTTCGGCCCGACGAGCGGCACGCCGGGGACGTTATCGACCGAATCGCCGACCAGCGCCTGGAAATCGATCACCTGCTCCGGACGGATGTTCCACGTCTCCATCAACTCGGGTGGACCGAAGTATTCTCCTTTGCGGCAGTTGAACATTTTGACGTGTTCATTGAGCAGCTGTCGGCAGTCCTTATCGGTCGAGACGATGCAGACCTCCATCCCGGCGGCTTCGGCCTGGCGGGTCACGGTCGCGATGACATCATCCGCTTCCCAGCCGGCGTGAGTGACGGCTGGAATCCCGAAGCCTTCGATGACCTCGGTGATCATCGGAATCTGCGGGGCGAGATCCTCCGGCATCTCCTTACGTTGCGCTTTGTAGTCGGGGTACCAGTCGGACCGCAATCCGGGACCGGGAGAATCGAGAGCACAGAGCAGATAGCCGGGCTTCTTCCGGAGGATCATGAACAGATCGCGGGTGAAGCCGAAGACGGCATTCGTCGGCTGTCCGGCCGGTCCCGTCATCGGCGGAATGGCGTGAAACACCTGAAACATGAGCGAAAAGGTGTCGATGATGTAGACCGTTTCAGGCATAGCAGAGCCGATGGCAATCAGAGAGAGAGCGGAAAACGTTCAGAACGGCAAGTCGGTTCAGCAGTCAGAACGAGCGAACTTACTCCGAACAGGTCCTGACCTCAACGTCGGACCATTGTAGTGACCAGTCTCGCCAGAGGGAGTCTTCAGAAACTTCGATGAATCGGGTTGCTGGATCATGAACGTCCGAACTGCTCTCTCCGCTGTCTGCAGGGATGTAGAGACAGAACACTCAGCACGGCCCCAGCAGCACAAAGAGGCGCTGAAACGCGGATATTGCCCCTGGCGGAAACGGCACATGGTTTGCGGAAGTTAGCCAGTTTGTCAGAACCGCAGGCAAACTGCGCCTGCAGCCGCGTCCTGCGAGGACGTCAATTACGTTTAGAGGAAGGGCTTGGGCAATGAGCGACATCAAAAGCATCCATCATTCCTACTGGCAGCAGGCAAATATTCCCGACTGGGTTCCACTGGAGCAGAGATATCCGACGCTCGACGAGGATCTTTCGGTCGATGTGGCGATTATCGGGGGTGGCATTACGGGGCTGTCGACCGCTCTGGAATTGCTCGCCCGGGGCATGAAAGTGGCCGTTCTTGAGGCTTCAGTCATTGGAGCCGGGACGACGGGAGGCAGCAGCGGACATGTCGATGCCGATCCGGAAATGGGTCCGCATGCCCTTCTCAAGCGACTCGGTACCGATAAGGCACAGCAATACATCGGTCTGCGGCAGACTGCGATTCGCTCCATCGAATCCCGTAGTGGCGGCCAGGCGCACTTCAAGCGTGTGCCCGCTTATTACTATTCGGAGTACGCCGAAGACCGGGACGAGATGCGGAGTGAGTTCGAAGCCGCCGCCCGGATTGGTCTGGATGTCGAATGGCTGGAACAGTCTCTTCCGCTCCCCTATGCCGCCTGCGGGTATCGCATGGAGAACTTCGGTCGCATGCACTGCCTTGGCTACCTGAAACGTCTCGCCGAGATCGTGACGGAAGCAGGCGGAAAAATCTTTGAAGGAACGTTCATCAAACCCTCGTTCGATTCCAATGATCGTACGCTGCGGGCCGATTCAGGATCGGTCGCGTTCAATCAGCTGGTTACCGCGGTGCATTTCAACATGACGCCGCCACTGCGGATCGATGCCCAGATCCCGCCGCATCAGAGTTACGTGATCGCGGCTCGTGTCAGTAATCCCCCGGAAGATGCCCTCTACTGGGATAATGGATCACCCTATTTCTACACGCGACACGCCTCCGACGATGATCCCGGCGTTCTGTTGATCGGGGGCTGCGATCACCATACCGGGGACGGCGACCCGCTGAAGGCGATGCAGAAACTGGAAGACTATGTTTACCGGCGATACCAGGTCGAGAACATCATCTCGCGGTGGAGTGCCGAGCTGTTCGAGCCCGTCGATGGGTTGCCGATTATCGGAAAAGTCCCTGGCCACGATTACATCTGGATCGCCACGGGGCTTAGTGGGGTCGGACTGACCTGGGGGACCGCTGCCGGATGGCTGATTGCCGACCAGATTCAGGGACGCCGCACACCGCTGCAGGACGAACTCTCGCCCGCTCGGTTCGGTCTGAATGGCCTCAAGAACCTGGCGACAGAGCACGTGGCGGCCGCGCGAAGTTATTCAGAACGCATCCTGCCCGCCGACGAAATCGATCCTGATTCGCTTTACCCCGGCGAGGGTAAGGTCGGCAAGGTCGATGGCGAGTTCGTGGCGATCTGCCGCGACCGGCAGGGCTGCGAACATCGTTCCAGTCCCATCTGTACCCATAAGGGAGGCGTCGTCCACTGGAACGCAGCCGAACAGACCTGGGACTGCCCGGTTCACGGCGGACGCTTCAACGCCTGTGGGAAACGCCTCTATGGGCCGCCGTCGACAGATCTGGAACAGAAGAATCCAGCAGGGTCGGCACAGTAGTCCCGATCTCACTCCCCAGCGGATGTCCCCTCAGGAACCGGAGTTGAGGTCGACTCGGGAGCAGGAGGACTACTCGACATTTCCGTGGCCCAGAACTGGGCAGGTTCCATCATGGTTTCGAACGAGCGACCGATCTCGCGGAGTGAAAGCATCGTGCGGGCGACGTCCATGCCCTGCTGGATTTTCTCCGGTGTGAAGATCAGACGTTCCAGACGGAGTCCTCCGAGCGGACGCAGATCGGTGACCTCTGAGTGTGCGATGTTGAGCCGCTTGAGTTCCTGATTGCCCGTCAGCGGTGACAGATCCGAAATGGATGTCTTTTCGATATCGAGACTCACGATCACCTTCCCCTTGAGGACGGAAATGTCCTTAACGGGGGTCTCGGTCAGCCATAACGTCTCCAGCGGCATGTCCTTGACGACCGAAATGTCTTCCACCTGGGTATCAAACAGGCCGAGTCGATTGAGCTCCATGCCGGCCAGTGGAGAAATGTCCTTTACTGGCGTGTGTTCCAGTCGCAACACCCGCAGCGGCATCCCTTTCAGCGGCGACAGATCGGTGACCTGTGTCCCTTCCAGAAACAGTTCTTCCAGCGGCATCCCTGCGAGGGGTGAAAGATCGTCGATCGACAGCAGGGTGAGGTCGAGGTACTTCAACGGAAGTCCTTTGAGCGGTTCCAGATCGGTCACGCCGGAGCGAGCCAGGTTCGCGGCGATGATGCGGCCGCCAGCCTTCTGAAACTCTGCCTGAGAATTCGCACCGAGCCGCTTCCGCAGCGTGGCGATAGAGATCTCTGGGGTTCCGTCGATCGCTTTGGCCACCGGCATCGGAGCCGGTTCTGAAGGCGATGCCGAATCGGATTGCTCATTCGGAGCCGAGTCGCAACCGGGCGTGAGCAACAGAAGGGCGAGAACAAGAAGAGATGCGGGAGCGGCGGAACGCAGCATTTGTGAGAACTTCCCGATGAATTAGAATGCGGGCGAGATACGAATCAACGGCGACAAACAATCTGCAGGCGATCCGAATGACTATGGGCGATTCTTCACGAGATCAACAACTCTCGCAAGCCACTGAGGCACATCAACACGGCGATTTGCAAACCGCTGAGAAGATGTACCGCAAAATGCTGGACTCCACACCCGATGATAACGTCGGCTATCTGCTCGGCACCCTGCTCCTGCAGAAGGGAGATGCCGCCCAGGCGGTCGAGCATCTCCAGCCGATTGTCGAGCGTCACCCGGAGATTGCCGATCTGCACAACAATCTCGGCGTCGCCTACCAGTCGCTCGGCAAGCGGCAGGAAGCTGTCAAGGCCTTTCAAGGGGCGTTGAAGGCCAATCAGGATTATCCCCAGGCGTGGCAGAACCTCGGGAAGCTGCTGTGGGAAATGAACTATCGCCGCGAAGCTGAAAAGTGCTATCGCGAAGCGGTCCGTCTGCTGCCCGATGATCTGCAGTGTCGCCAGGACTGGATGCAGTCCCTCGTTTCGACCGAACAGTGGAACGAAGCCGCACGGGAGATCGGCCAGCTGCTCGAAACGGGCACGCTCTCCGCAGAAACTCAGATTGAGTGGAAAACCCAGCTCGCCTACGTGGCGGCTCAGCAGCACGATTATGTCCAGGCGATCACGCTCAGCGAGGACGTGCTTGCCTGCCAGCCGGACAACATGGCGCTTCTCTCGAACCTGTCGTTTCTGTACGAACACGTCGGGCGTATCGAGGATGCGATTCGAGCAGCCGAGCAGGCGCATCAGCAGGCCCCGAAGTCAGCCGAGATCCTTAACAATCTTGGGATCGCTCAGCGAAGCGCACACCGGTGTGACGAAGCCATCGACTCGTTCAGCAAGGCGATTGCGTTGAATCCTGAACTGACGCTCGCGGCGTTCAATCGGGGGAGTACACTCCTGTTGACCGAGCGGTATCAGGAGGGCTGGACGGACTACGAGAATCGCCTGCGACTGATCCCTCAGCAGGACGATCTGCAGCAGTTGCCGCTCTGGGATGGCGAGCCGATTCCCGGGAAAAAACTGCTCATTGCCTGCGATCAGGGTTACGGCGACATCCTGATGTTCGCCCGCTTTCTGCCGCTGATTCGCGAGCGGTCCGAAGCCGTGACCATTTTCCGTGTTCCCGCCGAAATGCTGCGTCTGTTCAATGGCTCCCGCGTGAACGGCCTCCCGCTTGCGGACCGGTTTCTTTCGGAAGACGATCCGCTGCCGCAAGCCGATTTCCAGTTCCCGCTGATGAGCAGTGGAGCCCGATTCTCCTTAAGCATCGATGAGATCGGGATGGCTGCCCCCTATCTGCAGGCCCCGGCTTCGATGAGTCAACCTGCTGGCAATGCCGGGCAGTCGACGGGAGCCGATCGGAAAATTGGTCTCTGCTGGCGCGGCAACGCGGCTCAGGCGCAGGATCATGTTCGCTCGCTGGCATTGGAGACGTTGCTTCCGCTGGCCGAAATCAGCGGCGTGGAATGGGTGAGCTTGCAGATTGACGCGACGGGTGACGAACTCTCCGGCTGGCCGGCGTCCATGCAAACTTCATCGCCTCCGCTAACGAACTTCGCCGAGACTGCTGCCCTGCTCGACCAGCTGGATCTCATCATCACCGTCGACACCGCGGTCGCTCATCTGGCCGGAGCCATGGGGCGACCGACCTGGGCATTGCTGCCCTGGCTTCCCGACTGGCGGTGGCACCTCAACCGGAGTGACTCGCCCTGGTACCCTTCAATGCGATTGTATCGTCAGCCGGCCTGGGGCGACTGGTCACGCGTGATTGCTGACCTGCGGAACGATCTGACGTCCACGTCGTAGAGAAGCCCCGTTGACTTCGAACTGGCCTGTCATAGCATCGAAGCTGGTGTTTCATCAGGCGTGAACTCCACGTCCTCGTGGCAATCGAATCCTCGGCCTCTCTGCGAAAGTTCGCATCATGTTCAAGTTCTTCGAATCGAAAACCCTGCTGTGCGGTCTGATGGCGAGTTTCCTCTTTCTCACGACGGGCTGCGAGAATCGCGACCCTTCGCCGGGACCGGTCGATGATGGCCCCGAGCCGGTCGGCGATCCCGGCACCGACCGGGATGACGGGAATGTTTACTGAGGCTTCCGGAGCTCTCGGACGGATTGATTGACAAATCAACACGACCTCGTAGCATCGAGATATATTGTTGGGTCGATTCGTGCAGGTTTGCCGATCGAGGCCCGATTTCTGTCATTTCTGCGAGGATGCCTCTGTCATGATCAATTCGTTTTTCAGCCGCCTGGGAACTCTTTGCTGTCTTTCGGTTCTGCTGCTCGGCGTGACGCTGGGTTGTGGGGGTGGCCAGGAGGCCGCCGACGTGAATCCCCATGGCGATGGTGTCGACGCAGCCGACGTGACGAACGAGGGCACGGTGCAGTAAGCGTCGAACGGTCGAATTTCCCGTTGAAGTTTGCATCGCGAACCGATCAGCGGATAATGATGGAAGTCCAGCGTCGACGGTACGCAACCGTCGATGGCGACTTCCGCGCTCACAGCGGGAGCATTTCTCCCTCTTCAACCCACAAACGATTGAGAGACGATCATGTCCACTACACTGGAAGCTCCCAGCGCCAGTTCGGCCACCGAGCAGTTCCTCAAACAACAACACAAACTTCTCATCAACGGGGACTGGGTTGAAGCCGCTTCCGGCAAGCGGTTCGACGTGATCAACCCGGCCAGCGAAGATGTCATCGCCACTGTCGCTGAGGGCGACAGCGAAGACGTTCAACGCGCCGTGGCGGCTGCCCGCAAGGCCTTTGACACCGGCCCCTGGTCACGCACCACGCCGTCGGAACGTGGCAAACTGCTGTGGAAGCTTGGCGATCTGCTGGAACAGCACATGGAAGAGTTCGCCGAGATCGAAGCACTCGATAACGGCAAACCGAAAGCCGCCGCTCTTGGTGGCGATGTCACCCTGGCCATCGACATGTTCCGCTATATGGCCGGCTGGGCGACAAAGATCGAGGGGAACACCATGTCCCTGTCGGTTCCCTATATGCCGGGAGAAGAGTTCCATTCATACACGCTGCAGGAACCGGTCGGCGTCGTCGGACAGATCATTCCCTGGAACTTCCCGCTGCTCATGGCGGCCTGGAAGCTCGCTCCCGCTCTCGCGGCCGGCTGCACGATTGTCCTGAAAGTGGCCGAAGAAACGCCCATGTCCGCGATTCGTCTCGGACAGCTGATTCAGGAAGTCGGCTTCCCGCCGGGCGTTGTGAATATCATCACCGGTTACGGCGAAACCGCCGGAGCTGCTCTGTCCGCTCATCCCGATGTCGACAAGATCGCCTTCACCGGGTCCACTGAAGTGGGCAAACTGATCGTCAAAGCAGCTGGCGAAACGAATCTGAAGAAGATCACGCTCGAACTCGGCGGCAAAAGCCCGAACATTATTCTGCCGGACGCCGACATCGAACAGGCGATCCCGGGGGCTGCCAACGCCATCTTCTTCAACCATGGTCAGTGCTGCTGTGCCGGCTCGCGTCTGTTTGTGCACAAGAAGCAGTTTGACCGCGTCGTCGAAGGCATCTCAGAAGCCGCTTCGCAGATCCGCGTTGGCCCGGGGATGCACCCGGACACCGACATGGGACCGATGGTTTCGCAGATTCAGCACAATCGCGTCTGCGGCTATCTCGAGTCCGGTCTCGAAGAAGGAGCCCGGGCCGTGGTTGGCGGTAAGAAGACCGGCGATCGCGGGTACTTCATTGAGCCGACTGTGCTCGTCGATACGCAGAAAGACATGAAGGTCATCCGCGAGGAGATCTTCGGCCCGGTCGTCGCCGCGGTTCCGTTCGACGATCTCGATGAGCTCGTCGACTCGGCCAACGATACGCAGTACGGACTGGCCGCCGCCGTCTGGACTCGCGATATCAGTCTGGGCCACAAGATCGCCCGCCGCCTCAAAGCCGGCACCGTGTGGGTGAACTGCTACAACGTCTTCGATTCCTCGCTTCCGTTCGGCGGCTACAAGCAGTCGGGCTGGGGCCGCGAAATGGGCTACGAAGCAATCCGCAACTACACCCAGACCAAAGCTGTGACCGTCCACCTGTAAGCGGACTTCAGTGGTCAGACAAAAAAGAGCCGACGTCAGCAACGACGCCGGCTCTTTTTCATTGTTCGATCAACACAGAGGTGGCCCCAAAAGATTCTTTCAGGGCAGCGCAGCCGTCGGAGGACGGGATGGGACGTCAATAGTTCATCACGCCCGGATCGGGATGGCCCAGACGTGCACGTCTGGGTGACGAAGTCACAGGAAGAAGCTGTTTTTCGCTGGAGAAGTGTTGGCGAACGGCTTCATGAGAGACTGGCCGAATAGACGAAACCCGCCGGTCAGCGACCTCTTGTGGCTCCGCCACTCAGACGCACGCGTCTGAGCCATCCGGCAAGCCTCGTGCAAATAGCCCCGTGCAAATGTGGTGTAAGCGTGGTTGAGGGGTGGCCCCGAAAGATTCTTTCGGGGCGGCGCAGCCGTCGGAGTATGGGATGGGGCGTCCAATCAACAGACGGTGGGGCACCCTTCTCGGAAAGCAGTTACGCGATCACCGTTTCCGATTCTGCTTCAATATCCGAAGGCGGAACGACGTCGCCCATCTTGTCGAAGATCTCGTCGACGCCCGGCTTGAAGACGTCGCCCATGAGAATGTCGATCATGTGGTTGCGGTAGTCCGGGTATTCTTTGAAGAACTCGGCGAAGCTGAAATCAGGGGCATAGAATGCGTACACGAGCCGCTTGAAGTTCTCCAGACCGGCCGTGTAATTGTCATTCCAGCGGCCGAGTTGCTCCGGCGACAGGTCGTTCTTCTGATATCCGTCCAGAATCGCATCGGCCGCCATTTCCGCCGAGGCCATCGCCAGCAGCACGCCCGAGGAATAAACCGGATCGATAAACCCGAAGGCGTCGCCGATAAGGACCCAGCCTTCGCCAACGGTCTGCTGGGCTCGATACGAGAAATCCTTCGTCGTTTTGAACTCCCCGTACTGCGTCGCCGGCTCGAGTCGACGCTGCATTTCGGGGCACTTGGCAAGTTCACGCTGGAAGACGTCCGCGGGAGTGGAGCCGTCTCCGGAGAACATATATTTCATGCTGCCGGTGCAGCCGACGCTGACAATGTTGTTCGACAGGGGAATGTACCAGAACCAGGAACTCTTCCCGGCCGTCTGCATGATGAGCGTGGCTCCCTCATCGCGGCCTTCGTCGCGAACCGCGTTCTCGAAGTAGCCCCAGATGGTCCCCTTCTTAAGCAGAGGATCGGATTTTTTCACGCCCAGCCGCGTTGCGATCACGGCCGACTGCCCCGAGGCGTCGACAACGAGATCGGCTCGAATCTCGCGGACGTCATCGCCCGCATCGGCGTTCTTGAGTCTGACTTTCGCTCCGACTGCGCGTTTCCCTTCGAACAGCACATCCATCACCTGGGCATTGGTTCGAACATCGGCTCCAAACTCGGCGGCCTTGCCGAGCAGCAGAGCGTCGAAGTCGCCTCGTTCCACCTGCCAGGTCTGAGACGATTCGTGCGGAATATAGTCGTCGAAGTAGAACGGCCTGGTGACTTTGCCCATTTCGGTCACGAACTGCACGCTGTACTTCTTCGGAAAGGCCGATTGCTTCATCGTTTCCAGCAGACCAAGCCTCTGCAGCGTGGGATAGCACTTCGGTAACAGCGACTCGCCGACATGAAAGCGCGGCGTCAGCCCCCGCTCGAGCAACAGGACCCGTTTGCCTCCTTCGGCCAGCAGAGCCGCACAAGTCGCGCCGCCGGGACCACCGCCGAGGACCAGCACATCGTACTGATCCTGAACCGGCGTATTCATATAGGGACATTGAGTACTGGGAGCAATTTGAATCATATCTTCAGCCTGTTTTTTGGAAGACCAGCAATGGGCGTCCTGCGGAAAATCGAGCCGTGTCCGAACCGATCCGTACTATCTTATCCTTCAATCGGCAGGATCCAAGCACGTTCTTCAAAAATAGTTGTCTGAACGACTATTCCTTCTCACATGACGCAACCCATTTGAGGGCCGCCTCTTGCATTCGTTGGACAATTTCCGGTTCCTCGGCGGCCAGGTCCTGCTGCTCGCCCGGGTCCTGGATCAGATCGTACAATTCCCACGTCTTCCCGGAATTGCCTGAGTAGAGCTTGTAGTGATCGCCTGTCAGTGCGATCTGGTTTTTCGACTGAAAGCCGATCGGCACGCCCCGCGCCGCCACCTCGCCGCGAATGACCGGCAGCAGAGAGATGCCGTCGTACGGGCGATCCTCCGGCAGTGTGAGGCCGAGCACGTCCAGAATCGTCGGCAGATAGTCACTGGTCACCGCCGGAACATCGGTTTCTGTTCCGGACTGCACCACGGCGGGCCATTCCAGGATCCCCGGAACACGAATCCCGCCTTCATACAGCGATCGCTTCCGCCCCTTCAGCCCACCCGCCAGTCCCGGGGATCTGTCGTTTCCTTCCGGGCCGTTGTCGGAGCAGAACCAGACCATCGTGTTCTCCGCGACACCGAATTCACGCAGCTTCTGCCGCAATCGTCCGACCTGCTCATCAACCGCACTGATGCAGCCATAATAGTTCCGCGGATGATTCTTCAGCCCCGGATAGATCTCGCCATACTTCCGGTCAGCCACCACAGGAAGATGGGGAGCGTGAAACCAGATCGTCGCCAGAAATGGCCGTTCATTCTCCACGGCTGCCTGAATGAAAGGGATGGCCCGGTCCATCATGACGCGAGAATCATCGCCGGAGAGATTGTCGGTGACTTCCTCTCCCTTCTCATTCCAGTAGCGGGTTCCGTAGGCGACCGTCGGGTCCCCTTTCTGCAGGGGGTCCCAGCTGGTTTTGTTGGCCCGTTTGGGTGCGATCATCGGATCGTACGTAGGCACCTTCGATTCGGTCACGAAGCAGACGTCGTAGCCGTGCTCCTGCGGCGGGGCGAAAAGCTGCGGATTCTTCGGCCCGCCCCGATTGGCGTCCGGAACTTCCGTCGTCAGCGTTCCCAGATGCCATTTGCCGAAGTGACCGGTCGTGTAGCCGGCGTCCCGGAGAAGTTCCGGCAGCGTAATCTCCCCGGGCAGCATGTGGCCGGTGTTGGCGTAATAGATGCCATAACGATGAGGATGTCGCCCGGTGAGGCAGGATCCTCGCGTCGGACTGCAAACCGGAGCCGCCGCGTAGAAGCGGGTGAACTTCAGTCCGGCAGCCGCCATCTCGCAAATGTGCGGGGTTTTGATCGGAGATTCGGCATTGAAGCAGGTCAGATCTCCATAGCCGAGATCGTCGCACATCAGCAGGACGACATTCGGTCGATTTTCCGGCTTCTCGGCTGCGTTCAGATCGGCCATTCCGGCGAGAAAAAGCGCAGCGACAAGCATCCACAATCGGGACAGGACCATAATTTACTCCAGATCAGACGAGATGACTGAGGAATGGCGTCCTGCCGAACGACGGGATTCCTTTACGGGGATCGGTCCTACAGACCGGTTCCGCGATTGATCGATACGCCGATCATATGGCCGCTGAAGACCATCTGGCCGTTGACGAACCCCTGGAACTCGAATTCCGCCCGCTTGCGGAAACGAACGTTTCGCGTCACAGCGGCGAGAATGAGCCGAGAGTTGGGGTAAACTGGAGCCCGGAAGCGGACGTCATCCATCCCCCCGAAGCCGAGATAATCTCCGCCCAGCAGATCGTATTTCCGGGCATAGAAGCCGGCCAGCTGAGCCGCACATTCACAGAGAACAACGCCCGGCATGAGCGGGAACCCCGGCATGTGTCCGGTGCACCAGAACTCGTTCTCGGTCACGTCTTTGAAGCCGACGACGCTGTCGTTCTCCTCATCCACGTGGACGACCGCCGTCAGCTGCTCCATCTCGTGCCGCTGAGGGTTGACCTTACGGATTTCGTCCAGAGTATACAGCGGGTTGCTGTAGTCGAATTGTTCGATGTCGAAGAGAGGACGAGGCGGCATGACCGCGGCTCCTTTCTGCATGCCCGTTAATGGGGGTTCTGGACGGCTGAAATCTTAGCCGTCGGAGGATTCGTGAATGGATCGCCAAAGAATAGAATAAGTCCTTATCGAGGAAAATGCGAATCATGTGCGAATGCTCGTTTCTCCATTCTGTTCCCGGAATTTTTCTGTCCGGTCTGCTGGCAGTGCTCGCCGGCTGTGCACAGGAGAAGCCCCCGCTGCCCGATGTGCCGACGGTCACGAACTCGGTCGGCATGCGGTTCGTCGAAATTCCGGCGGGAACCTTCACCATGGGAGCCCTCGACGGGGATTTGCTTGCCGAACGGGACGAGAAGCCCGCGCATCCGGTGGAAATCACAGAGTCATTCTGGCTGGGGCAGTTCGAAGTGACGCAGGCTCAGTACGAAGCGGTCACCGGCGAGAATCCCAGTGAATTTTCGCCCGGGGGCCGCGGTGCGGACGCCGTCAGCCGCTACGACACCGACCAGCTTCCGGTGGAATTCGTGAACTGGTACGAAGCTCATCGTTTCTGCGAAGAGCTCTCCCGCCTGCCTGAAGAAGTCGCGGCTGGTCGAACGTACCGTCTCCCGACCGAAGCGGAGTGGGAATACGCCTGCCGGGCCGGCACCACCACGAGGTTCTCGTACGGCGACGTCCACGATCCGAAGCTGGCAAACTTTCTCGGCGATGTGGGACACCCGATGCCTGTCGGCTCTTACCCGCCGAATCCGTGGGGACTGTTCGACATGCACGGCAACGTGCTCGAATGGTGCAGCGACTGGCACACCGAAGGCTACTACGCCGAATGCCTCGAACAGTCGGGCCCCGACAATCCGATCGAGGACCCAACCGGCCCGGACGTTCCGCTGGAAGACGCCAAAGTCCTCCGCGGCGGCGGACACGCCTTCAAAGCCGCCAGCGCGTCGTTTCGCGACAACATTCTCCCCTCACGGAGAGGAAACTCACACGGGTTTCGAGTGGTGATGGAACCGGTTGTCGAACAAAGTCGCCCAGAAGCGGTGAACCCTTCAAATGAATAGGAATGTCGTTCCTGCGTCATTCATTCGTAACGACGATTCGTGCAACATCTTCGGAGCTGAGCTCATGCGGAATATGCTCCACGAAGCGGTCTGATTCAAGTATGCGGCCATCAGCTCCAATTCGAACAGTGAGGACGTTACCTGATGCCACAGTAATCTGGGCGGTCTGGTCTCCCACGTTCACCACGACTTGACCATCAGAGAAACGAACGCGGACCCTGACTTCAATCTTCAGTGGTGATTCGCCGTCGTCTCCCGGAAGTAGAAGATTGGCCTTCTTATAGTTGTCGAAGTTGGCCACATCCGACCCCCCGCCGCCTGTGATCCGCAAAACGCCTTCCGGTGGGAGGTCGAGCAATACGTGGCAATAGGCTTCGCCAACTTGTTCTCTGTCTACGCTTGCCAGTTGCTCGTAATAGATCAGTGAGAGCACCTTGATGTTTCCGTCATAGGCCAGTCCCTCTTGTGCCGAACTGCTGTCATCCACACTGTTTCCAGTCGGATACACGGTCCATCGGTAGCCGGAAAAAACTACACCGGAGCGCAGGAAGAATGGAAAAAACGCGTCACATAATGCCACCAGGACGGCCAGCCCGAGAAGAATTCCGAGGAGTCGAGTCAGGAATCGCCACTTAGCAGGTTTCTGCGCGTTCATATCCAAGGGCTCTCGAAATGATTAGTTCTTCGGCGGAGTAAACCCATCCGGATCGAACGTCCGGATCGTCGAAATCGAAAGCACGAAGCCAGCCAGGGCCCCAACGGCGGGGGCGATGAGGTAACTGACGAGCAGGATCGTCCCGTCGGCTCTCGGAATCGACTCGGTAACGAGATATCCGGCGGTCAATCCCAGCGTGGCGAATACGCTGGTACAGACGAGAACGGAGAGGACTTTCGCGGTGCTCGTCACAGGACGTTCTCCAGGAGGTGATCAGGGGCCCCTTCAGAGTATCCATCGAAACAGGTGGCGGCAATGTTCTGATCGGCATTTCTGGATGCGAAAGGAACCGACCCGAACGGCCAAACCGCCGTTGAGTCGCCGCAGGGGCTGAGCTAGGATGCGAAGAGACCTCGGACAAACCGTTTCGTGAAGGATCCGCTGCTCATGCCGACCGCTCAAGCCTCTGCCATTCAACCGTTTCTCAAAGAGTCCTACTCCCCGGAAGACCTGCAGAAACTCGAGGCGATCCTCATGCAGGCGGGCACGCTGGAATTCCCCCAGTTGAGCAATCACCTCTTCCCGGCTGCTCTGGCTCTGCAGGAAGACACCGAGTACACAGGCTACTCCAACTGCTGGGTCCGCGACAACGTCCTCGTTTCGTACGGACTCTACGCTGGTGGACAGGTCGACAAAGCCGTCAACTGCCTGAAAACACTGGCCAACTACTTCATTCAGTATCGGCACCGGTTCGACAGGATCATCGACGGAACCAGCGATCCGAACGACCCGATGCAGCGGCCACACATTCGCTTCGGCGGCGAAGGACTGGCCGAACTCGATCAGCAGTGGGCTCACGCACAAAACGACGCCCTCGGCTACTTTCTCTGGGTCTTCTGCCGGCTGATTCGCGTTCACGATCTGGAACCGACCAGCGAACAGATGGAACTTCTCGGCCTGTTCGTGCGCACGCTGCATGCCATCCAGTTCTGGGAAGACGAAGACAGCGGACACTGGGAAGAAGTCCGCAAGATCGCCGCCTCGAGCATCGGCACCGCCACGGCTGGTCTGCTGGAGTTCAGCCAGCTGTACGACGAACGCCCCGAGCTCTTCCCGGAAGACATGAAATCCTGCGAACGGGTCGACGTGCTGGAAGACGCCATCACCCGCGGCCGGCACGCCCTGAATGCGATCCTGCCATATGAGTGCATCCAGAACGATCCGCAGAAGAACCGGAAGTACGACGCCGCCCTGCTCTTCCTGATTGAGCCCCTGCAAATCGTGAAGGGCGAAATGGCCGACACGATTCTGAACAACGTAAAAACCCACCTGCAGGGCGAGTTCGGCATCCGCCGGTATCTGGGCGATTCCTACTGGTGTGCCGACTACAAGGAAAAGCTCTCTCCCGAAAAGCGGACCGACGATTTCAGCGATAACCAGGCCGAACGAGATGCCCTGCTGATCCCCGGCCAGGAAGCCCAGTGGTGCATCTTCGATCCGATCATCTCGGTCATCTACGGCCGCCGCTACGCCGAGTCAGGCAACGAAGCCGACCTCAAGGAGCAGATGAAATACTTCCAGCGGGCCCTGTCACAACTCACCCCGGAAGACAGCCGCTACGGAGCCCTGAAGTGCCCCGAGTCGTACTACATGGAGCACGGCAAGTACGTCCCGAACGACATCACCCCACTCCTGTGGACTCAAGCCAACCTGCTGCAATCCGTCGCCTGGATGAAACACTCCATCGGAGTCGAGTAAGCTAACCCCTCGCGTCGAACCCCTCCCAACCCGAAACGGCAGGGATGGCCCAGACGCATGCGTCTGGGTGGCAACGCCACAAGAAGAAGGTGTTCATCGACTCGATCTTCGTTCGGCGCGAGATGTTATTGACGCGGTTCTGGCTGACGTTCAGCGTCCGCTGCGCCCTCGCTCACGCTTCGGGTTGGGATTCGCTGACAGGGTGGAACACGTGCGAGCGTATTTCCGCATGGAACGCGCCTTTGCTGGAATCTGCCTGACGGCGATCCCCTACGCATCAAGATTGGACGGGTGGCCCGTCCGCCTGAGCGGGCGAGTCGCGCCAGCGACAAGAGGCTGCGCCATCCGCGTCTTAGGAATTGACATCATCCGGTTTCGAAGAAATCTCGTCCATGGCGCAGCCTCTTGTGACTTCGTCACCCGTCCGTAACGGACGGGCCACCCGCTGTCGATTACGATTGTGTACTGAACCTGGTGCCAATATGGATCAGGGTCAGAGACCCGAGTGATTACGCTGGTGACCGACTTCTTGTGACTGCGTCACCCAGACGCACTCGTCTGGGCCATCCCTACGGAAGTTGATGCTCGATGAGAGGTCTTGTTGCCCCCCCCCCCTTTGCGGCCTGGCGTCTTTGCGTGAGATCGATTTCCATCCTCCGGCCCCGAGGGAGACATTTCCCCGGAGTGGTCAAAATTTCACGGATATTGTTTTCCTGCCGAGGGAGGATGGCGATACAATATTCAGGATTTCGCACCCACCCTATCGTGCGGCTGTTCCGGCCGTGCATCCCGTAAAAGAGACTTTGTGAGGAACGTTCTATGAGCTACGCGAATGAGTTCGAAATGGAGCAGTCCAGTCCGTTCGCGATCGATGCCGTTCGCGAGGACCGGGCCGCTTTTCTCCGCCGGACCTACGCTCACTTGGCCGGCGCGATCGCTGTCTTTGCCGGTCTGCTGTACATCTTCGTCAACACCCCCGCAATCCACGACCCGCTGTTGAACATGATGGTCGGCGGTCAGTGGCTGATCGTTCTCGGCCTGTTCATCGGCGTCAGCTGGCTGGCCGAATGGTGGGCCACCCGCAGCACCTCGCTGACGACCCAGTACGCGGGCCTGATGCTCTACACCGTGGCGCAAGCCGTCATTTTCGTGCCGCTCATCTCTTATGTTGTTCTGCTGCTCGAACAGCCGGAAATTTTGGCTCAGGCCGGATTTCTGACGCTGGTTGTCTTCGGCGGCCTGACGGCATTCGTGATGTTCACCGGAGCCGACTTCTCGTTCCTGCGGGGCTTCCTGTTCCTGGCCAGCATGCTGGCTCTGGGAGCCATTGTGATTGCCGTCCTGTTCGGCGGAATCACGCTCGGCTTCTGGTTCAGCGTCGCCATGGTGGGCCTGAGTGCCGGCTACATTCTGTACGACACGTCGAACGTGCTGCATCATTACCGGACCGATCAGCACGTCGGTGCCGCCCTGGCTCTGTTCGCTTCGGTCGCCCTGATGTTCTGGTACATGATCCGCGTCGTGATCGCTCTGCAGGGTGACGACTGATCCCCTCTAATCGCGTGAAACACCTGATAAGCCTTCAGATCATCCGGTCTGGAGGCTTTTTTCGTGAGGAAACTGACTTCGCCGCCGGCCGAACTTTCGCCGGCTCCGGTCATTCGGTCGAAGTCAGGGAGCCGCTTTGGTACAGTGGCGGAAACGTTTCCGGCTCACGCTTCCCGTTCTTCCACGCCGCAGGAAAAGCTGATCGAGATGAATGCTTCCCGCACTGACAAATGCCTCGAATCCGTCAAGAAGGCGGCTGCCAATCATGAACTCACCGAAGGCGCCCGCGAGAACGTGGAACGCTGGCTGACCCAGCCGCAGTACGCCGAGTACGTTCCGGGCATCTGCGATCTGATCGAGTCGGGCGACTTCGGCAAGGTCGACGCCCTGTTCTGGGAAGTGATCGCGTTCGGCACCGGCGGCCGCCGCGGACCAATGTCCGATTTCGGCTCCGCGACCATGAATCCCCGCACGATTGCCGAATCGGCTCACGGGCTGGCGACCTATCTGAAGAAGTCGGGCATCCCCCAAACCGGCAACGCTGTCGTCGCCTGTGATACGCGAAACCGGTCTCCCGAATTCGCCAAGATCACCGCCAGTGTTCTGGCGGCTCACGGGCTCAAGGTTTACTACTTCACCGAACCTCGTTCGACGCCGGAACTGTCCTTCTCAGTGCGGCATCTGAACTGCGATGTCGGAGCGATGATCTCGGCTTCTCACAATCCGCCGGCTGACAACGGATTCAAAGCTTACTGGAACACCGGCGGACAGGTTCTGCCGCCACACGACAAGGGAATTGTCGACTGCGTGTACGACGCCGGCGAAATCCCGATGGTCGACTTCGACGAAGCCGTCAAGAGCGAGCGAATCGTCCCCATCGGTTCCGAGATCGACAACGCCTATCACGACGCCGTGCTCGCCATGTCGCTGAGCGATCAACGCGAGTTGAACGCCATTTACACCCCGCTGCACGGGGTCGGCGAAACGGCCTGCTACGACATTCTGACCAAAGCCGGCTTCAAAGGCGTGCATATCCTCGAATGCCAGCGGGAACAGAACGGCAACTTCCCCAACGTCGATGAGCACATGCCGAACCCGGAGCGGACCGAAGTCTTCCGCGAATCGATCGAAAAGGCCAACGAGCTCGGCTCCACCGTCATTCTCGCTTCTGATCCCGATGCCGACCGGCTGGGCGTCTGCGTGAAGAACAAACAGGGCGACTGGACTCACCTCACCGGCAACCAGATCGGCTCCCTGCTCGTCGATTACATCTGCCGCCAGCGGGCGAAGAATGGCACGCTCTCTTCCGATCACTTTGTGGTCGAGACGATGGTCACAACTCCGCTGATCGGTGCAATCGCCGAGAGTCACGGCCTCAAGGTCATCGACAATCTGCTTGTCGGCTTCAAATACATTGGCGAAGCGATGGACGCCGGTGGACCGGACAAGTTCGTGTTCGGAGCCGAAGAGTCGCTCGGCTTCCTCGCCGGAACCTACGCCCGCGACAAAGACGCCGGGATCGCGTCGCTGTACCTCTGCGAAGCTGCCGCTGAACTTCAGCAGGATGGCAAGAGTCTGCTCGACCGGCTCGATGAACTCTACGCCGAACTCGGCTTCTTCCTCGAAGGGCAGAAGTCGCAGGTCTGCACCGGCTCCAGCGGGAAAGCTCAGATCGATGCTTTGATGCAGGCCTTCCGCACCAGCCCGCCGACCGAACTGGGCGGCATTCAACTGGCAACAGTGAAGGACTACGGACAGCACGAAGTCCGCAATCTGCCGGGCAATCAGAAGAGCGAAGAGCTGCCCCAGCCGAGCGGAAATCTGCTGTTCTTCACCTCTGCTCCGGGTGAGCGTTCGGTCCGCATTGCGGTTCGTCCGTCCGGCACCGAGCCGAAGATCAAGTTCTACATGTTCGTGAGCAGCCAGGTGGGCGATAAGTCACTTGATGAGGTCAAGGAAGCGACCAAAGACGTTTACGCAGCCGTGCAGAACGACCTGATGCATTGGATCGAAGTCCAGCTGGCGACCCTTGTCGGTCAGAGGTAATCCGGCGAATAATGAATAGTTGAGAGCCTCCCCCTCACCTCTTCCCTCCCCAGTCTCCACGACGCAATTGAAAACTGAACATGACGAAGAAGAAAACGGGAATCTGGTTTATTGGTGCCTGGGGCGGAGTTTCGACCACCGTCGCGGTCGGTCTCGCAGGATTGCAGAAGGGTGTCGCTCCCCAGACCGGGCTCGTCACCTCGCTGCCATTGTTTGACGAACTCCCGCTCGCCGACTGGGACACCTTCATCGTCGGCGGCCACGAGATCCGCGACTTCTCCTACGCGGAAGCGGCCCGGGAGCTCTATCAGAAGTCCCGCATCTTCACGCCGGAACTGCTCGATCAGGTCGACGATCTGCTTGCCGAGTACGACAAGAACGTCCAGCCCGGGACGCTGATCAATGTCGGCAGCACGATCGAAGCCCTGTCCTCGGCTCGAACCCGAGAATCGCACGGCGAATCGCCAGCTGCGGCCGTCGAGCGCATTCAGACCGATCTCGAAGACTTCCAGAACAAACACGATCTGGAACACGTGATCGTCGTCAACCTGGCTTCGACGGAACCCCCGGTCGATCTGACGGTCATTCCCGATACCTGGAATGAGCTCGGTGAACTGCTCGAAGCGAGTGAAGCGTCTCCCCTGCCGGCCAGCTCGCTGTATGCGATCGCCGCGTTTCAGGCCGGTTGTTCGTTCGTGAACTTCACCCCGTCGATCGGAGCCGACTTGCCCGCTCTCATCGAACTGGCGGAGGAAACCGGGTCGCTGCACTGCGGTCGCGACGGCAAAACCGGTGAGACACTGTTGAAGTCGGTGCTTGCTCCGATGTTCGCCGCCCGAAACCTGCGCGTGCAGAGCTGGGTCGGTCACAACATCTTCGGCAATATGGACGGCGTCGTGCTGAACGACCCGATCAACAAGCAGACCAAGGTCCGCTCGAAGGATCATCTGCTGACCGAAATTCTGGGCTACAAACCGCAGTCTCTGGTGTCGATCGAGTACATCGAATCGCTCGGCGACTGGAAAACTGCCTGGGACCACATCCACTTCCAGGGCTTCCTGAATACGCCAATGACAATGCAGTTTACCTGGCAGGGCTGTGACTCGATTCTGGCTGCCCCGCTGGTGCTCGATCTCGTGCGACTGACACAATTCGAACGCAGCCGTGGCAACGCCGGCATCCAGGAACACCTGGCCTGCTTCTTCAAAAGCCCCATGGGCAGCTGCTCCCCCGAGTTCGCCCAGCAGTTTGAAATGCTGCAACAATGGGTCGTCGATACGATCGAGTAACAACTCGTCGCGACGCCTCTCTGTTAATAGCGCGCCGGAGGGTGGCATGCCCACGCTCGCGAATCACCATCAGGGGTGGCCCCGAAAGATTCTTTCGGGGCGGCGAAGCCGTCGGAGCACGGGATTGGACCCGAGTTCCTGGTGAGGGACATCGCTCACGCAGAAGACGAAGCAGCACGGAATCGACACCCTCGCCCAACGGCATTCTCCCACGGCTCCGCCGCCCTGATAGCACAGCTATCAGGGCCCCCCGGATGCGAGTCGCCCGCCGGATTCCGTAAGGATGGTACAGAGATTCATTTCTGTATTGCGCAGCAACAGGAGGCTTGTCTTCAGAGGCGGTTCTTCTCCAAAGCGACCACAACAGGGGTGGCCCCGAAAGATTCTTTCGGGGCGGCGAAGCCGTCGGAGTACGGGATTGGACCCGAGGTCCTGGTGAGGGACATCGCTCACGCAGAAGACGAAGCAGCACGGAATCGACACCCTCGCCCAACGGCATTCTCCCACGGCTCCGCCGCCCTGATAGCACAGCTATCAGGGCCACCCGGATGCGAGTTGCCCGCCGGATTCCGTAAGGATGGTACAAAGATTCATCTCTGTATTGCGCAGCAACAGGAGGCTTGTCTTCAGCGACGGTTGTTCCCCAACGCGACCACAAACAGGGGTGGCCCCGAAAGATTCTTTCGGGGCGGCGAAGCCGTCGGAGTACGGGATTGGACGTTGCCATCAACAGACGATGTGGTCACCCCCAAGACAACGGGAACGCCGCAAGTTGAGGAACGCAGCAGGGGCATTCTCCCCCGGCTGCGCCGCCCTGATCGCACAGCTATCAGGGCCACTCCGAGTGAGGACTTGTCGCGGCGGCATCTTGTCGTTCCGGGAGTCGACTCTACGCCGCGCGGGCTTCGCCGGCAGCTTTGGCGCGGTGGTTGACGCAGTTTTTTAGCATCGACTGCAAGACACGTTCGGCGGTCTGCACGGCCATTGTGCCTTCCTTGCCATCGACTCGCGGCTGCTGACGGCTGCGGACACATTCGGTGAATTCCTGCAGCTCAGCGGTCAATGCGTCCTCGGCCGAAGCCTGAACGGTTTCCGTTTCAATGAACTCGCTGAAGACGCGGGTCTTGAGTTCGGTAACATCTTCACCGGCTCGCATCCGGTCTTCCATCGCCGGCCCGTTGAGCAGCTTCGACGTCGGACGGTGAATCGAAACGGACCGCGTCTGCAGGTCAGCCGAAATGTTCTCCGTGTTCGTCCAGACGCTGATGCAGCGACGCGGTTCCGGATTGACGCGGCTCGCCGTGATATCGGCAATACAGCCGCCGGCGAAATGCAGGCGAGTCTGCACGGTGTCTTCGTGTGCTCCCATCAACCGGGAACCGAACGACTCCACCAGAGTGGGCATCGAACCGGTCAGATGCAGCACGAGTTCGATATCGTGAATCATCAGATCGTGCACGGCTCCGATGTCGAGCGAACGGAACGGGAACGGGCTGAGCCGCTCGGCTCGAATGTATCGCGGCACTGAAGTGATCGAATCGCAGAGAACTTCGAACGCGGGATTGAACCGTTCAATGTGTCCGACTTGAAGAATACAGTCGTGATCGAGCGAGAGTTCGGTCAGCTTCTGCGCCTGAGGAACATCGGCGGTCAGGGGCTTCTCGACCAGAATGTCTTTTCCGCGTGCCAGGCAGTCGGCTGCGATTTCGTAATGCAGGAACGTGGGAGCGACCAGCGAGACAGCATCGACCTGATCGAGGATCTCGGTGTAGTCGGTGACCCAGTCAGTCTGATGCTGTTCGGCGACGGCCTGTGCCTGAGCCGCATTCGGATCGGCGACGGCGACCAGATCGACTCCCTGCATCCCGGCCAGAATACGGGCGTGATGACGCCCCAAAGCGCCGACGCCAATGACAGCCATACGAATTGGTTTCAGTTGACCCATAATATACTCTCCCTCAAATCTCGTCGTTCAGCCAGGAAGCCATGAGGATGTGGTGTCGGAAAGCGGTCGCCCCGGCCTATGCGGCCCGCTCTACAGCGGATGTCTTCTTTTGAGCCAGATCGTAAACCAGTCTGGCCAGCTGATGATTGTGTCGATGCCCGCTGCGGAAGGCGCGAATGTGCCCCTGCACATCGCAGCCGCAGAGGGATAGATCGCCCAGGCAGTCGAGCAGCTTGTGCCGGGCGCATTCGTTGTGGGCACGCAGTTCGTTGTCGACCGGCCCGTCCTGACCATAAACCAGCAGGTCCGAGGTCGACACCTTCTCTCCGTAGCCCCGGCTTCGCAGGTAAACGATTTCTTTTTCCAGCACAAATGTGCGAGCCCCGGCGATGCTGGATGCGAACGTCACCGGATCGATGGAGAAATCCGCCAGCTGAGCCGGAATCACCGAGTCGGCTCCGTAGTTGAGGTCGTAACTGAGTCGCAGTCCACTGAAGTAGGGGCCGGCGGTAATGACCGCATCCTCATCTTCGAGAACACTGTTCTCTTTCAGCACGACCATTTTTCGGCGAGCCGCCTGTTGAACCGGCTCGCCATCGAGCAGCGCCGCCGCGTACGGCAACGCCGATCCATCGCAACCCGGCAGTTCGGGGGCGTCCACCTGAATCAGGCAGTTGTCGATCCGCAGTCCAGCCAGGGCGGCGAGCACATGCTCCACCATTTCGACAGACGCGGATCCTTCGAGCAGCTTCGTGCGTCGTTCTTCGGCGGCGATGTTGGTGATACAGCCTTTGATTTTCGGCTGCCCCGGAAGATCGACGCGTTGAAAAACGATGCCATGATTTTCGCCAGCTGGCTGGAACGTGACACAGACATCCGCATTCGTGAACAGCCCGAATCCTTTTACGGACGTGGAGCGGGATATCGTCTGCTGGAATCGACCGGGCATGAATCTCGCTCCTGACTTCCGGGAGGCGGCTGGGAATGAAAAAAGCGAGTCGATACGTGGGAACAGTATCGACTCGCTTAAAGATGTCCTCGTCATGAACTCACAGATTGACCGTGACGGTCAGAGACCGGTGGCTGCACCAACTACTTGGTGGTGGTGTCGCCAGCAGGAGCGGCAGCGGTCGGGGTGTACTTCGAGTTGAGGTACTTCAGGACAGCTTCGGTGATGTCGATGCCCTGATTGTGCCACACGACCTGACGGTTCATGTTCTGGATCAGTTCCTGAGCGTTGTCGGTTTCGCCAACGCCATCGCGGCTGAAGCGGATGATAACATCGTACTGGTAGTACGAGGCGTACTGACCGACGGCTTCGACCACTTCCATGTAGATGTCTTTGTAAATCTTCGACTCGCGACGAAGATACTCACGCTGCTGCGTCTTGCGGAAAGCTTCGAACTGAGTCGACTGAGCGATCAGCTGGGCTTCGATCTTCTGGTACTCCGGAGTACCTTCTTTGTAGGTGCCGTCTTTCAGGGTCTTCTGCAGAGCCTGCAGCTGTTCGCCCATCTGCTTGGCTTTGTCGTCGCTGCCTTTGATGTCGTTTCGCAGCTGATCACGCAGATCGGCGAACTTCTTGTATTCCTTGAACAAGTAAGCCATATCGATCAAACCGACCGATTTTTTCTGTCCGGCAGCCGGCTGACCTTCAGCGGCGCTCGTCACGCGAGGGGACAGGGACAGCATCATTCCCAGACACAGGGTCAAGAGAGTGAATCGTTTCACGTCAGGCACTCCTTTGCTAGTCGTCTAAACGTTGAGACCGTCTTGGGGTCTGTGAGTTTAGCTGAAGAATACGTGCTCCATGCACGAGGTCATCAACGTCCCGGCTCAACGACGCCGCCAAAGTCCTTATGACGGATTATGAGCTCGGGTAAGGGCCGGACTGTCGCAGGTTCCCCGAGACGCGTCAAGACGAGTGTGAACAAAAATCTGAATGTAATTTCGCCAAGAATTCCAACCGCTGAACGCGATGCTGGCGGCTTCAGGAAGAAGCGGAAGAAACGACCGTTTCGGAGAGTTAGAGCCTCCAGGCAGGCATCGCTACTCGACGGCTGGAACGTCGACCGGTTTGTCGGTCGTCCAGCTTTCGTGCACCGCTTCGGTGAAGGCCATGTATTCCAAAGCGGTCCTGAAATCATTCAGCTGGACCGGCTGTTCGCCTCGAATCGCGGCGATGAAATCGGCTTCGACCTGCCACCGCCCCTCCTGTTCCGGAGAAAGCTCCAGCGTTGTCAGATGATCATCTCCGAGCCGCCCGCATTGCACGGTTTCACGATCCGATTGCGGATCAAAGTGAACCTTGATCGCCCCTTCCGATCCATGCAGGTGGATGTGATGGCCTGGTCCGAACATGGTCATCGCGCTGATGTGATAGATCCCGCGGGCGCCGCCTTCAATCTGACTGAGCACGGCCAGATGATCGGGAACCGTCACCCGGGCCAGTTCCGCCGCTCCTTCAACGGGCCGCTCCGGTTCAAACAGCGTTGCCTGAGCCAGCACGCGCGTGGTTCGAGGAATCCACCGGCTCAATGTCTCGTGCAAAATTCCGAGGGAGAGTACGTTCTTCCCGCTGAAATTCTGGTCCTGTCGAGGGTGCAGAAACTGCGAGGTATCCCAGAACGAGTCGTCGACCCCGGCGACATTCACCTCGCGCAGATCGCCGAGGAATCGGTGGTCAATCAGTTCGCGAATGTAGGCCCCATGTCGCAGTCCGAATGGACTGGGAACGACCATCGCAATCTGTTCCGGGTGCTTCGTGGCACAGCTCTGCATCCGTCGGGCTTCCTCCAAATTGCGGGCCATCCGCGCTTCGGTCAGGACGTGTTTGCCCGCTTCGAGAGCCGCACAGGTGATTTCACAATGCAGATTCGGCCAGGTGCCGATCACAATGGCATCGACGCCAGCATCCTCCACTACCTGCTTCCAGTTCTCGCAGGTTCGCAGAATCTGATGCTTGGCCGCGACTTGCGCCGTCGATTCCGGGTGGCTGTTGCAGACGCTCACCAGCTCGACATCCGGAATCTCGCGAAACCCGGGGATGTGCTTCCGACACGTGTTGCGGCCGGCACCAATCAAACCGATTCGAACAGACTTCTTCACGGAACCATGAAACCTTCTAACAGAACAGACGCAGCGGGAGCACAGGTTCTCCCGGAGTAGTGCCGTTCATCTAAGGCAGAGCGACTCCGAAATGCAACGTCGAACCAACACCGCCCGGCATTTCGAGACAGAATCGACCACCACTTCGCTCTAACCCGCAAGACTGCCGCATCGGTTTTTCCGGTTGTTGCAGTTGCGAGGATTCTTCCATTCGGCCGTCGACCCCACTGCGTCATTGTCACGGACAGATTTGCGTATCGGAGAGCGATCCTGAACAATGAAGCCGCACTGACATCGACTTGCAGGACCAGACTTTGAAGATCGCGCACATCATCACCCGGCTGATCATCGGCGGGGCTCAGGAAAACACGTTGCACACCGTCGAAGATCATCTGACGGACTACGGCGATGATGTGACGCTGATCACCGGCCCCACGACCGGTCCGGAAGGTTCGCTGATGGATCGGGCTCGGGCGTCCGGCTGCCGGCTGATTGAAGTCGATCCGCTTCGCCGCAGCATCAGTCCGAAACACGAATGGCTCGCTTATCGGGAGTTGAAATGCGTCCTTCGCGAATTGAAGCCCGACATCGTGCACACGCACAGTTCGAAAGCGGGCATCCTCGGTCGCAAAGCCGCTGCAGCCGTCCGGCTTCTCTGTGTGCATACGATTCACGGAGCCGCCTTTCATTACGGCCAGCATCCGCTGCTCTATCGAACGTATCGTCGAGCCGAGCGGATGGCGGTCCCCTGGACCGATCATTACATCAGCGTGGCCGATGCGATGACCGAGCAGTATCTCGCCGCCGGGATCGGGCGCCCGGAACAATACACGACCGTCTACAGCGGCTTCGATGTCGAACCGTTTCTCCAGGAGCCGGTGCATCGTGATGAACTTCGCCGGGAATGGGGACTGACCGACGAGCACGTCGTGATCGGCAAGATCGGCCGGCTGTTTCCGCTCAAGGGACACGATGCCCTCATTGCCGTGGCAGCCGAGGTGATTCGCGAATGTTCGCAGGTCCGCTTTCTGTTCGTGGGGGATGGCATCCTGCGGGAACAGTATGAGAATCAGATTCGCAGTCTCGGCCTCGAACAGCATTTCGTCTTCACCGGACTCGTTCCGCCCGCCGAGATTCCGCGACTGCTGCAGGGGATGGACATCGTCGCGCACACCAGCCAGTGGGAAGGACTCGCCCGCGTACTTCCACAGGGGTTGATCGCCCGCAAGCCGGTCGTCAGTTTCGATATCGACGGAGCCCGCGAAGTCGTCATTCCGAATGAAACCGGCTGCCTGATTCCCCGCAACGATTTCCCGGCTCTGAGTCAGGCATTGATCGAACTCGCGCGAAGTCCGGAACGGCGAGAACAATTCGGCTCCACCGGCCGGGACCGCTTCACCGACCGCTTTCGGCACCAGACGATGTCCCGAGAGATCCGCGAGGTCTATGAGCAGGTGCTGACAGAAAAAGCAGCTTCTTGAAGGGTGGCCCGGCCAAAAATGGCCGGGTCGCGTGGGACGCGGGATCTATTGGTCAGAGGGTTTTCAAGGAACGACTCTGAGGGGGAGCACCGGTAAGCAAGTTCCCTCGCCCCCGTGCGGGGGAGAGGGTTAGGGTGAGGGGGAATGCGGGTGACATGCTCCACGGGCCGTTGATTCTCATTTCTATGGAGTATCGCTGGTTGACCGCCCCCTCATCCGCCCTTCGGGCACCTTCTCCCCCTGAAGGGGGCGAAGGGACATGATTCGCCTCGCAACTTGAAGTGGACGGGTTGTTGCGTCATCTGTTCAAAACCCTTTGAGTCTTAAATCCCGCATCCCCAGCGACAAGAGGACGCGCCATCCGGGTCGTCCTGCTCTTGACCGGGCGACTTCAAAGACCTCCACGCGGACGGTGAGTCCTCTTGTGACTTCGTCACCCGCCCTTCAGACAGGCCACCCGGGCATGCACCGACGCGGGGTGTCACTACTTCCCGGCTCGTTGCCGATACTCGGCTCGGAACGATTTCTTCGGAGCGGGCGGCAGTTCCCGCTGGCGGCCCCAGGGATTGAGCAGCGAGTTGTACTTCATGAAACGGGGCATCACGCGGAGTTTCCAGCGACCGATGCTGCCGACCGTTTTGAACAGCCAGGGGCGTTGCATCATGAAACTGGCGGCTTTCATCGAGAACCGTTTACCAGCCGGCAGCAGGTTGCGAAGCACGAGTTTATTCCGCCAGGTGTAAAGCTGATGGTGCAGATCAATCTTCACCGGGCAGACGTCGGTGCAGGAGCCGCAGAGGCTGCAGGCGTGCGGCAGGCTCGCGAACTTCTTCGGGTCGCGAGCCGGATTCAGAATCGATCCGATCGGTCCCGGCACGGTCGCGTGATAGCTGTGTCCGCCGCTGCGTCGGTAAACCGGGCAGGTATTCATGCAGGCTCCGCAACGGATACACTTCAGCGAGTTCCGGAACTCGGGATCGCCAATCAGATTGCTGCGTCCGTTGTCGACCAGAATGATGTGCATCTCGGAGTCGTCATCGCGCGGCCCGTTGAAGTGAGACGAGTAAGTCGTAATCGGCTGCCCGGTCGCCGAGCGGGCCAGCAGTCGCAGGAACACACCGAGATCGGCTGCTCGCGGGACCAGTTTCTCAATCCCCATGCAGGCAATGTGAACCTTCGGCAACGAAACTCCGAGGTCAGCATTCCCTTCATTGGTGCAGACGACAAACCCGCCGGTTTCCGCGATCGCGAAGTTCACGCCGGTGATGCCGATATCGGCCTGCAGAAACTTTTCACGCAGATGCTGACGGGCGGCTTCCGCCAGATACTTCGGATCGGAGGCGCCTTCTTCCGTGCCGAGGTGTTCGTGAAAACACTCGCCGACTTCTTCTTTCTTAATGTGAATGGCCGGCAGCACGATGTGACTGGGATGCTCTTTCCGCAGCTGAACGATCCGCTCCCCGAGGTCGGTATCGACCACGTCGAGATCGTGCCGCTCGAGGAACTGGTTGAGACCGCATTCCTCGGTCAGCATCGATTTGCTTTTGACGATCTTCTTCGCATCGTGCTTGCGGATGATGTCGAGCACGATCTGATTATGCTCGGCGGCATCGCGAGCCCAGTGGACCGTCGCGCCCAGCTTTTCGGCGTTTGTGGCGAACTCGAGCAGGACCTCATCGGCGTGAGACAGGACGTAGTCCTTGATCTCAGTCGCGGTCTGCCGGAGCGTTTCCCATTCGGGCAGCGAATGGGCCATCCGGTCCCGTTTTTCACGGACGAACCAGAGAGCCTGATCGTGCCAGTGGGCCCGATCGATGTTGGCGACAAATTCAGCGGCAGCCTGCGGATGTTTTTTCGCGATCATGAAAACACTGTCAGCGGCGAGCGATTAGAGGAGCGGCAAATTGATTCGTGAGAACGAGCGGTACTCGAACTGACTTCCGAATCATTATAGACTAAGGGGACCCGTTATCCACCGCCACCTGAATGTGCAGGGTTACAGAAAGGGGAGCCCCGACTGATTCCACCGGGGTAGCGCAGCCACGAGAGGTGATGCCGCCTGGGCTGACTCCTGCTTTCGAAGCACTGAACAAAGACCTCTTGCCGACTCCGTCGGTCCCGGTCGCGGAGCAACCGCGGCTACCCCCACAGATCGATTCGACTGATTATGCAACATCTCCGCCGATGTCTGAATGCTCGCTGGAGTGGAGGGGTCATTCTCGGACTGCTGGCCACGCTGCTGGTGATTCTCACAATTGATCCGTCCGGTACGTATCCGCAACTCGGGTCTGGGCCGGGGATTACGGTTGATGAGTCGTTCAATGTTCAGCAGGGCGTGCTGCAGGTCGAGGCCTTTCGGGCGTACGGCGTTTTTCTGATCGATCCGGTCAATGTGAAGGAAGTCTTCGGCGGGGAATCCGGGATTCCGTATCTGCCGGATCATCCCCCGCTGGGTCGTCTGGTGCTCGGCGTCGCCCATCATGTCTGGTCGGGCCTCTTTCCGCCGCACGCCGCCACTTCCGTCGATGTCACCGCCGCTGCTCGCACCGGGTCAGCGGTGATGTTCGGGCTGACTGTGTTTCTGGTCGGAGCGACGGCTGGGACGTGGTTCGGAACGGCTGCGGGCTGGATCGCGGCGGCTTCGCTGCTATTGATGCCGCGGGTGTTTGCTCATGCCCATATTGCCTCGCTCGAAACGAGTGTGAATCTGTTCGTCACGCTGGCGGTTCTCTGCACGGCTCATTCGTGGTCGAGATACTTCGGCCGCCCGGACACTCCTGAAACCGAAACCAAAACCGAAACCGCAGCCGAACCGTCACCGCAGTGGACCTGGAAAGCCGGCCTGATTCCCGGCGTCTACATGGGTCTGGCAATGCTGACCAAGATTCAGGGCTTTCTCATCATTCCCGGCATCATCGCCTGGGGACTCTTCTACGGGCGACAACGGGCGGTGTTGCCGTTGCTTGTCTGCGGCGTGACGGCGAATGTCGTTTTCTTCCTTGGCTGGCCCTGGCTCTGGCTCGATCCGATCGGCCATCTGCAGGAGTTTCTCGGAAGTGCGACCGATCGGGTCACGCTCAACAACTGGTACATGGGGCAGGTCTTCAAAGATGTCGAAACGCCCTGGCATTATCCCTGGGTGATGTCGCTGGTGACCATCCCGGTCGGGCTGCTTGCGCTTGGCTTCCTGGGATTGTGGGTCGAAGCGCGCCACCGGTTTCGCGATGCCCGACTCACCCTCGTGCTGATCGCGATGCTGATTCCGCTGCTCCTCTTTTCCACCGGAGCAGCCGTCTACGATGGCAGCCGGTTGTTTCTCACCGTTTTCCCGCTCGGGGCGATCTTCATCGGTCGCGGCGGCTCCTGGCTGTGGACCTTGCTCAGCGCAAAGTTCTCCGAAAAGAAAGTGGCGATTCTGCTTTCGGCTGGGATGCTGCTTCAGGCGATCGGCGTGATGGCCACTCATCCCTGTCAGCTCAGTTATTACAATCTTCTGGCCGGAGGGACGACTGGAGCGGAGTCGCTCGGGTTCGAAGCGACCTACTGGCAGGACAGTCTCACGCGAGAGTTCTGGCAAGACAGCGCGGAGATCATTCCGACTGGAGCGACGGTTCACGTGATGCCGGTTTTGCATCAGTTTCAGCTCGACGATCTTCGCAAGCAGGTTCCGGTCATTCGCAAAATGAACTGGCAGCTGCAGCCGTGGAGCGGAGGCGAAGAGGTGGTGCCGGAGTATCTGATCATCTTCAACCGCAAAGCCGATATCCCCGAGAACTATCGCGACAGCAGCCGGACGGCCGAGGTGGAAGTCCGCGCGGGTGGCTGCGGAATCTTTAAAGGCCGACGCGTGGCGTCTCTGTATGTTGGAGTTGATGCCGATGAGCGATGAACTGACTCACTTTGATGAGTCCGGCGCGAGCCGCATGGTCGATGTCGGCGAGAAAGCGGTCACGAAACGCCGCGCAGTCGCGGAGGGCTTCGTGCAGATGCAGCCGGCGACGCTGGAGCGCATTCTGCAGCGCGGCTTCGGCAAAGGCGATGTGTTCGAAGTGGCCCGACTGGCGGGGATCATGGCGTCGAAACGGACAGCCGAGCTGATTCCGCTCTGCCACGTCCTGCCGCTCGAATCGACACGCATCGAGATCGAAGCGGTCTCTCCGGATCGCATCCGAATTGCCGCCGAGGTTTCAGTCTCCGCGAAAACCGGCGTGGAGATGGAAGCTCTGACCGCAGTCTCGGTCGCCGCACTGACCATTTACGATATGTGCAAAGCGGTTGACCGTGAAATGACGATCAGCGATATCGGGCTGGTGGAAAAGGAGGGAGGCCGCAGCGGTCATTTCCTGCGGCAGGGCGCCGCAGGAGTGAGTGAAGATCCGCAACGATCATCGGCCGGGAAACCCTGAAACAGGATCCGCAAGCCGACCGCCAGAGAGCACGAGAGTGCCTCAGGCGTCGTGAACGGAATCTTCCTGCTGCTCGATTTCTTTGCGTTTGATCGCTTCGTAGACTTCCTGGCGATGAATGCTCACGTCTTTGGGCGCTTCGATGCCCAGACGGACCTTGTCGCCCTGAATCGAGATCACCATCAGCGAGATGTTGTCACCGATAATGATCTTCTCATCCTGTTTTCTACTGAGTACCAGCATTTCTCATCCCCGAAATGCGCCGTCGCCCCGGATAACATCCGGAACCGGCCATCCTTCAAGTGGTGCATGTTCCTGTTGCGAACGGGGCACGCATCGTTGCGATTCCTCCCCGTCGGTGACTCCAAAGATGCTCAAGCATAAACTCTGCTTGCAGCGGAATGTTGAGGAATCTTTTTCAGAATAGACGTCAGTGTCGATTTGCGGCCACCTGTAGCGGATCTGCGTATTGGAACGTAAACGGTTTCCCAGACCGCCGGATCAACTTATTCCAATTATCCGGTCCCCACCCGCAGAAAGCCACCCCTTCTTTTGCGCAATAACCTCAGTCTCAGAAAGAGCTTAGGGGCTCAAGGCGGGCTATCCGTGTTCGGGGGTTTCTGCTACCCTGCACCGCACCTGCAAGAATCGCAGTTTCGCACGCGGCGATCCCGCGTTCTCGAATCCCCCGACAGGAGGTCACAATGGGTGTCCCCATTTCACAGATGTGGACCGTTTCCCGATACGTTCTCACGCAACGGCTTCGCGGCCGGAACCGCTATCCGCTCGTGCTGATGCTCGAGCCGCTGTTCCGCTGCAATCTCGCCTGTGCAGGCTGCGGGAAGATTCAGCACCCGGTCGATGTCCTCCGCCGTGAACTGACGCCCGAGCAGTGCTTCCAGGCGGTTGAAGAATGTGGCGCCCCGATTGTCTCCATCCCCGGTGGCGAGCCGCTGCTGCACTCGAAGATGGACGAAATCGTCGCCGGCCTCGTCGCTCGCAAGAAATACATCTACCTCTGCACGAACGGCCTGCTGCTCGAAAAGCATCTGCATAAGTTCAAGCCGAGTCCTTATCTGTCGTTCTCGGTGCATATCGACGGCGTCGGAGCCGACCACGACCGATCAGTCTGCCGCGACGGCGTCTACGACATCGCAATTCGAGCCATCAAAAAAGCGGTCGAAGCCGGCTTCCGCGTCACCACGAACAGCACCTTCTTCCGTGACGCCAGCCCGGAAAAGATCCGCGAGATGTTCGACGTTCTCACCGAACTGGGTGTTGAGGGCATGATGGTTTCTCCCGGCTACGAATACGAAAAGGCTCCCGATCAGGAGAACTTCCTGCCCCGCGAGCAGACCGTTTCCCTGTTTCAGCGGGTCTTCTCGCAGGTGAACCGGGCGTGGCACTTCAACCAGAGCCCCCTGTTTCTGGAGTTCCTGAAAGGCCGCTGGGATCTCGAATGCACGCCTTGGGGCAACCCGACCTACAACCTGTTCGGCTGGCAGAAACCCTGTTATCTCCTCGACGAGGGACACGTCGGCAGCTTCCAGGAACTGATGGAACTGACCAGCTGGGACAACTACGGACGGGCCAGTGGGAATCCGCATTGTGCGAACTGCATGGTCCACTCCGGCTACGAAGCAACCGCCGTCCAGCAGACCTTCACCACCTGGAAAGGCTTCTGGAAAACGGCTCAGCTGACGCTCTTCGGAGCAAAGCCGACCGAAGCCCCCGCCGCCGAACCGGTTTCCCGCATGGAAATCGCCTCCGGCTCCCCGGCTCCCGCTCCGGAGAATCTGGTCGCTCTCGAAGTCCACTGATCTCACACGCCGACCAATCAGGTCCCCTCTGCTGGCTCGTCCAGCAGTCGGGAGATTCACGTAAAGACGCAAGGCCGCAAAGAGTCTTCATAAAGGACAAGCCACAAGCGGCTTGTCCTTAGCAATCCAGCTCACTCCGGGGTGGCCGCAATAGCTCCGCGATCAGTGCGGCGAAGCCGTAGGAGACCACCGTTTAACGTCGGTAGAAATTCAGAACATCCCTTCGTCATCTGGGAATGAAGTCTCTCACCAACAACCCGTCCAATCCCATCCTCCCACGGCTGCGCCGCCCCGAAAGAATCTTTCGGGGCCACCCGGGAAGATTTACGTCACACAACAGGGTTGGCTCAGACGCGTGCGTCTGAGTGACGCAGTCACAGGAAGCAGGTCACCCGCGTGGAGCAGCATCCAGACCCTGCTCTCTACAGTGTCGCCCTCTTCCGAGGTGGCCGTGATAGCTCCGCTATCTGGGCGGCGAAGCCGTAGGAGAACGCCGTTTGACGTGGGCAGAAATTCAAAACATCCCTGCGCCATCTGGGAATGAAGTCTCTCACCAACAGATCCGCCCAACTCCATCCTCCCACGGCTGCGCCGCCCCGAAAGAGTCTTTCGGGGCCACCCGGGAAGCTCTGCGTTGTGCCTCAAAAGATCGGAACACCCTGAACCTGCGTCCGTTCCACTTGAACCATCTGTAACGATTCCCCGGCTGCACCCGACCGAGCTCGGCTCGAATCTTCTGTCCGCGTTCACCACCGTCTCTCCGGCGAGCTAGGGTTGAAGGACATACTCAACCACATCGTTCCCAACTGCCGGAAGACATCGCGATGCCGCAGACCTATCTCGACCAGTGGACCCCGGAACAATTCGAAGTGCTCGAAGAGGCGATTCTCGTCGCGAAGCACAAAATCCATTCGACCGGCCTCTTCTCCGACGAAGCCCTGGCCGACCTGATCGATCGGCACCCTTCCGACTATCTCACCATCGCCGCCATGGGCCGCGATGCCAACAAGTTTGAGTGGATGGTCGGCGAACGGGGCGACCTCACCGCAATGGAACTGCTCGACGCCGTCCGCAATGGTCAACTCTGGCTGAACGTGATCGCCATCACGAAATTCCACGACGAATATCGCAAACTCATCGACGACGTCTACAACGAACTCGAAGCCAGCAACCCGCGATTCAAAGCCCAGCACCGGTCCGGCAATATTCTCATCTCGTCGCCACACGCGATGGTCTATTACCACATCGACCTGCCCGTCAACATGCTCTGGCACCTGCGGGGTGAAAAACGGGTCTGGGTGTATCCGCCGTTCGATCCCCGGTTCGTCGCCCCGAAAAACATCGAGCGACTCATCGTCGGCGAAATGGCCGAGGACATGCCGTACCACTCCTGGTTCGAAGACTACGCCCTCTCGTTCGACGTCAAACCGGGTCAGCTCATCACCTGGCCACAGAACACGCCGCACCGCGTGAGCAACCTCGAAGGCCTCAACGTGTCGCTCTCGACCGAACACCGCAACCCGCGGGCTCAACGCCGGTTGAACGTCCATCGGGCCAACCGACTGCTCCGCCAGAAGTTCGGCTGCGAATGCCGTTCAATCAGCCCGGACGGCCTCACGGCTCGTTGCAAGGAAATCGTCGCTCGCGGCTCGAATTTGACAACGCGGCTCATCGGCAAGAAAACGGAAGAACCATTCAGCTACCGCAAGCGGTTCATTGTCGATCCGAGCACCGAAAAGGGCTGGCGTATGCTCGACGGCGAACAGCCGGAAACCTTCGAGGAAGAAAACGCCGTCCTGATGGGCGTTTGAACCCGGCTGCCTATTCGACAATCACCTCGCATTCCGGCAGGCTGTCCAGAAACAGCTTGCCGTAGTGCTTGGTCTGAATTCGCGGGTCGAGAATCACCACCTGGCCGGTGTCATCCTTTGAACGGATCAGCCGCCCGAAGCCCTGCTTCAGCTTGATGACCGCTTCCGGCACCTGGTACTCCATGAACGGATTGCCGCCGCGACGCTTAATCCGCTCCACCCGCGCTTCCAGCAAAGGATGATCGGGCACACTGAACGGCAGCCGCGTGATGATCACGTTCTGCAGCGCATCGCCCGGCACGTCGACCCCCTGCCAGAAACTGTCCGAGCCGAACAGCACCCCGGCTTTGTCCTTCTTGAACCGCTCCAGCAGCAGCGACCGCGACATGTCCTTGCCCTGACAATACAGCGTCAGACCATGCTCGCCGCACCACGGCGCAATCTGCCGGGCACACTCGTTGAGCATCCAGTAACTCGTGAAGAGCACAAACGCCCGCCCCCGGGTCTGCAGCAGATACTTTTTGAGCCGCTCCACAACCGCCGCTTCATACGCCTTCGCTTCCTGACTCGGATCGGGCATCCGCCGGCAGAGGATCAGCTTCACCTGCTTCCTGTAATCGAACGGACTGCCGACCTGTAGTTCGTCGCCGCCACTCAGACCAATCCGATTCTTCACGAACTGAAACGACTGATCGCCCACCGCCATCGTCGCGGACGTCAGAATCGCCGAGGGTATCTTGTTGAACAGTTCCTCGCGAAGCACCTCGCCAATTTCGACCGGGGCGGAGATCAGCTTGATCCGTGTCTGCTTGCCCCGGTTGATCTCGCCCCAGTAGACCGAATCGCCCGACTGCTGCTCCAGCCAGTTGCGAATCGAATTCGACATCGCGAACAGTCGATCCGCAGCCGCGTTGAGCTCGATCCGTTCCTCTTCTTTCTCCAGCTCTTCAGCGAACTCGCAGATCATGCTGCCGAGCCGCTTCAGTTCCGGGGAGAGGGCATCGCTCATCTCGACCGGCTTGCGAATCCGCCCGTTCTTCCCGGCGTGCTGCGAGAGCCAGTGCTCCATCTGAGCGAAGAACTCGTCGGCCAGCAGATACAGCCGCCCCACCTGCTTCTGACCGGCTCGAAAATCATGAGCCACCAGCAGCCCCTTGTTGGCGCGGTCGTTGTACAGCTTCGTCAGCAGATAGTTGAGCTGCGTATTGGCGATCGCATCCCCAAGATGATCCGACGCCACCGCTTCGAGCGTGTGCGCTTCATCGAAAATGACCGCCTCGTAATCCGGAAGAATCGAAGCTCCTTCCCGTCGCAGCGCCAAATCCGAGAAGAAGAGCGCGTGATTCACCACCAGCAGATCGGCATTCCAGACGCGACGGCGGGCCTTGTAATAGTGGCAGGCATCGTACGTCGGACACTTTCGCCCGAGGCAGTTGCCATGCTCGCTGCGGGCCTCTTCCCAGACCTGCGGCAGCGGACGAAACCCGAGATCGGCCAGACTGCCATCGTTCGTTTTCTTTGACCAGCCGCTCAGCGTCTGCAGCTGCTGCATTTCCTCATCGCGGGGGAAGAGCGAGATCGACTTCTGCATCGCCCCCTGCAGCCGGCGGAGCGAGATGTAATTCGATCGCCCCTTCACCAGCACGGCGGAAAATTCGACCGGCAGCACCGCATTCAGAAAAGGGATATCCTTCTGAATCAGCTGCTCCTGCAGGCTGATCGTGTGCGTCGACACCACGACCCGCTTCTTCTCAGCTCCCTGCGTTGTCGTCTGATTCAACACCGACAAAATCGCCGGCACCAGATACGCAAAACTCTTCCCGGTCCCCGTCCCCGCCTCGGCGATCAGATGCGTTTTGCTCGCGATCGCCTTTTCTACCGCCTCAGCCATCTCCAGCTGCTGCGGACGAGCTTCATAACTTTTGAGACGCGCAGCGATCCGCCCCTTCGGACCCAGGATCTGTTCAGCGGTCAATTGATCATGTTCAGCCATTACTTCCTCTCAGGGCAGAATCATAGCAACTGCCCCGAACCGATGCGCGGCATCTCCGGTCCACCGCCATGTTCCCGGCCCCCACTGCGGCAATCTGCCGCGCCGGTCCAACTTGCTCCCTGTTCCGGCCGGGCAATTTGAGTATCATGAACCGATGCCCGCTGGTTCACTGGCCCGCGGGACGCCTGACGTACGAACTTTCAGACTCTTTGAGTCTTCTCCGGGAAATATCGAACGATGTCACAATCCACGCCTGCCACACTCGGACCTGCCTCACGAAACGTTCCCGATGAGCACGGCCGCTTCGGCCCCTTCGGCCGCCGCTTCGTGCCGGAAACGCTGATGTACGCCCTCGATGAGCTCGACGCCGAGTACGAAAAGGCCAAGAAAGACCCGGTTTTTCAGGCGGAACTGACCCGGCTGCTCAACACCTACGTCGGACGCCCCAACCCGCTCTACTTCGCTGAACGCCTCACTGAACACTGCGGCGGCGCAAAGATCTACCTCAAGCGGGAAGACCTGAACCACACCGGGGCGCACAAGATCAACAACACAATGGGCCAGGCCCTGCTGACCAAGCGGATGGGCAAAACCCGTGTCATCGCCGAAACCGGGGCCGGCCAGCACGGCGTCGCCTCCGCCACCGCCTGTGCCCGTTTCGGACTCCCCTGCGTCGTTTACATGGGCGAAGAAGATATCCGCCGGCAGGCCCTGAACGTCTTCAAAATGAAGGCGATGGGAGCCGAAGTCCGCCCAGTCACTTCAGGATCCCGCACTCTACGCGATGCCGTGAACGAAGCGATGCGCGACTGGATGTCGAGCGTCGGCGACACCCATTACATCCTCGGCTCCGTCGTCGGACCGCATCCGTTCCCGAAGATCGTCCGCGATTTCCAGGCGGTCATCGGCACCGAAACCCGGGCTCAGTGCCTCGAAATGACCGGCAAGCTGCCCGATGAAGTCATCGCCTGCGTCGGCGGCGGCTCCAATGCGGCTGGCATGTTCTACCCGTTTGTGGAAGACGACGGCGTGAAACTGACCGGCGTCGAAGCCGGCGGACGCGGTTCCAACCCCGGCGACCACGCCAGCCCGCTCACTTATGGCCAGCCGGGCATTCTCCACGGCAGTTACAGCTACGTGATGCAGGACGACGACGGGCAGACGCAGGATGTCCACTCCATCTCCGCCGGTCTCGACTACCCCGGCGTCGGCCCGGAACACAGCTACTGGAAAGACACCGGCCGCGTTGAGTACACCTCCATCAGCGACGACGAAGCCCTCGACGCCTTCCAGAAGACGGCTCAACTCGAAGGCATCCTCCCAGCCGTCGAATCGTCCCACGCCCTGGCCTACGTCATGAAAATCGCCGGCCAGCGGAGCAAAGATGACGTCATCGCCGTCTGCCTCTCCGGCCGCGGCGACAAAGACGTCAACGAAGTCGCCCGCCTGCTCGGCAAAGACATTTAGGGGCAGCCCCTAAACGTAGCGGCGGCATCTTGCCGCTGAATAAGCGCGACTCCAGATGAACGGCCGGATGACTCAGAGATTCATCTCTGAGTCGTGAAGCGACAAACGGCTGGGAAAACGCTTCCGCAGGTCTCTCGAACGCGATCACTCAGAGTGCGTTAAAAACACTCGGTCGCTGAAGACAGGCCTCCCGTTGCTGCGCAATACAGAGATGAATCTCTGTACCATCCTGTTCGGAGGCCAGCCGACCCTACGTCAGGATCGGTTTCAACACCCGACCATCCGAGATCGGGAACGGGCGATCGAGCTGATCGTGGATCGTTGTTTCCGGTGCCAGCCCCAGCAGGTGATACACCGTCGCGGACAGATCGGCCGGGGAGACTGGATTCTCTTCCGGAGCCGAGCCAAACTTGTCGGAGGCCCCGTAAACGCCCCCGCCGCGCACACCGCCGCCGGCCATCCACACGGTATTGCATTTCCCCCAGTGATCCCGCCCGGCTCGCGCGTTGATCTTCGGCGTGCGACCGAACTCGCTGTTCCAGAAGACGAGCGTGTCATCCAGCAGGCCCCGCAGCTGCAGATCCTCCATCAAAGCGGCGATCGGCTGGTCGACCTGCGGAATCAGACGATCCTTCAACCCTTTGAAGTTCTGCGAATGCGTGTCCCAGGTCGTATCGACGCCCGGCTGATCGCGATGCCAGTAGACCGTCACCAGCTTCACCCCCGACTCCAGCAGCCGGCGGGCCAGCAGCAGACTCTGCCCGAATGTCCCCGCTCCATACCGGCTCCGCATCTCGGCTGATTCCGCCTGCAGATCAAACGCCTCGTAGGCAGCCGGCGAACTGATCAGCTCAATCGCCTGCCGCTGGAACGCCGTCAACTCGGGTTGAGCGATGGCGTGATCGAGATCCCGCCGCATCTGATCGAAGTCTTCCAGCAGCGAAAGTCGAGTCGACTGCCGTTGACGGGCGATGCCATCAGGCAGCGTCAGATTCGGCACCTCAAAGTCGGGCTCATCGGGATGCTGGTCGATGCGGAACGGATCGTACTTCTTGCCGAGAATTCCGCCTCCCTGCCCCGGCGTCACGGCCCCCGCCGTAGTGGCAATCAACTCGGGCAGGGCGACAAACGTCGGCAGCGTTGGGTTAGGGGCGAATTTGCTCAGCACGGAACCGATATGCGGAAAGTCGCTCTGCGACGCCCCGAAGTTCTCCGCCGACCGGGCATGCTTGAAGCCGGTCAGCATCCAGTGGGCGCTGGTCGAATGATTGTTGTCCGAATGCGTGACCGAGCGGATGAGATGCATCTTGTCGGCGTGACGGGAGAGAGCCGAGAAGTGCTCGCAGAGCTCAATCCCCGGCACGTTCGTCGGAATCGGCTGAAACTCGCCGCGATACTCCGACACCGCATGCGGCTTCAGGTCGAACGTATCCTGATGCGCGGGGCCGCCCCACATGTAGAGCATCAGACACCGCTTCGCCCGCCCGAACGTCGAGCCACGGTTCTCAGCGGCAGTGGACTGGGTCGAGCCGAGCAGCGACGGCAGAGTCAACCCGAGTGGGGCCAACCCGCCAATCCGAAGCATATGCCGCCGCGACAGCAGACCGCCGGCATCGGCCGAGAAAGTTGTTCCATTCCGCATTGCAGGCCCTCGAAGACAAATCGATTGCGCGAACGTGGCCTGCAGTCTAGCAAAGGGGGCCATCAGATCAAAGATCGCTGATATCCAAATGCAACCAGAGAGAGCTTGCCTCCCCAACGGGATGTCTACGCGAGTGGCGCTGTGCAGGCAGGCACCGCGATGAACGGGAATCGGGACGCTAGAACTCGATTTCCAGCGTCTGCTCTTCTTTCAGTGTGAGCGAGCGAATCTCGATTCGGTCGCGAACCCGTGAGGCGCCGCCGGGAACCTTGACGATCAACTGAGCGTGCCGATCCTGAATGGGCAGAAAGACATTGCCGCGACGTTCGGCCGGACCTGGAATCGCCTGCCGGTAGCCATCGGTTCCGACAACCAGGCCAGAAAGATCGCTGGCCCGGTACCGCTTCACGCGATCGGGCAGTCGAACAAGGATGACGATGCTGTAATCTTCTCCGGGAGTCGGATCATTCGGAACCGTCCACGCGGTGAAACTCCCCTTGGCGAAGACCTTCGTGTTCTCCGGAACCAGGAACGACGCCCCGCCGTTCCCCTGTTCTCCACTGCTCCCATCGTTGAACAATGATTCCACCGAGTTCTCAACGCCCTGCATCACGGGATTGGGAGAGTCGTCGAGCACTTCGAGATTCATCGCCGTCTCCAGCGAATCGAGCGACGACATCGCCCCCTCGGGCATATCGAACTTCAGATCCGCCACGGCGTCGAACGCGACGCCATCCTGCGGTTCCGACATTGATGAATCGATGTACGTCTCCTGAACAAAATCGGACACGATGACCAGCGACATCACAAGCAGGAGCAGACTATGGATCAACAACGACAGGCCATAACCGGCTGCGACGGCGGAATGGATCGCACGCCAGATTCGTCGGTGAAGATCCTGAAGCGAGAAACCGTCGTCGCTCTGCTCCCCTTCCGTGGACTGCGAAGCCGGAGCCGATTCGACGGGGACGCTTCTCTCCTGCGGGCGAGCGCGGCGGACTCTCCGGGGCGTGCCATCAGCGGACTGTGGCAGCGGCAGTGCAGTCGAATCGGTATTCGACATGAATGCTCCCGGGACTGAAAAAAGATGATCCGAGCAGACTGGACGGAATGATGCGAGGTTCCCGCCGGATTCGCAGTCACCACCTGATTCTGGCCCGATCAGGCGGAATTGAAGTCATCGCATCAGCGAACTTTAACATCTTATCCCTGAATCCGCAGCAGGGGAACCCGCTCCTCAGGGGTTTTCGCGAGTCTCCCGGGAACGATCAGAGACAGACTTCGTTAATGGACATCGTCAATTCCACGTGCTCTGTAACGGCGGATCTCGGACAAATTCGCCGGATTGCGACAAGTTGACGCATTCCCGGGGGAGATTTCCGCAGCGGCTGCTGTCATGATGGCCTGCCCGATGTCAAAGCAGAACACTGCGACCGACATCTCCGAACGAATCCTTTTCCGTCCGTTCAGTGGAATGCGAGAAGCACTCACATTCTTGATCTGCATGGTCCCTGGCTTGCTCTTCGCGGGCTTGATCTGGAAGGAATTTTTCGGCGCAGCTGCGCAGGGGCCGTTTTATCTGGCCGCCGCCATCTGTGTCGCGTTCGGCTTCCTGGCTTTGGTGGCCCAGGAAAGAGCCTGTCGACAAGGCAATCCGTTCGCCGGAAGCCTGCAGTCGATCCTGCTGCGGACCCTGGGTCCTTTGGCCGGAGCGGTGGTGGTGGGGCTGTACTTCCCCCAACTGCATGAGCATCGCATTTTTCAGGCTTTTGTCTGTGCCTATCTGTTGACGTTAATTGTGGAAACTATATTGTCTGTTCGTCTGGTTCGCCGCTGGGACCGCTAGCGGTCCGCGCAGCAGTCTGCGAGTTTCTGCAGAATCGATTTCATCCACGTGACTCTGTTTCGCCGCTTGGTTCGAGCGGGGTCTGTGTCGAGCGAGTTATTCATGGCCAGTCCGGTCCTGCACGTAAAAGATGGCTACTACTTCGAAGTCCCCAAGTTCATCTGGACGCGGGACTGGGAGTCGTATGAAGATGTCCCGGAGAGTCTGCAGTTTCTGCACGATGCTCACCCGGATGTCTCCATCGAGCAATTCAATCACGACCTCTCCGGCAAGATCATCATTCCTCAGCCGTTTGGCGAGCTGAAGAATCTGTATCAGGCCGAGTCCGGGTTCTGCATTTCGCGATTCATGATCGTCGAATTGCTTGTCGCCTTCATCGTGGCTGCCACGTTTATCTGGCTGGCCCGTCGCGGCAACAACCTCAATCGTCCGGTTGGTCGCCGTCATAATCTGCTGGAAGCTTTTGTCGGCTACGTTCGCGATGAAATCGCCCGGCCCGCCATTGGCGACCACGACGCCGAAAAATTCGTCCCGTATCTGCTGACCGCCTTCTTCTTCGTTCTGCTCTGCAATCTGATTGGAATGGTGCCGGGGCTCGGCACCGTAACCAGCGCGATCGAAGTAACCGCGGTTCTCGCTCTCGTGACATTTGGTATTGGTTTAATCGCCGGCGTGAAGCATCTGGGCCCGGGTGGCTATGTGATGCACTTCCTGCCGCATATTGATCTGCCGGTTATTCTTGCTCCGCTGAAGCTGCTGATCTTCCTCATCGAAGTCCTCGGCACCCTGATCAAGCACTGCGTGCTGGCGATTCGACTTTTTGGAAACATGGTCGCTGGCCACATGGTGCTGGCGGGAGTTCTGGGAGCCGTCGTTGCGGTCGCCGGAACCGGTTACTGGTACACTGGAGCGATCTTCGGGATCATTGGAGCGACCGCTCTGAGTGCTCTGGAAATTCTGGTCTGCTTCATTCAAGCGTATGTGTTCACAATGCTGTCGGCCCTGTTTATCGGGCAGTCAATTCACGAACACTGATTCCTGTGTAATCTGCTCGCTCGTCGAGACGGAAATTGCCTGTATTTGAGATGTTCTCTAGGTTAAACGAGGAGAGACGGCTGTGTTGAAAGCTGTTCGGACTGTAATGGCGGTTTGTGGTGTGATGATCATGGCGACTCCGGTCATGGCTCAGGAAGGCGCTACGTTCGCCATTCCTCAGCTCGGTGCTGGTCTGATCGTTCTGGGTGCAGCGATCGGTATCGGTCGCATCGGCGGCTCGGCCGTCGAGAGCATGGCTCGTCAGCCGGAACTGGCCGGTAAGATTCAGACCGCGATGATCATTGCAGCCGCTCTGATCGAAGGTCTGGGCTTCGCGGCTCTGTTCGTCGGTAAGTAATTGACAAGGATGGTTCGAGAACCGTCGGACGGACTGATTTCGTGATGGTTGGCCTTCGAGGGTGAGGTGATTTCGTGAAGCTGATGTCTTACATGGCGACTCTGGTCGCGATGATTTGCCTGATGTCCGGGTCGGTTTCCGCATTTGATGTGGAACATCCTGCCCCAGGCACGCACGCTGGCGATCCTACGGATGGTCACGAAGGCGTGGCTGATCCCGATCACACTCACGAAGTTGGTGACCACGCCCACGGGCATGGTGATCATGCTCATGTCGGCGACCCGGCTCACGAACCTGAAGTCTTCGAACCGGGTGACTGGCGAACGGATCTCTCGATCTACACGTTCGTGGTCTTCCTGGTCCTGCTGGGCGTGCTGACGAAGTTCGCCTGGGGTCCGGTCATCGCGGCTCTCGACGCTCGTGAAGAGAATATTCGCAAGAATATCGAAGATGCAGAGGCCGCCCGCGTCAGTTCGGAAGCCATGCTCGCCGAACGGGCCAAGAAACTGGAATCGGTTCAGGACGAAGTTCGTGAAATCCTGGCGGAAGCCCGCCGCGATGCCGAGCATACGAAGACCGAGATCATCGCGTCCGCCCAGAAGGAAGCCGATGCCACCAAGAACCGCGCCATTGAGGAAATCAATCGCGCTCGGGATCAGGCACTCAACGATCTGTTCCAGACCATGACCGGTCAGGTGGCCACCGCCACCGAGCACGTAATTGGGCGGACCCTGACCGACGAGGACCGGAACCGGCTGATCGACGAATCGCTCGCTCAGCTCAACAGGTAGTGCGTGATATTCTGCAGACACCTCCCGAATGCCGGGCTGGGTGTTCTGCGATCTGATGAACTTCGAGATGAAATAGCGGCATGATCGATTCGACCGACAAGCGTGTTCGCGTTCCCAACGTGCTGGAAGATCCCAGCATGAAGGCGATCGCACAGGTTTACGCCGATGGTTTTCTCGATGCCAGCGGCGAGCCTTCCGGCGACGGCCGCGTGGACGAATTCCGCTCCTTCATTCACGATATTCTCGACCCCCATCCCGAGTTCGAACGTAAGCTCGTCTCTCCGATGGTACCCGTCGAAGCCAAAATCGGACTGCTCGAGCGCACCGTGTTCCCACACGCTTCGCAGGTGTTCGCCAGCTTCCTGAAAGTGCTGGCTCACCACGAACGACTCGATCTGGTCCGCGTAATTTTCGATGTCTGTGCCGACGAGCAGATGCAGCGCGCAGGCCGACGGAAAGTCACGGTTCGCTCCGCGACCTCGATTCCCGACGACAAGCTCGAACAGATCAGGCAGCATCTTGCCAACTTTTTAGCTGCCGAACCGGTCCTCCAGGTGGAGATCGATCCCTCGCTGCTGGGGGGCCTGGTTATTCAGGTCGGCGATACCGTTTACGATAGTTCCCTCAGAAACCGGCTCGGCCAGCTCCGAAGCCAACTTCGCCAGAGGTATGTCAATGAAATTCAAAGCGGACGAAATCGCTTCAGTCATTCAGAAGGAAGTTGAGAACTTCGGTTCCCAGCTCGAAACGCGTGAAGTCGGCATTGTCACCGAGGTCGGCGACGGCATCGCCCGTTGCTACGGCCTGACTGGGGCCATGGCCGGTGAAATGGTCGAATTTGCCGGCGGCGTCAACGGGTTCGTCTTCAACCTGGAAGAGAACTCCGTCGGGATCGTGGTCCTTGGGGATTACCTGAAGATCAACGAAGGCGATGAGGTCAAATCACTCGGCGCCCTGCTGTCCGTTCCCGTTGGGGATGCGATGGTCGGCCGTGTTGTCGACCCACTGGGCAACCCGCTCGACGGCAAGGGGCCGATCGTCTCCGGCGATTCGCGACCTCTGGAAACAGCCGCTCCGGGTGTCGTCGATCGTCAGCCCGTGAAGCAGCCGCTTCAGACCGGGATCAAAGCTGTCGACGCCATGACTCCCATCGGACGTGGTCAGCGCGAACTGATCATCGGCGACCGGAAAACCGGTAAGACCGCCGTCGCTATCGACGCCATTCTGAACCAGAAGGGCAAGGACGTCATCTGCGTCTATGTCGGTTGCGGTCAGCGTGCCGCTTCAATCGCCGGCGTTGTCGACGTCCTCACCGAACACGGTGCCATGGACTACACGATCGTCGTTTCGGCCGCCTCGTCCGATCCGGCTTCAATGCAGTACATCGCGCCTTACGCCGGTGCTGCCATGGCCGAGTTCTTCATGTACAACGGCAAGCATACCCTGGTCGTTTACGATGACCTTTCCAAGCAGGCCGTCGCTTACCGCGAACTGTCGCTGCTGATGCGTCGCCCGCCGGGTCGCGAAGCCTACCCTGGGGACGTGTTCTACTGCCACAGCCGTCTGCTTGAACGTTCCGCAAAGCTGTCCGATGAACTCGGCGGCGGCTCGATGACCGCTCTGCCGATCATCGAAACGCTCGAAGGGGAAGTGTCGGCGTACATTCCGACCAACGTGATTTCGATTACCGACGGCCAGATCTACCTCGAACCGGACCTGTTCTTCTCCGGTGTCCGTCCCGCCATTAACGTCGGGATCAGTGTGTCCCGCGTCGGTGGTAATGCTCAGATCAAGGCCATGAAGAAAGTGGCCGGTAGTCTGAAGCTCGACCTGGCGGCCTTCCGTGAACTGGAAGCATTCGCTCAGCTGGGGACCGAACTAGACAAAGCGACTCAGGCTCAGCTCGACCGCGGATACCGCATGGTCGAACTGCTTAAGCAGCCTCAGTATCGGCCGATGGAAGTCGAAGATCAGGTAATGTCGATCTTCGCTGGTAGCAAGGGCTACTTCGACAAGGTTCCTGTCTCCCGGGTTCCGGAGGCGGAAAAGAACATGCTGCAGTTCATGGCCGAACAGAAGTCGGAAGTCCGGCAGCGGATCGTGGAAACGCAGGCACTCGACGATGAAACCGCCTCCATGCTCACTTCGGCTCTGAAGGAGTGGTGGAACCAGGTTCACAAGTTGTTCGAGAACTCCGAATCCGGCAGCCTCGTCACGGCGTAACCACTGGCAGAAACGTCGCCGCGTCCATCGGGACGCGGCCTGACCCGAAACAATTCGGATTGCTTTGATTCATGGCTAAAGCACGCGCAATTATCAAACGGCTCAAGGCCGTCAAGAACATCCGCAAGATTACGCGGACGATGGAGCTGATTGCCACCGCCCGTTTTAAAAAGGCGATGGACCGCGCAGCCGAAGCGAGAGCTTACACAGAGAAGATCGCAGAGATCGTCGGCGACCTCGCCGCCGCTGACCTGTCCTTCTCGCATCCGCTGCTTGAACGTCGCGATTCGGAAGAACGCGTGCTCGTGCTCGTCCTCACTTCCAATCGCGGGCTCTGCGGCGGCTACAACTCAGCCGTGCTGCGTCTGGCCGGTCAACGGTTGCGGGAACTGAATCGCGATCGCCGCAATGTGGTTCTCGAAGTCTCCGGCAAACGAGGTCTGGCGTATTTCAAGTTCGAAGGCAAACCGATCGAACGAGCCTTCACTCACTTTGAAGACAAGCCGTCCTTCGAAGAAGTTGACGAACTGGCCAGCCGGTTCGCAGAACTCTACACCAGTGGAGCCGTCGATCGAATCGACGTTGTTTACACCCAGTTCCAGTCGATCTCTCGACAATACGCGGTTCGCGAAACCCTGCTCCCGTTCGAGAACCTGACCGCTGGAACTGACACGGAAGACACGAAGACTCGCTCGGTGGATTACGAGTTCCTGCCGAGTGCCGAAGCGATCCTGGAAGAGATCGTGCCGGCAGCCTTCAAGGCGAAGCTTTTCAAGTGCTTCCTCGACGCAGCGGTGAGCGAGCAGATCGCCCGGATGGTCGCCATGAAGGGCGCGACGGAGAACGCCGACGAAATGATCGGATCGCTCTCGACGCGGTACAACCGGGCCCGCCAGTCGCAGATCACATCGGAATTGAGCGAAATTATCGGCGGAGCAGCGGCTCTCGAATAAGAGCAGGCTCTCACCGCGGACGAAGACATTTACAGACAGTTTGATCAGAAACTTTCGAGGTTTTTTCATGGCAACCGCAACGGCCCAGAACATCGGCAAGGTGACTCAAATCATCGGCTCTACCTTTGATGCCGAGTTCGCTGCTGATTCGCTTCCCGATATTTACAACGCGCTCCTCGTCGACCAGCAGGTGAAGGGCCTTCACATTCACGTCACCGGGGAAGTTCAGCAGCACCTGGGTGGTGGACGTGTCCGCTGCGTCGCTCTCGGCTCGACCGAGGGGATGGTTCGCGGCATGGATGTCGCCGATACCGGAGCTCCGGTTTCGGTGCCCGTTGGAAAGGGAACTCTGGGACGGGTCTTCAACGTGCTCGGCGACGCGATCGATGGTCGCGGTCCGGTCGAAACCGAAGAACGCTGGCCGATTCACCGCGATGCTCCCGCTCTGGAAAACCTGAGTTCAAAGACCGAGCTCTTCGAAACCGGGATCAAAGTGGTCGACCTGCTCACGCCATTCGTGCGTGGCGGTAAGGCGGGTCTGTTCGGAGGAGCCGGACTCGGCAAGACCGTTATTCTGACCGAGATGATCGCCCGTATCGCCTCCGCTCACGGGGGTTACTCCGTCTTCGCTGGTGTCGGTGAACGCACTCGTGAAGGAAACGACCTCTGGCTGGAAATGCAGGAAGCGGAGATCGGCAACACCGGTCGTTCCGTCATCGAACAGACCTGCATGGTCTTCGGTCAGATGAACGAACCACCGGGAGCCCGTCTGCGTGTCGCTCTGTCTGCCCTGACGATGGCTGAATGGTTCCGCGATACGACCGGAACCGACACCCTGCTCTTCGTCGACAACATCTTCCGCTTCTCGCAGGCCGGTTCGGAAGTGTCCGCACTTCTGGGACGTATGCCGAGTGCCGTCGGTTACCAGCCGACGCTGAGCACCGAACTGGGAGCTCTGCAGGAACGAATTACTTCGACCAAGCGTGGAGCCATTACTTCGGTGCAGGCCGTGTACGTGCCGGCCGACGACCCGACCGACCCCGCTCCAGCCACGGCGTTTGCCCACCTGGATGCCTTCATTTACCTCGAACGTAAGATCTCCGAGAAGGGGATTTACCCGGCCATCGACCCGCTGGCCTCTTCGAGCCGAATTCTCGACCCGCAGTATGTCGGCGAACGGCACTACGCCGTCGCTCAGCGTGTTCAGCAGATCCTTCAGCGTTATCGCGAACTGCAGGACATCATCGCGATTCTCGGTGTCGAAGAACTGAGCGAAGAAGACAAACTGATCGTGCACCGGGCACGCCGCATCGAACGCTTCCTGTCGCAGCCGTTCCTCGTGGCCGAACCGTTTACCGGCAAGCCGGGTAAGATTACCCCGCTGCAGGAAACGATCGAAAGCTTCGAGCAGATTTGCGACGGAACCTGGGACCACCTGCCGGAGCAGGCCTTCCTGTACGTCGGGGGTGTTCAGGAAGCTGCCGAGCAGGCCAAGAAGATGGCTGAACAGCAGTAAGCGACCCGAAGATTCGTTGCCGTGGACCGGCACAAGACGTTTAACACACATCCGGCGAAACACTGCTGTAGCACCATGAGACGACGTCCGTTTCAATGGATGTGTGTTTTTGAAACCGAACCTTGTCGCGGCCCCATCGGCCGCGAGCACGCCAAGTGGTGAATCGACCGGCCCGTCAAGCCAGCAAGCATTAGTAGACTGTTCCCATGATTGCAGCCAATACCATCGAACTGACCGTTGTCACGCCGGAGAAGACCCTGCTCAGCACGGTCGCGACATCGTTGCAGTTCCCGCTGGAAGATGGCCAGATCGGGATCCTCCCCGGTCGCGCTCCCATGGTCGGACGTCTCGGCACCGGTGAACTCCAGGTGCAGACGCAAACCGGTCTGCATCGTTACTTCATCGAAGGCGGTTTCGCCCAGGTGAAAGGGCATGCCGTGACCCTGCTGACCAACCGTGCTCAGGAACTCGGCTCCTTCGAAACTGCGAAAGTCGAAGCCGCGTTCAACGAAGCCCTGAACCGTTCCGTCACCACGGCTGCCGAGCAGACCGCCAAGGATCAGGACCTCGAACGCAACCGCCGCCTGCTCGCCATCCTCAAGCGATAAACGCCGCCCTGCTCTTGAATGATGACGCCCTCCGACAGGGCGGCGCAGACATTCCTGTGCGGCAAGAGGCGTGCCTGCTCAAAAGCCGTCCCTCCAGCATGCGTTTGACCTCATCCACTCACGTTGACAGCGTTCAACGGATGGCCCGGACGTGCACGTCCGGCTGACGAAGTCACAGGAAGAGGCTCGAGCAAATTCACGCTTCGACTGCAGGAGAAGCGTGAGAATGCTCTGTTGCTCGTTGAAAGAACGATGATCAGTCTCTCTGTAGATGCACCGAGACAGTTTCTCGCGTAACGTGGAACACGAACCTCCTGGGGCTACGCCACTGAGACGCACGCGGTTGTGCCATCCGCTCGAAACAATGACAACGGCGACCTGCCAGATCATCACCTCCGGCTGGCTGGAAACCGGTCCTACTGTTGTGCTGCGTCGTCGGTGGCGCATTGCACAGAGTCGTAAAGCGATTGAATCACTGCACGAGCCGCGTCGGCGAGATGCGTTTCCAGCAGGATCTGCACCTGATAGAGCGTTTCCCGCTTTCGGTTGATGAACTCCGCCTGCATCCGCACGCCGTCCTCATTCAGCTCGCCGCCGACGCCGAAGGTGCTGAACAGCTCATCCCATTCATTCTCCGACCAGCCGGCGAACAATTCCGGTCGCTCCCTGCAGACATCTTCAATGGTCCCGTTCGTTTGCCGGTCGAACTCCCGCTGCAAGTCAGCCGACATCAGCTCGCCCGGCAGCGGAGGCCAGAGGGGATTCCAGCTGTTATCCAGCAGCGGTTCCGGCGCACGGACTTCTGTCCCCGCCGCTTCACTCTTCAGGACGGCTGGCGAAACGGAAAGAGCATTCGCCAACTTGTAAAGCGTTGTATTGCGCGGTTTGCAGCGGCCTTTCTGCTGCCACTGATGCAGCGTCGCCCGCGACACGCCCGATTCTTCGGCCAGCCGACTGATCGTCCAGCCATGCTCGACGCAATAGCGCTCGATCCTCGACCAGAGCAGCCTGTCTGGATCTGTCTGACTTTGTCCAGCTTTGTTGTCTTCCATTGCTCACCATCCGTCAATTGACGCGATCTCAAAGAAAAATCCGCTGGCCCCTGCCAATTTGTATACAAATGTAAAGTTTTTATTGACAGCCACTCTCTACCAGTTCTAACATCTGTACACTGATACGATATCTTTGTCAATGGGTTTCAGCGGAACGAGGAGGGCTGAGCAGTGGGTGACGAAGTGGTGGCAGGTCGGAGCGAAGCGCGCAAGCAGATTTCCATTTTCATCCCCGTCTCAGACTGGCGGGCGATCCGTCACGAGGCGGCTCGGAATCAGATTCCGATGACGGAACTCTGCCGACGGTGGATGAAACCGGAAATGGAACGACTGAGGCAGACCCCGCCGGGCGAGGGTTCGGCGTAGCCGGTCAACGACAGTAGAGAACAGAACCGACGGAATTGGCCGGCAGGGATGCCATTTGATCCTGGATTCACAGCCGCTGGTCGGGACGATCGACCGGTGTTGGAGTTGTAATTATGTCTCGACGTAAGTCTTATCCCAGCGACATCACGAATGCCCGCTGGCAACTGATCAGCCCGCTGGTCGAAGAATCGCAGTCACGCGGCCGCAGACGGAGTACGGATCTGCGGGAAGTGATCAACGCCATCAACTATCGCTGGAGCACCGGTTGCACGTGGCGGATGCTGCCCCACGATTTTCCCGCCTGGGAAACGTGCTACACGTACTTCGACCGCTGGCGGAAACAGGGCCAGCTCTGGCGGATTCGCGAGATTCTCCTCCGACGTTCTCCGTACGTTCCGCTCGACCCGAAGCAGGATCCCCGCGAGGGCGATCGGGTACGGGATCGCTCCGGGAAACGTAGAACACAGAAGCCGTGGCAGCCGGCGGACTCCAGTCCTCACGCCGGTGCTTCTCGGCCGCGCGACGGAGAGGCTCGAGGAGTCCAGCCGTGTCGACCTGACTTGAAGGTCTCGCAGAGAGATCGCGGCCCGAAGGCGGGCGCTGTCAGCGATAAGTCGGCGTTCCCCAGTACGGGCTCTCGCCGCGTGCCTGATTGAACGGATTCGTCCGAGCAGGGACGAACATGCTTTCGGCAGGTTCCACGTTCGGCTCTGCTGCGGGCTCCTGCCAGGTATCGACGATGAAGCGGCCCTGAGCCGTATTCTGCTGGGAGACCTGAGGCGCGGGAGGTGTCTTCGCTTCCCGCACTTCTTCCGGCTGGGAAGTCTTCGACGATTTGGTCGGAATCTTCAGCGTCATCCCCGGTCGAAGATCGTTGGGGCTGGAAAGCACATCCCGGTTCAGTTCGTACAGCGCGAGATATTTGGAGGCCGAGCCATAGTACTGGTAAGCGATTCCGCTCAGTGTCTCTCCCGGCTGCACCGTATGTGTCGCGGTCGCTGGTTCCTGAGGCTCGGGAACAGTCGGCTCGTCGCGCGAAACGGTCTGCATCGGAGCGGGCGGAGTCGGTGCTGGCCGTCTGGCCGGACGTTCCGCCCCGGGCGTATCGACCGGAATCAGCATGCCAATCGGTGCCGGCAGCGGACTCTGCGGATCGCGTTCGGCTTCGAGGTTCCAGGCGGCCAGCTGCTGGCGAAGAGGATCGTCCTGAGCAGGGGCGGCCTGTTCCCGCTGTTGATCGAGCCCCGGCAGATAGGGTCGCGTGCGGAACTCGGCGATCTGTTCGTTGATCATCCCTTCCCGCTGCAACTCGGGGGGCGCAGCCTGATCCTCAGTCGGCTTGCGGAAGCAGAACGCTCCGGCAAAACCGACGATCATGATGATCATCGTGAGGCCGACTTTCTGTTCGCGAGGCATAACAGGGACAACATTCAGAACTGCGAAACAACGGAACGATTCTCTTCTTCAATCGGCTGTCCGCGCACACGTCATCAATGCGACCGGACCTCCGAAACCTGCCCGCCGAAGATCGGTGCGAACGAACGGAATGAACGCGTTCTGCGGCTCGCTCTGCAGACATCCTGACGATCGTGCCGGTTGTTCAAGTCCCAGCGACAACTCCTCACCTCCTGTTGGATTGTGATTGACACCCGTGCGCTGAATCAGCATGATCGATAGATCCCCCCGTCTGAGGAAGGAAACCATGTCCCATCGCGTTTCGGACCGTTTTGGTCTCTCGTTTCTGCTTTTCAGTTGCGGCGTATTTTGCCTGTCGCTGACAGCATCAACCGCCCACGCCTGTCGCTGGGATCACGATACACTGGCCGAAGAGCGGGCCCGCATGCCGGGCGTGCATGAAGCGGTGATCGGGTTCATGCCGGTTCACTCCCGGGCTTATGACGAATGGCGAATCGCCGATCGCCTGCAACGACTCGAAAAGCTCCCGCCCGAAACGGAACTGCGTCTTCCGCTCTACGACGATCTCTCCGTGAGTTACGACAGACTCGGGCAGCAGACGGAAGCAATCGCAGTTCTCGAAGACTCGTTGAACATCGACTCGGACCGCTACGAGACGTTGTCGAACATGGGCACCGTTCTCGTCCACGCCGGTCGACTCGACGAGGGTCTCGACTATCTGCGAAGAGCGATCACCATCAATCCCGATGCCCATTTCGGCCGAGAGCGGTATCAGATTCTCATCATCGAATGGGCACGCCCGACGATGACAGAAGACGGGTGGATGCCGCCGGAGCAGGAATTCAATGACTACCTTTCCGACATCGAAGACGGAAAGGTTGAAGTGAAAAGCGTTGATGCGGATTGCGTCTCAGATGAGGAGGCCATCAAAGCAATTCTGGGAATGCTTCGCTTCGGTCAGTCCGACTCTCCCATCCTATTGACGGCATTCGGTTCAATACTCCATGCCACGATGTGCGAGAATCTTCTTGAATATGGACAACAGCGACTCGCAGCTCGTGCGTACTTGAGGGCCGCAGAACACGCAGAATCGCTCAACTGGACTGACTTGGCAACTCATGACAGGAACCGGGCGGAGGGGGCGCTCGCCTGGCAAGAAAAGATCACCTGGGAGCAACTGCAGATCAATTATGCTGCGGAACGGGAACAAGCCGTTGCCCTGCAGAAGGCTGTGGAAGCCGACGAACTCGCATGGATTGAGGCCGGCAAGCCCGTTGACGACCTCTACCATAAGAAATGGCTGACAGATTCGTTACCGATCGCTTTTGTTCCCCACGCCGTCGAAACATCCGCAAAAATGCCTTCGCCAGAGGGTATGCAGCGGCTCGCATTCATAATCAACTCGCTCTTGATCGGCATTCCAGTTCTCTTTGTAGCCCTGATCGTCTGGCTCATCATACGAGGTCAACGGGAAACAAAACGCCGCAAGAATCGCAAACAGTCGGCCGCACCATTGCCCGCCGATTGATCTTTCTCAACGCCCGGTCCGCACTCATTCGCCAGGAGAGCATTGCCTATGAACCGGCTCAGAATTCCTTGTGACATCTGCTGTCTGACCGCGATCCTGCCGCTATTCATCGTTATTGCGATCGCGCCATCAGCTCACGCGTGTTTGTGGGATAACGACACGCTAGCTCAGGAGCGGGCGCGGATGCCGGGGGTGCATGAGGCGGTGATTGGTTTCTTTCCGGTGCATTCGCCCGCTTACGACGAGTGGCGGATCGGCGATCGCCTGCGGCGGCTGGACGAGTTGTCGGACGATGATCCCGCCCGATTGCCGCTTTACGATGACCTCGCCGTCAGTTACGACCGCCTGGAGCGTTCGCGCGAAGCGATCGAGATTATGGAACGGGCCCTCGCCATGGATCCCGATCGCTATGAAACGCTCGCCAACCTCGGCACGGTCCTTGTCCACGCCGGTCGCCTCGATGAAGGTCTCGTTCCTCTTCGACGAGCCCTGGAGATCAATCCTGACGCTCACTTCGGCCGCGAGCGGTATCAGATCCTCGTGATTGACTGGGCTCGACATTCGATGACGGAAGACGGCTGGATGCCGCCCGAGGAGTCGTTTGAGCTTTATCTCTCGTCGGTTAAGAACGGACAGACTGTCGTTGAGGGGGCCGATGCCGAATCGATTTCGTATGACGACGCTCGCGAAGCGATTGTCGGAATGCTCCGGTTCGGACGAGCCGACTCGCCAATTCTCCTTGCCGCACTGGGCTCGCTTCTGGAACGTGCCGTTGATGGGAAACCGACTCAGCAGCGACTGGCCGCTTACGCTTATCTCACGGCTGCCGAGGGGGCACGCGAAACCGGCTGGACCTACGCGGCCAAATACTACACGGAGCAGGCCAGGGACGCGATCCGCATGCAGGAGAACGTGCCGTGGGAGAAGCTCGAGGAAAACTATCGAACGGAACGCCCGCAGGCGCTGGAGTTGAGAGCGCTCGTCGCAGCCGACGAAGCCCAATGGATCGCTGCCGGGGAACCGGTCGACGAACGGTTCCAGGAAAAATGGCTGGTGGACGATCTCCCGGTTGCGCTGCAAACGGTTGACCACCGGGCATTCACCTGGGCTGAACTTGGACAGCTGCTTTTTCGGATCGTGACTGGGATCGCACTGCTTATCCTCGTGCTGTATCTGTTGTTGCACTATTCGCAGCGGAACCTGGACAACGAGAAGGTGAAGGGCGAATGGAAGCAGGCGATGGACGAACAAACGACCGATCGGCACCCGTAAGACAGGTTCGTCCTTGAATGCCCCATCGACGGGTGGCAGCGGTGGGCGAAGTGCGATTTGAGGTCTCGCGTCACAGAGCCCTGGATCGGCAGAGAAAGACTCCGTGTTTTTCACGGGCCTCAAACGGTGGCTTCGCCGCCCTGATCACCGAGCGATCAGAGCCATCCCGGGATTCTCGAATGACACACGTCAACTGAAGTGGATCCCGCGGTAGCCGGTAGCCTGATCATTTTCTGCACGTCGATACTTGTGATTCGTTCCCGTCAATTTCAGTCGGTGGCACAGACATTCCTGTCTGTGGACGAAAAACATGGCTGCGGAGTCGAGTCGTTGAGAACTCTCAATGAGTGGATCGACCGCGAACGAGATGAGCAATCGATTACGCACAGACAGGAATATCTGTGCCACCCCTTCGTAGGAGAATGCACCTGCCGTGTGCCAGGACTGACAGCCTTCCCATCGTACTTCAGATGACTGCACCACCTCTCAATTAGACGTCAAATCCCCCTTCTCCGACGGCTGCGCCGCCCCGAAAGAATCTTTCGGGGCCACCCCTTCGGCAGTTCAGGCCGGCTCTATTGCTCGATCAGATCACAATGGAACGCCCGGCAGGCGGGAGCGTGCCCTACAGCGGTTCCACGATCTCGACGCGGTGGTTTTCGACGCGGAGGCGGCCCTGGGCGAACAGTTCGATCGCTTCCGGGTAGGCTTCGCATTCTTCTCGGAAGACCTTGGCGGCGATCTCGGTCGGTGTGTCGTTGTAGGCGATCGATGTCACTCGTTGAACGATGATTGGGCCGTGGTCGTATTCGTTGTCGGCGAAGTGGACCGTGCAGCCGGCGATTTTCACGCCCCGCTGCCAGGCCGCTTCGTGCACGTGCGAGCCGTGGAAGCCCTTGCCGCAGAAGGCGGGAATCAACGAGGGATGAATATTCATCACACGATTGAGATAGTCGTCCGGAATGCGGAGCAGGCTGAGGAAGCCGCCGAGGATGACGAGATCGACCTGATGCTCGCGGCACAGGCCGAAGATCCGTTCGCTGAAGCTGGCGGTATCGGGAAACTCTTTCCGGGCGCAGACTTCGAGCGGCAGGCCGTGCTTCTCGGCTTTGCCGACGCCGCCACAGTCGGGACGCGAGGCGATCACCAGTGAGACATCTGCGGCGAGGGAACCGTTTCCGATCCGCGTCATGAAGTTGTCGAGCGTGGTGCCGCCGCCGGAGATGAGGACGGCCAGTCGAACCGGCCGTCCGAGCGGCTGCGAAGGGGGGTAAGTCTCGGTCATGAAACAGTCTTGCAGAGCAGTCAGAGGAGAGAGGGTGCGGAATGGATCAGCGTTTGGCGGAGCCTTTGGTGTCTGAGCCGAACGACTCCGGCGGCGTGGCGTTCAACTCTTCAAAAGGAGTCCGCTTCGATTCGCGGTCCAGCAACCATTGCTGATGCAGCGTGAGAGCGATGAACAAACTGAAGATCGCCAGGCCAACGCCAATCAGCAGGATGGTGATCCAGGAGTAGTCGGGCTTTGCCGCAGCGGGAGAGGTCCAGTCGATGCGATTGGCCATCAGCACCGGAGCGAACCGGCCGGTATCGCGGGCTTCATACGTATACATGCGATAGATATAACCGGTGACCGTGACATGATCGACCGCTTGTTCGCCGACCGGGAACCCTTCAGGCAGCTCGGTCGAGAGCACCACGGTGGGATTGGCCTGTGAATCGTCGGTGAAGAGCCAGGTTTCACAGAGTTGATCAATCGCGAAATCGTTCTTGCCGGCGTCACTGACGACCGCCCGCTGGATGTGGCCTGTCATGATAACCGGCCGCCCCTGGTAAGCCTGGGGGTCGAGATACATGTCGACATAAACGGGGAACTTCTCGACCGGCAGGTGCTTGTACTTCGACTGCTCCCACCGCTGCTTCAGGAATTCCTGAGCCGCCTCGCGGAGGGCCTGGGGATCGGCAGTGCGGGCATAAGCGAGGACGCGGTAGTAGAGTTCGTTTTCTTCGGGAAGGAATCCGGCCCGGCTCGTTTTGATGGGAACATCGCGAAGCCAGGGGCTGATGTCGTTGACAGAAACGCCGGACTGTGGAATTCCCGCAGGCGGCTCATCTTGCCCAGCCGGTGTCTCGAATGGGGAAGCCGACGGAGGTGGCGAGTCGAACGGAGATTGCGCGAACAGGGCGACTCCGGGAAGTGTCGACAGGCACAAACCGAGAATCACGGCCAGACACGGGGGGACGAGCGGGAGTGCTGCATGTCGTGCAGAATCTGCAATTCGCCTTCGCTGCCTGATTTCTCGCATGAAATGGGATCCTGTCGGGGTGAAAGCCCGGTCAGTCGGAGCGTCCGGGAGAACGTTGACACCTGACTGGTCAGACCTATAATACGGCATTGATCATCGGCCGTGACGTCTTTTTTCAGAGCGATCGGTCTGAATAAGCAAGTCCGTAAATCCGGTTCTGACAGGACCGAGAGAGACACAAATTTAATAAAGGATTGGACCAGAGTTATGGCCGGCAATGTGATCGAGTTTACCGACGACAATTTCCAAACGGAAGTATTGCAGGGCGATCAGACCGTTCTCGTCGATTTCTGGGCCCCGTGGTGCGGCCCCTGCAAAATGCTGACCCCGACCATCGAAGAGCTGGCCGATCAGTACAAGGGCAAGGCCCGGATCGGCAAGTTGAACACGGATGACAACCCGAACATCGCTTCCGAGCACGGCATCAGCGCCATCCCGACCCTGATGATCTTCAAGGAAGGCGAACTGGTCGAACGACTGACCGGCGTGGTGCCCAAAGAGCAACTTGCAGCAACTCTGGAAAAGCATCTATAATCGGCTCGCGGCGAACGTCGCCGATACGACCGATATGAGCAGCGTCTGACGCTGTGAAGTGATACACGCAGGGAAGGGAGTCCCACGTGAGCCACGAGTCTGAATCAAACGCGCGCCGATCCCTCCCGGGGTCGGCGTCGTCTGTTCCCGGCCAGGAATCCAGCGAATCGACCGCCTCTGCCGCTGCGCGGTCGTCGGAGCATTCCTCCATTCGTCCCGCCGCCAGCCCTGCGCTGCCCGCCGGAGGCCGCCCCGCTGATCCGCTTCTCGCCGATGCGGGCCGCATTTTCGACCAGCTGCGTCTGCGCCTGGCCGAGCTGGAGCACCAGGAATCACAACTCAACGAAAAGTCGGACGAACTGACCGAGCGTCAGACGAGATTTTCCAAATGGGTTGAGCAAACCAAACTCGACCTCGCTCAGCGGGAAACCGAAGTCACCGAGCGGGAAGAAGCGGTCTCGGATCGTGAGCAGAACGTGTCGGCGGAAAGTCGGCTCGTCGAGCAGGACCGCGAATCGGTCGACAACGAACGAGCCGCTCTGGATCGCGAAAAACGCAGCTACGAAGAGCACGTCCGCGAAACCGAAGCGGAGCTGGAGCATCTTCGCACTTCGCGGCTCGAAGAGATCTCCCGCGTTCAGAACGAAGCCGATCAACTGCTCGCCACGAAGCGGGAAGAGTTCGAAGAGTTCTGCCGCGTTCAGCTCGAAGAAATCAGCCAGCAGCAGAACCAGGCGACCCGTCGGCTACGTCTGCAGGAAGATCACCTCGAACGACTGCGGAATCAGTTCGAGCAGCGGAGGCATCAGGCACAGCTCGAAGCTCAACAGACTCAGCAGTCGCTACAGACTTTCTCCGAACAGAACCGCCGGTTGCGGCAGCAGCTCGGTCGTGCCCGGCAGTTGCTGGACGAACGGGCCGACAGCCTGTTCCGCGAAGAGCGAGCCGTTCGCGAACAACTGGACGAAGAGTCGGCCGCCCTCGAAGCGCAGAGGAACGAACTGGAACGAGAAGGAGCCGAGTGGCTGGTGTATCGCAGTCAGTTGGAACAGCGACTCGACGAACAGCAGTCTCTGGTCAACCGGCAACAGGAGTTCGTGCTTCATCAGCAGGAACGTCTGCAGAAGGTCCGACTCGAAATCGAAGACACGCACCGCGACACGCTTTTACTGCGACTTCAGACCGAAGCCCTTCGCAGCGAGATCGCCGCCGAGCAGGACGATGCCTTCGATGAAGCGCGGCTCGAGTCCATCCGTGAACAGTTGAGTGAAGAGTTCGACTCGGCTCGACAGACGCTGGAAGCCGCCTCGGAAGCTCTGCAAAACGATTTCACCGAGCTCCGCAGCCGTTATCAGGAAACGCGTTCCCTTGAGGCGTCGACACGAAAGTGGATCCACGAGAGCCTCATCAAGTGGGAACACCATCGCACGCTGGCCGATCAGGAACGGACCCGTGTCCAGTCGGCTCGCCGCGAATGGGAAGCCGCCCAGAGGAAACGCAGCAGCGAACGCCGCGAAACCGAACGCGTCATCCGCGACCTGCTGGAACAGATCGAAGACCTGCAGCAGTCCACTCCCGCGCCGGAAGCCTTCGAAGACGATCGCAACCTGGCCGCGTAACGCTCGCTCGCGGGTTTGGTTCTCAACCTGAAGTGTGAAGGAAAGTGGTCTGTCGCGAGTCTCTCGTTCACGCTTCGAGTTGGGGCTCGGTTGCCTTCGTTTCGCACTTACGGCTGGAGGCCGAGGTCGGTGAGGGAATCCATAATGCCCTTGAGTTTCTTCAGGGCGCGGATATAGCGGATGCTGGCTGCTTTGACGGAGATGTCGAGGGTCTGGGCCACTTCGTTGTTCGAAAGATCCTCGAAGTGTCGCAACGCAAGCACTTCGCGATCGGTCGCTTCCATCTGCTCGAGGGCCTGCATCAGCCGGGCGTTCATCTCGTCCCGCTTCAGAGACATGCTCGGCGAACTGACCTGCGAGATCAGATGCCCGGCGATACATCCGGAAGTTCCGGGATCGGTCCGGTCAGCGCGCACCTCGCGTTGAATATCGCGGCCCGCGGCCTGAACGTGCTTGCGATGCAAATCAATCAGGGTCTGCTGCACCACGAGGCGCAGCCAGACGAAGACGGACTGAGCCGAGGTCGTATCGCAGTGTTCGATCCGCTGAGCCGCGGCGAGATAGGCGTCCTGCAGCACATCGTCGATATCGAGCCGCGTCGACAGTTGCGGCGAAAGGCGGAACGAAACGATCCGTTCCAGTCGCGGACGGTACTCCGCGAAGCACTGAGACAGCGCCGCTTCACTCCCATTCCGAAGGTCGGGCAGCCAATGGGGTTCCTGGTCTTCGGTCATCGAGCGTCTCCGGAGTCTGCTCCGGGAGGAGATGTGTACCGCGCGGCCATCGGCATGCGACGCCCGCTGCCAAAGGCGCGGCGAGTCAGCTTGATTCCCGGGGGCATCTGGCGACGCTTGAACTCATTCTGATCGAGCTTGCGGAGCACCCATTTCACCACGTCTTCGGGGTAATGCCGAGACACATCGTGCAGCGACAATTCCTTCTCGACAAGCAGTTCAAGAATGCCATCGAGAATGTCGTAGGGAGGCAAAGAGTCCTGATCGAACTGATTGGGTGCGAGTTCCGCACTCGGGGCCTTGGTGATGATGTGATCGGGAATCAATTCCCGACCGGCTCGTTCGTTGGCGAATCGGGCCAGTGCATAGACATCGCGTTTGAGCACATCGCTCAACACAGCGAACCCGCCCGCCATGTCTCCATACAGGGTGCAGTAGCCGACCGCGAGTTCGCTCTTGTTTCCAGTCGCCAGCGGCAGCCAGCCACGAGCATTGCTGCGGATCATGACCATGGCGCCGCGGATACGGGCCTGAAGGTTTTGATCGGGCAGTCCGCCCGGGTCTTTCGCCAGATCGTCCTGCACGCAGACCGTTCTTTCGTAGGCTTTGTGAACCTCATCGATCGGCACCTTGATCGCTTCGATTCCAAGGTTGCGAGCCAGTGCTTCCGAGTCATCGACGCTGTGTCCGCTGCTGTAGCGAGACGGCATCATCAGCGTATGCACGTGCTGCGGTCCGAACGCTTCGGCGGCCAGCAAACTGGCAACAGCGGAATCAATTCCGCCGGACAGCCCGAGCACACATTCCTTGAACCCGGACTTCCGAGCGTAGTCCTGCAGCCCGAGGACCAGAGCATGAAACAACTGCTCGGTTCGAGGAAGAGTCGTATCGCCGAGCGACTCCGTCAGCGATTCGAGGTCGACGGTCTCGACAAGCTCCACGAACGATTTTGACTGATGAACGACCTCTGCACTCGCGTTGAGCACAAAGCTGCCGCCGTCGAAGACCAGATCATCGTTGCCGCCGATCTGATTCACGAAAACAGCCGGGACGCCACCACGCCGGCAGTGATCCTGCATCAGCTGATGTCGCCGCCCCTGCTTTCCGACTTCGAACGGACTGGCCGAAAGGTTGATCAGCAGTTCCGCGCCCCGGTCCATCAGCCGCTGGACCGGATCGAACTCGCACAGTTGCCGCTCGTGATAGAACGTTTCCGGCTGGCCGTACCAGGCGTCCTCACAAATATGAACGCCCAGCTTGCGCCCCTTGAACTCCACATGCTCGACATCTTCGGCTGGCCGGAAGTAGCGGCGCTCGTCGAAGACGTCGTAATTTGGCAGCAGCGTCTTGGCGATCGTTTTCTGGATCTCACACTCATGGAGCAGACTGGCGGCATTGGCACAACGGCCACCCGGCTGGTCGCGGTGTGTCGGGTGCCCGACAAGCACGGCGAGATCGCGGGGCAACTGCTTCGCCAGATATTCAACCGCTTCATCGCAGGCGGCCACGAAACCGGATCGCAGCAGCAGATCCTTCGGGGGATAACCACAGACCACGAGTTCGGCACAGACCATCAGTTCGGCCTGCTGTTCGGCGGCCTGGCGGGCAGCCTCAAGGATTTTGGCGCAGTTTCCCTGAAGATCGCCGACGGTTGGATTCAGCTGGGCGATGGCAATTCGCATCAGACTTGGACGTTCAGATTAGAGTCAGGAAGCAGATTGAGTACGCGGCCGGGTGCTGGTTACTCGGGACGCCGATGCTCTTTCAGGCGATCCCAGGCGATTTTGGGTTCCCCATCGGCGTTGAACAGTCCGGCATGAGGAAAGCGATGGGGGTAGGCATCGTTGAGGTGTGGCCAGAAGATCCCGACGACCGGTTGCTTGGCCATCAGCAGCGACACGAAATCACTGAACCACTCCGCCTGATGCTCCTGCGACCAGGGCTTTCCATCCTGCAGATCATCGACCTTGATTTCAAGTCCTGCCTGCGGATCCTTGTCCGCTCGCGACGGGCATGCCACAGTCACATGCAACGGGACGCCGAAGCTTCCCCAGCTGTCGATGAGCCGGGAAAAACGCAGCAGACGTCGGGCATCGTTGCGGCCGGGTTCGTAGCCGATCGCCAACTCAAGATTGATTCCCGCCAACCCCATTCCTGATCGCAACAGGGCATCGACCACATGCCAGGGGGTGAGCCGATGCTTGCCCCGGGCCTGATAATCGCCCCAGGGACGGTCGATTCGGATAAAGACGCGAGAGTCGCCATCGACCTGCCGGGCGACATCGATCATGCGTCCCGTCAGAGCCAGGAGATTGTCTTCGGTGTAACCAAACAGTCCACCGGTGTTGACTCTTGCGGTCACTTCCCACGTGCGGATTTTTCCGGTGTATCGCGTCACCACGGTTTCGACATAATCGCTGAGGAAGCTCTGCAGGTTGAGAATATCGTGCTTCCAGTTGGCGACCCAGTTGGGAAGTCCGTTCTCCTGAAAATCGAGGAGCGGACCTCCGACGAGCATCAGTTTATTCTTCTGTCCCCACTCGACCTGCTCATCAAACAGATCCCAGTTGTAGGTTCCTTCTTCGGATTCGACCGATCGCCAGTCGAGCGAGATCATCGCTGCGCCAAAGCGTTCGGCGAAATCGTCGGGAAGTTTCTCCACGGGAACTTCGCCCAGATCGCAGCCGAGCAAGGCCGGCGGATGGGCGAACCGCTGCCGACGGACCTGCAGCCGCTGAGCCACGTAGGCTTTTCCCAGCACATTCTCGGCATGGCAAATTTTGGCCAGCGCGACATTGGCGATGCGGGTCGCATTGTCGGGATCGTGCTGCTCGAACGTCGCCAGGACGAAATCCCGGTAGGCATCGCGATACAGGGTTTCGTACTGCTCGGGCACCAGCATCCCGGCATGTTCCCAGGAAGCGGCCTGATCCTTGAGTTCGCAGAGCTGCCCCCGGGCCAGTTCCACGGCCAGGACATACGGGGCTTCGCGTTCGATCAGAGAGCAGGTTCGCAAAATCGGCATGCCGAAGCCGGAGATCGGCCAGGAGATGTTCAGCTTGCCGGAATCGGACTTCTGACGGATGCAGTGTAGAACGGTGCCGTGCACTTCCACCCGCGTGGGAAACACGGTTCCGTCGTAGCTCGACAGAAACGCCTGCTCGAATCGGGAGCGATACGGCAACAGGTCGGCCGAACCGAGATCGAACCGCATCAAACCCATGAACCGGATTCCTCGTACTACAATCGAAGCTGAACGCCTGAGTTTTATTCACGAGGGTACGTTCGCGGGGAAACCATCGTCAGGAACCCGCAGTCGCTGCTCAGTCCCGTCGCACACTGTCGGCCGTCGGGTTTTCGCTCGCCAACCTCGAACGCCCCAAGTGTAGTCGTGATAAGATCCTTGTTCAAGAAGCCGGCAGAGCGATACGATGAGCAGCCGTGTGCACAGAAACCAGCGTATTCCCCAACCGACCCGAGGCTGACTGATGACTTGCGTGCTTGAAACCGAGATTCCGGGCGTCCCGAAACACCAGGGAAAGGTCCGGGATGTGTACGATTTTGGGGAACGCCTGCTGATCGTGGCAACCGACCGGATCAGTGCCTTCGACTGGATCCTGCCGACCGGCGTGCCAGAAAAAGGAAAAATCCTGACGCAGCTCAGCCTGTTCTGGTTCGATCTGCTCGGCGTGCCTCATCATCTGCTCTCGTCGGATCCTCGCGACCTGCCGCTCCCCGACGGAACCGATGTCCAACCGCTGCTCGGGCGGAGCATGGTCGTCAAGAAAACCCAGGTGATTCCGATTGAATGCGTCGTTCGCGGCTATCTGGCCGGTTCCGGCTGGGTCGATTATCAGAAGAATCTGCCCGTCAGCGGTGTGAAACTTCCAGAGGGTCTGGTCGAAAGCAACCGCCTCCCCGAGCCGATTTTCACCCCGTCCACCAAAGCCGTGGAAGGGCATGATATGCCGATTGCTTACGAAGCCGTCCGCGATCAGATCGGTGCAGGCGTAGCCGAAGCGATCCGGGACCTCAGTCACGAGATCTATTCCAAAGCCGCCGATTACGCCCTCGGTAAAGGACTGATTCTGGCCGATACGAAGTTCGAGTTCGGCTTCGAAGGGGGCCAGCCGGCACCGGAGTCGATCATTCTCATCGACGAAGTGCTCACCCCCGACAGTTCCCGCTACTGGCCAGCCGACGACTACGAGCCCGGACGGACTCAAGTGTCGTTCGACAAGCAGTACGTCCGCAACTGGCTGCTTCAAACCGACTGGGACCGCAATTCCCCACCGCCGGAACTCCCGGACGACGTGGTCGCCAATACTCGCAGCAAGTACGTCGAAGCCTATGAACGCCTGACAGGCCGTAAATTCGACTAGAACCCGAGCGGTTCAAGAGGGATGGCGTACGCCCTTCACTCATTCAATCCCCTTCGACCTCTGGATCGTCTTCGCAGGCCGGCATATTCTGAATGAGCGACTTCGCGGCAGTCGCGGGCATGTGGGTTCAAGGAAAAGTCAGCGGCATGGGTAAACGGACGTTTCGAGTCAACCGGTCAAGGTCACCGCTGCTGGCAACGACGCTGGTGATGATCGGGGGACTCTTCACATGCCTGTTGATTGCCGTCCCCTTCTCGGATGATTTAACGATTCCCCTGCTCGTCCTCGCCGGCGGTTTTCTACTGCTCGCTGTGGCGCTCGGCTACCTTCGCCAGCGAACACACGACGTGATGGCCGAACTGTACGCCCTCACCTGGCAGAAGCCAAAGAAGAAAGTGCAGTTCAAACTCCAGCGGCGGCACAACATTCCGCAAACAGGTCCGCGAAAACCGCCGACGGTGGAACAGATTCGCGAGATCAAAGGGAAGTAGCTCTCACAGGGTCGGCGGGCCTCGTCCTCGTGCATTTCTTACAAAAATGAGGCTGGTTTTCGGGCTTTCCTCAAGAGTTTTGGGAGAAACGGCTAGTGTCGCTATACTCCCGCCTCAATCTCGAGATTCCTGTCCCTGTCCATCATCTGTGCTGCCCATGATCCGTCGCTTCCCCGCAATCCGACTCCGTTCGCTGGCACTGCTCGGTCTCTGCCTCGCGCTGACCGGTTGTGGAAAGAGTGTGCAGCAGAGCGGAACCGAACAGCTGCTGACCTCCAACGCCGTGGACCGCGTTGTCGCGGAAATCGATTTCACCCCCCTGGCCTACCAGAAGGTTTACTTCGACGACCGCTATATCCAGGACATCAAAGGGGTCGGCTTCGTCAATTCGAACTACATCATCAGTTCGCTCCGGCAGCAGATGATCGCCGCCCACTGTCGCCTTCAGGACAAAGCCGACACCGCCGATTACGTGGTCGAAGCCCGCGTCGGAGCGCTCGGCAACGACCATCACGAAGTCAGTTACGGGATTCCGGCAACAAACGCACTCAGTTCCGCCTCGGCCGTCGTGCCGACCGCCCCGCCGATGCCCGCGATTCCCGAGATTTCGTTCGCCAAAAAAGAACATCAGCTCGGAGCCGCGAAGATCGGCGTCTTTGCTTACGATCGCCAGACCAAGGAACCGGTCTGGCAGGCCGGCGTCAAATCGAACCGCAGCCGCTCGCGATCCTCATGGCTGCTCGGGATTGGCCCGGTTCAAACCGGAACAATCTACGAAGGGCCGATGTTTGCCGGCGTGCGAATCAAGCGACCGGTCTACGACTGGGTGACCGGCAAGTCTAAGGAAACCCCGGCGGTGGCGCCCCCGATCAACTATCGCAATTCGCACATGTTCCCGCTGGCCCAGAAGCTCGAAGACGAACGCAAGCTCCGCGCGATCGAGTCACAGAACGGAACACTCGAATGGGCCAACCACGAAGAACAGACGAACCAGATTAACAACCTGGTCGAACAGGCCTCTCAGCTGAAAGCCACCGACGACTCGGCTCCCAAAGAAGTCGCAAAGCCGAAGAAGTAGTTGAGCAACTGCCCCCGATTTCCCCAGGGAGCGAGTCAGCCGCGTTCCCTCTCACCCAGACTCTTCCCCTCCAGGGGAGCACGAGAATCAGGCCGGGAATGCTATCGGGCTTCCACCTCGGCTGGCCGCGGGGCTCCCAGCGACATCGTTTGAGGCTGCTCGGCTCGCAGTGCACTGCATTCTTCTTCCAGCTCGGCCAGCTCGATCGTATGGGCCTGAGCCTGCTGACATTCCCGCTGCAGGACCGGGAACATGTCGTGATGCAGCCGCCGGTCGATCAGCCGCGTAACGAGATTCCGCACTTCCTGCTTCAGCCCTCGGCGTAAGCGCCGGGTAAAGAACATGATGAACAGGCCGCACCAGAGCAGCAGAAACACGCCGGCGGGGATGTAAAAATCAGCCGCCAGAATCGGCTCCTCAAAGAGAAACGAATCCCAGAAGAAGTTCTTTCCGATGCGCCAGAGCAGGAAGCCGGGGTAGACCAGAAACAGCAGGTCGTACATCAGCTTCACATGCGACTTCGAGTTCTTCTTTCCGAGACGTTCCACCGCTTCATCGACCTCGGCTTGAGCGTCGTTCAGGAACTCGGCCTGGAACGCACTGCCGACCGGGCGGTTCGGTTCACTGACATCCCTCTGCAGCTTGCGGGTTTCAAAACCGGCCTGCCGGGCGAATCCGTTCAACACGAGTCGCTTTTCTTCGATCTCGGTTTCGCTCACCGCAAGATCGTTGAGATCGGAGACCATCGACGAGAAGTCCTGCTCCTGCTGATGCTGCTTCCACATCCGGGTCCCCTGCGTCAACCCGAGCAGCGCGATGTGAGCCGTCGTGCGGGCCCGCATCAGACCGAACGACCCGAGCAGCGTGCCCAGACTGTGGTTGAGTCGCAGCAGCCACGAAAAGGGACTGCTCCCCCAGCGACGGACCACGGCATCGACAAGCCGCCGTTCCCACAACTGGCGGGCTCCCAGCAGATCTTCCTGCAGTTGCCGCGACATCTGCTCCTGAATCCCCCGCGAGTTCCTGACCAGTTCGGCTTCCAGCTTCTGCAGCGTCGGCTGATATTCGTGCAGCAACGCGGTCGCCCGGGAGAGCGTCGCATACAGCAGATCGAGCACGTTGTCGCGGCGGATGCGACCGCGATTCGACGACGTGAGCTGATGCAGCAGAAAGTTCTGCAGTCGCCCGAGCTCGCCGCTCACCGGCTGCCCGTTGAGCTGTTCCTGCAGCCCTTTCACCGAATCGACAAAGAACAAATCGGGAATCTCATAAGCCCCGGTGAGATGCTTCTTCCAGTCGTCGCGGATATCGACATCGCGGTCGGCATGCGTCTGCACAAAAACCAGCTTGCAGCCCGAAGCCGCTTCCCGAAGTTCATCCTGCACATTCGCCGACCGATACTTCTGCTGAGTCGATGTGTAGATCAGCACATCTGAATGCGGCAGGAACCGCCGAAGACGTTCCAGGTTGCTGGTCGCGTCTTCATTCTCGGAGGTATCCGGATCGGGACAGTCGACAATGACCAGATCCTCAAGCAGCGGAGCATTCGTACGATGGATATCACAGTCATCGGTCGGCAGCTGGAGCAGATCGAAATTGATGTCGGGATGCACCAGAATCTGCGGCCGGGTGGTCGTCGGCCGCTGACGTCCCGCCGTAACCACTTCCTGCCCCAGCAGCGCGTTGACCAGCGAACTTTTCCCGGTCCCGGTGCCGCCGAACATCGCCACCACCAGCGGCAACTGCAACCGCTCGCGAACCGTGCGAACCCGGGGCAGGACACTCTGCAGAAAATGCCGCGCCCGCTGAGCCGGCTCCCACGCCGAGGACTCCCCCGGCCATTCGTCACACCGGTCGATCAGCCGATCGATATGCGAAATCATCTCCAGTTGTGTCAGCTCGGCTTGTCGCATGGGTCTTCTATTTCGTGTCGATAGGAATCGCGTCTCTTCGACTGTATCGCGATTCCCGAGCGGAGGAAAGATCCGGCCCCGATCGCCTGGCCTCCAGCAGAAGAAAGCAGCGACTCCCCCAACCGCGGGTGCCATGCCCACGCTCGCGTGGGCATGCCTGTCATCGATGTCGAACGCCATGAACACCGGAACCGAAAGCCACACGACAGCCTGCCCTACGAGTGCTCCTCATGATTCGCGTTCAACCCCCGGAAGATCGCCCGGCGGAGGGGATTCTGTCGCGACGTGAACTCGGCGTCTTCAGGAAGTTTCTCGCCGAGGGCGAAGGCCATCATCTGGAACTTTGCGTCGATGTCATCGGCGTAATGCACGAGCAGGGCTTCGGGTGTGTGCGGCGAGACGGGCGAGCCCCATTCCGGCAGGTTCTGATGCGAGACGATGATGTGCTCGAGTCGCAGCAGCGTGTCCGGATTCAAATCGGGAGTCGACTTCGCGTAATCGCGGACCATATCGCGACCGAGAAGAATGTGACCGATGAGTCGACCGGGAGCCGTGTAGTCCGCTCCGTGCGGCTCAGCCGAGAGTTCGATCAGCTTGCCGATGTCGTGGAGAATCGCTCCGGCGACGATCAGTTCAATCGACAGCGGCGGCGACATCTCGCTGTAGTACTCGCGATACTTGTGACCGAGATAAACCGCGGTCTTCGTCACCGAAAGGACATGCTCCAGAAAACCGGAGCGGTACGCGTGATGATTCCGTGAGGCAGCCGGGTATTCGCGGATGTCGGCGTCGTGGTCGTCGAGAATGGCCAGCACGAGGCGCTGCAGTGGAGCATCGCTGATCTCCTGCTCCACGATCCCGCGCAGTTCCTGCATCATCCGGTCGGTGTCGAAGCGGGACTGCGGCAGATAATCGGCCGGGTTGAAGCCGTCGGCTTTGTCGTCGTCGTTCACTTCGCGAATGCGTTCAATCTCAATCTGCGGGCCGTACTGGTTTTCGGTGTAGCGAACCCGCAGACGGAAGAACTGGCCGGGAGCCCACGACTCATCGCAGACTTCAAACCAGCTTGAGTCACTCCAGATCATCGCGGTCGCCGTCCGCTTCAGATCACGGAACTGACAGCGATAGTACGGCTTGCCATCACGAGTCTCGGCTCGCTGCCGATCGCATAACAGAGCGAAGCACTCGCCCTTCTTACCGGCGGCAATATCCGAGAGCTTAACCAGAGCTTCGGCGGTTTCGCTCTCCTCCGCTCCTCCACCAAACAGCGAACGATTCACGGCTGGTCCTTCTTTGCAGGGGCTTTCAGATCGTAACACAACAGACTGTTCTCACTGCGGAGAAACATCCGGCCGCGACTCAACACCGGGGCGGCCCAGCAGGGGTAGTTCATCGAGTCCGGCTTGAAGCGACTGATCTCGCGGAAGCCCTTTGGACTCGCATCGATCAGAGCAACCGTGCCCCGTTCGCCGAGGACGATGAATTGATCTTCGACGAGAATCATCGAACCGCGTCCATAATAGGGCCACGGTTCGATCTCATTCGTTTCCGTGTTCCGCACACTGCTGCTGGACGCCGGCGTGAACTGAGTCACCGGCCCTTCCCAGCCGATCGTTTCCCAGACGACCTCGCCGGTGTCGATCTTCAGACAGCGTAACGTCGAACCATTTTCGTGACGTCCGCTGAAACCATAGATATAGTCGCCGACCGGAATCGGTGTCGACCAGTGAGCCAGCATGTTCTCGCTGTCCCGCCAGACTTCGGTGAAGCTCGTTCCATCCGGGTTGACCTCCAGCAGAGCGGCTCCCGTGCGATACGCGGCTGTGATGAGCACGCGATTTCCGATGACGACCGGACGAGCCGCGTTGACCGATTCATGATCGCGCGAGCGGAACCAGTAGTGAAAGTTCTCCTTCCCGGTTTTCGGATCGAGCGAAACCAGTCCGTGACGCAGCAGACAGAAGACATGCCGCTTGCCGTGAATCGTCGCCGCGATCGGAGAGGAGTAACTGACGACCATTTCCTCGCCGGTCCATTCGTAGGTTTCTTCCCCCCGCCAGCCTGTGGGCGAGCCCGCCCAGGTATCGCGGCCCGTGTTCTGCCAGAGGGTCTTTCCGTTGTTCGCGTCGAACGCCACGACGCCGGCGTTTGGCTGGCCGCCGACAAGAACAATCAGCGTATCCCCTTCCAGAATCGGCGTGGCTCCGACACCGAAGAAGGCATCGGGAACGTTGAAGTCCTTATGCGTTTCTCGTTCCCAGATCAGCTTGCCATCGGCCAGATTCAGACAAAGCAGCCGGCCTTCCGCGCCGAAGGTGTAACAGCGTTCTTCCGTGAGCAGAGGCGAGCAGCGGGGGCCGTTGTTGTAGCCGTACGGATCGGAGAAGTTCGACGGCGATTCGTACGTCCACAGAGACTTTGCCGTCTGCACATCGAAGCACTGCACGATTTCCTGATCGCGGAGGCGATGATGACAGACGACGAAATTGCCTCGAACCGAGGGAGCACTGTAACCGGTGCCGATCTCAACCTCCCACAACTGCGGTGGACCTCCCGCCGGCCAGTCTTTCAGCAGACCGGTCTCACTCGAGATGCCGATCCCGGAATTGCCGAGAAACACCGGCCAGTCTTCGCCCGCTCGAGGCTCGTTATTCGGGGCGGCGGCTGCTTTCGGTTCGGCAGCCGAGCAGGAAAGCCCCTGCACTGAAAGAATCAGCAGGAGCGTGAGGCGGGGGATTGAGAGATTCATCAAGACAGTTCCATCTTCCTGGGGAAACACGGGGCGGGCAGCAGCCTCTACTGATTGCGTCGCTGGGCGCGATTCTTGGCGGCGGCGAAGACATCGACCTTGGGGGGCTGCGTCGGCGGGGCGGATTCTTCTTTCGGCCGGGCGGCTGGCTTCGCGGGAGCGGGAGCCGACTTCTTCTCGGCTTTCGGCTTCGACGGGCGGAACAGTTTTGTTCGCGGACTGGCAGCCGTTTGCGGACTCTCGACATCCTTCTTCGTCGCCGACTTCCGCACGAACAGATCGCCCCAGAGCGACAGTCGGCGGCCGGCGATTTCCATGAGCAGCAGGATCAGCGTTGCCACCAGCAGATGCGGCACCAGCGAGACCTTCTTCGGACTGCGCGGCGGATCGGCGAAGACGCTCAGGATTTCCGTTCGCTGTTCACCACCCGTCAGCCGGGCGATTTCGGCCAGCACTTCCCGCCCTTCCGGCAACCCGACGCGAGGAGCGAACTCCGGCGAATAGGGAAGCGACAGGGCCGGCCCCCGCTGAAACTCGCGGTCACTCGCTTTGATCAACGTTCGATACGTCCCCATCGTTTCCATGCGGAAACGGGCCTGCAGGGTATCGGGGCCGATCCAGGTGAACTCCGGCGAAAGAATCTCGGTCCGCTCTTCGCCCGGCGGCACGACAATCAACTCGGGGACTTCGTTGCCGCCCCGGTTCGGGCGATTCGGATCGAGCTCCACCGTGGCGATCGCATCCTGTCCATCCCGTTCAATGTTGAGATAGACATCATCCGGCGATTCGGTCCCCAGCAGCCAGCGTGCATGCGTGATGAGGAAATCGTTGTAGCCTTCCCAGTTGCCGAGTCCACCCGAGAACTTGCCATCGACTTCCAGCGTAATCGCCGCGACACGCCCGATGCCGCGATACCAGAACGCGGAAAAGGGAGCCTGATACTCGTCCCCCGACACCACGCCCATCGTGGCATCCGGCTTGAGGTAACTCAGGTTGTAACCTTCCACATTCGGAAACGCCGAGCTGCCCCAGTCGCCGATGAGCCGGGAGTCGGTCAGCTGTTGTCCCGGAATGCCCTGCGGCTGCGTTTCAGAATCGGCTTCCACGAAACTGCTGCGGGCGACGCTCATCGTGTCTTCCGTGAACAGCCGCGGCAATTCGGCGGCGTCTTCGGTAAACATGATGTTGCCGCTGCCCAGCGTGGCAATTTCTTCAAGCAATTTGGAATCGACATCGGTCGGTTTGCCGAGGCCGATCACGCTCACGGTAATCCCGGCAGCTTCGTAGCTCTTCAGCAGATTCCGGAAGTCGCCCGGTTCCTCGCTGTCGTTGGCATCGGAAAAGAGAATGATGTGCTTGGTCGACTGGTCCGCTTTCACCAGTTCATCGCCGGCGGCGACGAGAGCCTCGTAGACGAAGATCCCGCCTCCCATACTCTGAATGCCGAGCACCTGACTGGCGAGAGCCTCCGGATTCGTAACCGGGGTGAGGTTCACAATATCGTGCGGCGAACTGTCGACGGCGATCACGGCAACGCTGTCCCCGGGAGAGAGCAGCCGAATACACTCCGCCGTGCCCAAGTTGGCGAGGTCCATCTTCGTCTTGCCGCCCGCCACGGGAGCGGTCATCGAGCCGGAACGATCGAGAGCAATCGCGAGGGCGAGTCGATTCTTCCGATGCTCTTCCCGCATCTCCATCGAGACGGGCAGAATCTCATCGAGCGGACTGTTGAAGTAACCGCCGACGCCGAAGCTCCGCTGACCGCCGGTCAGCATCAACCCGCCACCAAGATCTTCGACGTACTGAGCCAGCAGTTCCATGTTCTGCCGCCCGAACAGACCAGCCGGAACGTTCTCGACGATCACCGCCCGATAGCCATCGAGCGCATCCTGAGAGAGTTCGAACGAGCCGACCGCGGCGACATCGACATCAATCCGCCCGGCCCGCAATGCCTGCACGAGATTCCCGGCCTGCCCATCGGCATTCAGCACGAGCAGTCGCGGCCCGGCATCGACCCGCAGTCCGCCTTCGCCGCGATTGTTCTCAGCCACGGGATCATTCGGAATCACCAGCTCGGCTTCATACCGCGAGAAGCCCGGGCGATCGACCAGATCGCGAAACAGAATGCGGTTCCGCCCCAGTGAAAATTCGCGATCGCTGCTGGCGATGATCTCCCCATCGCGACGGATGACCAGCTTTCCCTCGGTCATCCGATCGGCCTGCACATAAACCGAAAACTGAAACGGTTCGCGGGGCGAGACCTGTTCCGGGAGACTGAGCGATTCTACAGCGACATCGCCAACCCGCAGTCGATCGAACAATCGGTAATCGACCGGCACGCCCGCCTCCCGCGCCTGCCGGGCCGCCGAGTTCGGATCGAGCCCGTTCGCTTCGCCATCGGAGAGCAGCAGAATCCGCGTCGGCCGTTTGTTGTCGCTGATGTTGACCGCTGTCTGAATCGCGGCATGCAGATCGCTGCCATCGATATTGACCGTCCGCGAGTATTCCGAGAAGAGAGCCGTCTCGGAAGGGAGCCGCTCCATTTGAGCCGAGGAGCCGAATGTGACGAGCCCGACCCGATCCCCCCGACCGCGGTTGCGATCGAGATTGTTGATCAGCTCTTCGAGGTTCCGCTGCGAGTCTTCCGACATCGATCGCGACCGGTCGGCCACAACGATGACATCGACCCCCTCGCCGCCGAGATTATAAAGCGGCCCGGCGACCGCCAGGACGAGCAGGAGCACCATCACGCCGCGAATCCACGCTGTCGCCCGCCCCATCCGGGCGAACTTCCAGAACACGAACGCGAGTGGAATCCCGATCAGCAGCAGTTCCGGATAATAAAGCTCAATCATCACGAAGAACACTTGCCGCGAAGGATCTGCGAATCAGAAAGGACATCCCGCCATTCTACGCAGAGCGATGTGCGAAATACCAGTTGAGACAACCCGGAGATCGGGAATCCCGTTCCAGCCGAACCTTATTCGGGAAGTCGATTCGCGATCGCGAAGTCGCCGCCACAGACTCAACTAAGCTTCGCCCCGTTGGGCACCTGCTGATCCGGCACGGCGAGCACAACCGCTCCGTCTTCGCGGTAGAAACCGGTGATCAGGAACTCGGAACGAAACGGGCCGATCTGCTTGGGCGGGAAGTTGACGACTCCCACGATCTGCCGACCGACCAGCTCGTCGGGCTGATACAACGCCGTAATCTGAGCACTCGACTGGCGGATGCCGATCTCTCCGCCGAAATCGACCCGCACCTGATAAGCCGGCTTCCGGGCTTCGGGGAACTCCTTCACCTCGATGATGGTGCCGACTCTCAGTTCGACCTTCTCAAAATCGGCCCAGCTGATTTCCTGCATCGTTCGTCTCGCCTTTCATGTTCTGGGATTCGTGGAGTCGTTACGTCGGTCGACAGCCCGCCGGCGGGTTCGGTTCACCGGTCTTCGCCGCCCTGGATTTCGGATCAGCGGATATTGCAACGTTGATCGATCACGGGTAGATTGATCTCTGGTTTCAGCTGGAGCGCACTTTCTTGCGTCGCGTCGTTCACCTTATTGTTGTCTTCTGCTCAGCTGCTGCGCCGATTCTCAGTCACGCAGCGGAGACGGTTGACTTTTCCCGCGACATCCAGCCGCTTCTGGAACAGCACTGTTCCGCATGCCACGGCGGCGAGGAACGGAACGGCAGCCTCAGCTTCGAGGACCGGACCACGGTTTTCTCGGAAGCCGACTCGGGCCGCAAGGCGATTATCCCCGGCAAATCGGCAGAAAGCGAGCTGATCCGCCGGGTCCGTTCGACTCACGAAGAGGAGCAGATGCCGCCCGAAGGGGACCGGCTCTCCGAAGCCGAGATCGCCCTGCTCTCCCGCTGGATCGACGCCGGAGCAAACTGGCCGCAAAGTTCGTCACCTTCGACTTCGACCGTTGTAGAAACCGACCACTGGTCGTTCCAGCCGCTCGCGAATTCACAGCCGCCGGAAGTCGCCGACCCGAACTGGTCCCAGCACGAGATCGACCGCTTTCTGCAGAAAGCCCGAGCCGAAAACGGACTGGCTCCGACCGAGCTGGCGAGCCCCGAAGTTCTGATTCGTCGCGCCAGTTATGATCTGACCGGACTGCCGCCATCTCCCGACGAAGTCAAACGCTTCGTCGCGGCTGCCGAGAAGGAGGGAACGGAAAAGGCGTTTGCCACTCTGGTGGACGACCTGCTCAGCCGGCCGACTTACGGCGAGCGCTGGGGGCGGCACTGGATGGACTGGGTTCGCTATGCCGACACCGCCGGCGACAACTCCGACTTTCCGATTCCCCAGGCGTATCTGTATCGCAACTACATCATCGAATCCTTCAATCAGGAACTGCCTTACAATCGCTTTCTGACCGAACAGATCGCCGGCGACCTGCTGCCGGCTGATACGCTCGAACAACGGAACCGGCAGACGATCGCGACCGGCTATCTGGCGATGTCCCGCCGCTTTGGCTCGCTGGTCGAACGCTACCCGTGGCATCTCACCATCGAAGACACGATCGACAACATCGGCCGCACGATGCTCGGCCTGACAATCTCCTGTGCCCGCTGTCACGACCACAAGTTCGATCCGATCAGCACCCGCGACTACTACGGAATCTATGGCATCCTCGCCAGCACACGGTATCCGTTTCCCGGCATTGAACTCTTTAAGACGCAAATGGACCTCGTCCCGCTGCTGTCCGATGAAAAAGTCGCCGAGGTCATGAAGCCTCATCAGGAACAGACCGACAAACTCAAAGCCGAGCTCGAAAAGATCCTCGCCGAGTGTGAGCAGAAAGCTCAGGACAACGCGGCGAAAGCCCCGACCGCCAGTGTTGCCGAACAGCGAAAGATGTCGGGCGAACTCGACCGAATGCTGATCAAAGCCCGTCGAGCCGGCGAGGCGCTCGCCAAACACCTCAAGTCACTTCCCGACATGCCGACCGCTTACGCAGTGCAGGATGCGATTCCGGTCAACGCCCGTGTGCAGATCAAAGGGGAACCGGATCGCCCGGGAGCAGAGGTGCCGCGAAAGTTCCCCGATGTCCTCGGCGGCCACAAACTGCCGAATGACATCGCCGCCAGCAGCAGTGGACGACTTCAACTCGCTGAGTGGATCACCTCCCCGGAAAATCCGCTGACCGCTCGTGTGATCGTGAACCGAATCTGGCAGCGGCACTTCGGCACCGGTCTTGTGCCGTCGGCCAGTGACTTCGGGCTTCGTGGCGAGGAACCGACGCATCCGGAACTGCTCGACTGGCTGGCCGCCGAGTTCATCCGGTCCGGCTGGTCGATTAAACATCTGCATCGACTCATCATGAACTCGCGAACGTATCAGCTCGCCAGTTCCGATGTCCCGCAGAATCTGGCGTCCGATCCGGGCAACCACTTCTACTGGAAGTTCAACCGGCAGCGGCTCGATGCGGAATCAATTCGCGACACGCTGCTGCTCATCTCGGGCAAACTCGAAGCGGGCATGCCCGAGGAGCCGCATCCATTTCCCGAGATGAAGAAATGGACCTACACGCAGCATCACCCGTTCAAGGATTCCTACGACAGCAACCGCCGCAGCGTCTATCTGATGACTAAACGGCTCACGGTGCAGCCGTACTTCCAGACCTTCGACGGAGCCGATCCCAACGTCTGCACCAGCGACCGCGATCAGTCGGTCACGGCTCTGCAGGCACTCTACTTCGTCAACGACGAGTTCCTGCACCAGCAGGCCAGTGAATACGGAAAGCAACTCGCGGCCAGCAAGGGCACGGACCGCGAACGACTCCTCACCGCCTTTGAAACCATCCTCTGCCGGACACCGACCCCACAGGAGTTGAGCCTGCTTGAGGACCACCTTGCAGCCGTCCGTAAGGCGACCGATAAGGAGAAAGAAGCCGAACAACTGGCGTGGGCCAGCGTCACCCGCAGCCTGTTTCGGTTGAACGAGTTTCTGTACATCGACTGACCCCGGGATTACGCCGCTTTTCCTTAATTAACCGAAGAACCATGAACGATTTCGCTCTCAGTCGCCGGAATGTGATTCGCTCTCTGTTCAGCAGTTCGCTGCTGATGCCGGGGGTGCTGTCCGAGCTTTTCGCGGCGGACAATCCGCTGGCCGCGCGGAGTTCGCACGTTCCGGCGAAGGCGAAGTCGGTCATCTTCATCTATGCCACCGGCGGCGTTTCGCACATTGATACGTTCGACCCGAAGCCGACCGGGAAGGGGCGCGACGGCTCGGGCAACGACAAGCTGATGGGCAACATCTTCGGGGCGGACCGCAACCGCGAATGCGGCACCGAGGTCAGCAATCTGTTTCCGCATCTGCGGACGATGATGCAGGACATCTGCGTCATCCGTTCGATGAAGGCGTCGCACTTCGATCATTCTGAAGCGACGCTCGGCATGCACACCGGCTCGCCGACATTCGCCCGGCCAAGTATGGGATCGTGGATCAGTTACGGGCTCGGCTCCTTCAATCAGAATCTGCCGAGCTTCATCGTCATCGCTCCGCATCTTCCGTACGGCGGCACGCAGGTCTACGCCAGCGACTTCCTCCCGGCCGTTCATCAGGGAACGCGGGTGCTGCCGGGCGATAACCCGATCGCCAATCTGAAGCCGCCGGGTTCGACCGGATCGCTGCAGGAGCTGGAGTTCAATCTCGTCGATCAGCTCAACCAGCGGCATTTCCGCGAGCGGAGTCACGACACCGCTCTGGCGGCTCGCATCCGTTCCTTCGAAACCGCCTTCCAGATGCAGCAGGCGGCTCCGGAAGCGTTCGACCTGAAGAGCGAGCCGGCTCATGTGCAGACGATGTACGGGCTCGACCGGAAGACCAAAGGACCGGGAGCCGATTTCGCGTGGCAGTGTCTCGTCGCCCGCCGGCTCGTGGAACGGGGCGTTCGGTTTATTGAACTGATCGACACCGGTTCCCGTCCGAACTGGGACTCACACGGCGAGATGAAGGAGCACGCCGACCTGGCTTACAACGTCGATCAGCCGATGGCCGCTCTCATTGCCGACCTGAAACAGCGGGGCATGCTGGACGAGACGATTGTTGTCTGGGCGACCGAATTTGGTCGCACACCGACCCGCGAAGGCAAGAACGGCCGGGGGCATCACCGGGACTGTTTCAGCATCTGGCTGGCCGGCGGCGGCTTCCGCGGTGGACACGTGCACGGCGTGACCGACGAGATCGGCAAGTACACGGTTGAGAAGCCGGTGGAGGTCCACGACCTGCATGCCACGATTCTGCATCAGCTCGGCATGAACCACGAGAAGCTCACCTTCCGCCACGCCGGCCGCGATTTCCGCCTCACCGATGTGCACGGACACATTGTCCAGGAGATCCTGAGTTAGAGTCGTTCTTTGAAATCTGGCATGCCAGTTGCTCGTCTGGTCACTGGCATCAACAGGTTTCACACAAGGAGCGACATCATGGATTTACTGTTCTGGGCGATCATCGCCCTCGTAGTTTCCGTCATCGCCGGAGCACTCGGCTTCACGAACATCGCAGCCGGGGCGGCAACAATCGCCAAAGTGCTGTTTGCGATCTTCCTCGTCATCGCCTTGATTCTGTTCGCGATGATTCTTCTCGGCGTGGGTGTCGCCACGGCGGTTTAAGTCAATGCGTCCTTCGTGGGACTTCGTAATGGAGTTCCACGAAGACGTTTCCGAACTGTTTCGAGCCGCGCAGTCGCAGCGGAGGCGTTGTGATATTGCGGGGCAGAACCGGACAACCGGCCCCGAGGGTAACCGGCGTAATCTGTACGAAGAGTTCATCGAGCAGACCGGCATCGTGGAATTTGCCCGCCAGTTCACCGCCACCGACGATCCAGATGTTCTTTCCGTTCGCAGCAGCCTGCATGTCACGAAAAATCGGTTCGACATCACCGCGAACAAATCGAACGTCCGCACCAGCGACAGGATCGAGCTCCCGCGTGGAGAAGATCCACGCCGGTTGACTGTACGGCCAGGCCGTTCCCGATTCCTCCAGATGCTTCACCACCCATTCATACGTATGCGATCCCATCGCCAGCGCGCCGACATCGGCAATGAACGATTCGTAATCGGTCTCCGCTCCCTCCCCGAACTGCAGCAGCCAGTCAAGATAATGCTCCTTCGTGGCAATGAATCCATCGAGGCTCGACGCGGTGTAATACTGAACCTTGCTCATCTCTCCTGATCCTCTTTCTTCCTGGAGCATCCGTAGGGGCAGAATCGACCTCAGACAGGCGATGACTCGCCAGTGAGGGGTGGCGGATTCACGGCTCTTTTCTCTGAACAGCCGCCCGAATGGCTTTCCGGTTCTCTTCAGTCATCGGCACCTCTTTGAGCGTTTGCATTTCCTCGGCGTCGGGAGCCTGAACGACCAGGTCAACGGTCTCGCCCGGCTCATGCCCCATTCGGGCCAGCAGTTCGAACAGATCTTCCTCGAACCGCTTTCGCCATTTTTCTTCGTAGCGTTCGCGACTGAAGCGGAGCAGCTGGCCGGTCGGATGACCGTCGATTGAAACCAGCTTGAACCAGTCCCCATCAATCCGAACTTCGGGCTCATCTTCGTTCCAGCGAACTGCGGCGAAGGGGGATCGCTTCGGATAGGCGGCACTCGGCAGATCGCGACGCAGTTCGGCGTCGAGCTCGGGCTTTACCTTTCGGGCGCTCAGGTTGACCAGTTCCCAGGCCGCTGCTTCGGCTCTGGGGATGTCGCCATCGTTGGATGCCACGGCAACGACCATGTTCTTCCCCGGAATGACAACGAGCAGGGCGTACCACATCGTGTTCGAGCCGTTGTGCCAGTAAAGTGTGTGCGGGATCTCCCAGCCGGCCTCTTTCTTCACCCAGCCGCAGGCGTAGTTGTTCAGCTCGGGCCGATGCAGCTCCTGCCAGGTTTCTGGAGCCAGCAGCATGTCGCCACCAAGTTCTCCCTGCAGATGAGCCGAGCCGTACGTGCAAAGCTCCTTCAAAGTCATGCGAACCGTGCCGGCGGGGCCGATGATCGGCGTGTTGTCCGCCGAGTCGTCCATCGCGGTTTTCCAGAAGAAGGCCTTCACATGACCGACCGGCTGCTCGACGTCTTCGGTGGAACTCTTTGGAGGCCCGAACCCCGCCTGGGTCAACTCCAGTGGTTCAAAGACTTCCCGCCGCACGAGATCTTCCCAGCCTTCTCCGGTCGCCTGTTCGGCAATGGCCCCGGCGATGGTGTAACCAACGTTGGAATAGACGAACGTCTCACCGGGATCAGTCGCGGGCTTCTTCGCGAGCACAGCCAGCACCGCCTTCTTCCGCTCAGCCGTGCATTCGACCTCCAGAGAGGGATGCAGCATCCGCACGCCGATTGAAAAGTTCGCCCTCGCGCCCGAGGTATGCGTCAGCAGCTGGCGGAGCGTGACGTCTCGCCAGTCTTCATGGATCGCGGCTTCCGGGAAGTGCTCGGCAACCGTATCCGTCCACTCCAGTTGTCCCTTTTCGATGAGTCTCGCGATCATCGTCGCGGTAATCGATTTGGTGATCGAGCCCAAATGCCATTCATCGCCGACTTCAACCGCGACTCCACTCCCGGTCTTCCGCTCGCCATCGGCTGCCGATTCGGTGACCGAGCCATCGACCATTACCATGCCGGCCAGTCCGACGAGTTTCTGCTCCTGACGAAGTTGCTCCGCTAACCCTGCGAACGTCTCGGCCCGGACCTCACGTTCTGTAGAGTCTTCCGCCCACGCCACATAAAAACTGCCACCAGCCGCCAGAAGCAGCACGACTCCCAACGTGTTGAAGAAGAGGAAATGCACAGCGTTTCGCCTTCGAGAAAAGGGGGAGCGAGAGGCAGCGTTCGACATGTCACTCTCCGGGGTGTTTCCGCGTAATGCGTCAACGTGGTTCAACGAATTCGTAGCTGCTCGGATTCAAATATTACGGCATCCATTCAGTTTCTCAGAAAGAAATCTCAATCAGCAGACGCGGAATCCACCTGAAAGGTCGGCATCAGCATTGCCTCGAGAAGGTCTGCTTTTTCCCGGCAAATTCACAGAGCGTCGTTGCAAATCTCGTTCGCCTGCCCCACAATAACCGATCAAACACCCTTTATGCGGAGAAGCCCCCGATGACGAGCGCGACGACTGAGGCGACGACCGTTGGAACCCTGGTTTCCTGGCAAAATGGGATCGGCGACGACAAGAAATATCATATCGCCTATGTCTCGCCGGTGGGGGTCACGCTCGTTCGTAAGATGAAAGATCACTCGCAGTGGGAGAATCTGGTCGCCGCGGCTGAAAGCTCGCCCGGAGACGCTGCAGTCCTTTTGCGGGAGTCGCCCCAGGCGACGCATTATGCTCCGGGAGACATCTCGAAAGCGACCTACTCGAAAGATCTGTGGCAGCTGTCGCTGTTCGATCGCGACGGGAAGAAGATCAAGGTTCCGGAAGGCAAGGAACAGGAGCAGATCTTCGCCGCGATGAAAACGCATCTCGGCGGCGTGGAAAGTGAAGAAGAAGCCGACGCCTGGTCGGTGATTCAGGGGCCGCTGTTTATCGTCTCGGTGATCGCGGTCATCGGCGGATTCTTCATCTGGTTCACCGCCATCTGCGAACCGAACTACGAAGCGAGCGGACGCCGCTCGGGCATGAAGCAGCTGATGAACACAATCGGCTATCAGATCGGCCCGGTCTGGATGTCGATCATCGTCGGCACCCTGGCCGCGATCACGCTGGGCGGCATGACCTATCAACTCATCAAACGCCCGATCCGACAGGTGCTCCAGTATCCGGCGTGAGCGGAGGTCCTCATCGCTCGCCTTCTGGTTCCATAGTTCCGTCTTGTCGCGCAGCTCGATTCACATACTCACAACAATTCTGCCAAATCCTGTAAGGTTCTTCCTGCCCGCGTGACCAATCCTGCAGGAAGCGAGGATTTGCATTGGCTGAATCGGATCACAACGCGCAGTTTCTGTCATGGCTGGACGAGCATAGTTCGGCAGTCATGAAGGTCGCGCGGGCTTACACCCTCACCAGTGAGGACAGTCAGGATCTTGCTCAGGAAATCCTGCTTCAGGCGTGGCGGTCGCTGCCGAATTTTGAGGGGCGGGCCAACGTCGCGACCTGGTTCTATCGCGTGGCTCTGCATACGGCGATGAACTGGAAACGGAACGATCGGCCTCGACGGACTTCGCAACAGCCGTTGCTGGAAATTCATGCCGTGGCGACGCCCGACTCCGATAGCGTCGAGCAGGCTCAGCACCGAGAAATCGTGGAGCGACTGTATCAGGCAATCCGCCAGTTGCCGAAAGCGGAGGCGGCTCTGATTCTGCTTTATCTCGATGAACTGAGCTATCGCGAGATGGCGGAAGTCCTCGGAATTTCCGAGAACCACGTCGGCGTGAAATTGCATCGGGCCCGAAGATCGTTGAGCGAATTAATGACGGGAGGCTCCCATGAATTCCGATGACTACCAGAAAGCCTGGCAATCGACCGCCGCTCAACCGCAGATGACAGTCGACTTCGGAGCGCTGCTAAAGTTCCTGCAACAGAATCAGCGAAGCATGCAGGCGGAGATGCTCTTTGATGAAACCAGTACGGTCGGCACCCTGCTGCTGCTCGTCCCTATCTGGGTTTATCTCGGCTTGACCACGGGGTCTCCCTGGACCTGGTATCTGATGGTGCCCGCGATGATGGGGAGCATCGGATTCCTGTTGTTCGCTCGCCGCGTGCAAAACGAATCGCACCCTGAGCCCGGCGATTCACTCGTCCAATGCACGCGGGAATCGTTGAACATGATCGACCATCAGATCTGGCTGCAGCGGAATCAACTCTGGTGGTATGAGTTGCCGATGGCGATCCCGATCTTCATCGCGATGGTGCATATCGCGTACCTGAAGACTGGCAACTGGGGGGAAGCCCTTTTCGATGTGAACGCCGCCGTTCTCGTTTTGTTCGTGGCAATCTTCGTGATGCTGCACTTCATCACACAACGGGTCCTGCAAACACACTACGAGCCGAAACGACGCGAACTCGACGAGTTGCTGGCAACGCTGACCGAAGAACCATCGGGCGAGGATTCGACCGACAAGAATCTGGAAGACCTCCCGATTCTATCCAGGCCCGCCTGTGTTCCACCGCGCTGGGCCGTGTTCGTATACTGGGCCATCATGGTCGCGGTCTGCCTCGGCATCGTGTATGCCACGGATGTCGCGAGCCGCCGGGCAGCGGAACCGATTCGCGAGGGAGAGTTCGCGAAGCTGTCTCCGTTTTCAGCCGTCCGCTGGAACGAGAATCGGCCGGAAGTCGAGATCAACGAGCAGTGGTATCGGCTCATCGCGTTGAACGATATTCCGGTCGAAGAGATTCTGGCCTTCAGCCGCACGACGTACGAGAGCCGCTGGCAGATGCGGTTTGAAGAAGATCTGGTCGAACTCCTTTCCCGCATGGGACGCCCACCTGCGAAGACGGTTTCTCTGACCGTGCAGTCCTTCCCTTCCGGCGAAGTGCAGACGATGAAGAAAGTGCCCATGACTCACGCGAATCGCACTGCGATCAAAACGGCTGCAGAACAACGAAAACAGGAGAACTGAGACTCGCCGAGCCGTGGCTCAAACTCATTTTGACACCCTGTCCGCAGGCGCAGTACACTCGTCTCCTTCAGACGAGAGACACCCTGAACTCACACACGCCCGGCGGATAGACGATGAACAGCACTGATCATACTCCCGAAATCACCCTGCGTATTCCGGGAGACTGGGAACATCCCGGCGAGCTTCTGGAACGCCTCCCCTCCGGTTATCGAATGACGCCGGCCGAACTGGTTCTGCCTGATGGCACGCAGATCGCATTCTCGCCGCTCTTTCCGGACGAGCAGTTCCCGGGCATCTTCGCGTCGTCCTGTCGTCGTCCGTTGTCCGACACCACGAAACAACGACTTGCCCGTTATACGGTGAACGTCGGCCTGACGGGGCCCGGCGGTTCCATGGATGCTGCGCGGGCAATGATGCGAGCCGCCAGTGTGATCGTGGACGCGGGCGGACTCGGCGTCTTTATCGACAACTGTGCGCTGGCACACTCTGGCGAGGACTGGTTGCAGATGACGGAAGATGGCGGCCCGGATGCGGTCAGCTTTGCCTTCACCTCGATCATTCAGGGCGAAGGAAAGTTCTACACCATGGGTATGCAGGTGATGGGATTCCCCAATTTGACGATGCGGTCCTCCGGGGACCGCGAAGACGCGGATGCTCTGGTCGAAATCATCCGGGGCATCTGCAGTGGAGCTTCGGTCGATGTCGGCCACGTCTTCGCCGAGCCGGGCGGACAGCAGTTCGTGATCGCGGAGAAGATCGACGATGAACTCGACCCGCAAAGTCCGATGCACAACCCCTTTGGATGCTACAGGCTCATCAACGTCGACCGGGTCGCCGAGAACAATTGAAAGACGCTTCAGGACGCCGATGAAAAAGTCAGCCAGGACCGCGACAACGAAATCGGAAGCGTCGATCAGTGCGTCGACGCCAGCGGAATTGATCGATCAACGAATTGCCGAACTCGGCGACTGGCGGGGTGAGACCCTGGCCCGCATTCGCGACGTCGTCCGACAAACAAACCCCGACATCGTCGAGGAATGGAAGTGGCGCGGCATGCCGACGTGGTCGTACAACGGCATCCTCTGCACCGGCGAGACCTACAGGCAGGCGGTGAAAATGACGTTCGCCCACGGGGCCTCCCTGAAGGATCCGACCGGCCTGTTCAATGCGAGCCTGGAGGGGAAGACACGCCGCGCGATCGATTTTCATGAAGGCGATAAGGTTAACGCTCGCGCCTTGAAAGCTCTGATCCGCGAAGCGATCGCGTTCAACACCTCGAAGGCTGTCGGAAAGGCGAAGAACTCAGCGACCACATCGCGGAAGAAGACCGATTCCACGAGTGATCAGACAACAGCGGAACCAGTGGTCCTGCTCTCCGGCGGCAATCCCCAAATCGCCAAAGCCGACGGCGATGCTCCGGTGCAAGCCTACATCGCTGCCATGCCCGGCTGGAAAAGCGACCTGGGACGGCGACTCGACGAACTCATCGTCCAGGCCGTCCCGAATGTCACCAAGGCGGTGCGCTGGAACTCCCCCTTCTACGGCATCGAAGGGGAGGGCTGGTTCCTGTCGTTCCACTGTCTGACGAAGTACGTCAAAGTCACCTTCTTCGCCGGCACGTCGCTGGAGCCGCTTCCACCTGGGGGTACTGAACGCAGTCAGGAGTCCCGTTGGATCGACATCTATGAAAACAAGCCGTTCGACGAGGGCCAGTTCATTCACTGGGTCCAACAGGCCGCGATTCTGCCCGGCTGGACTCCGTAGTCTGTCGAGCGACGGTCATTGCCTATCGTTCTAGAACCGCTTACTGACTCTCTTCGTCTCCTTCTCCAAGTCAAAGTCGAACGTATTTTCGCCTGGCTTGACGTCGGCCGTCAGTTCCGTCTCGTCGTTGTAACGAGCGGGGATTCCATCCGCGTTGATGGTGTGCTGCGACTGATCGACGTCATCCCCTTCGAGTTCCATTTCATCTCCGCCTTCGGCGTTGGCGGCGATCGAAACCCGGGCCGGGCCGATCTTGCAGCCCTTCGTATCGCGAATGTAGGTCAACTCATAGACGCCCCGCATATCGGTGACGCCCGAAGCGGGACGACCGGCTTCCGGCATGAATGTGACGACGGCTCCCGGCAGCGGCGTCCCTTCAAAACGAACAGTCCCGCTGACCAGTCCCAGTTCCGGCTGATCGCCAGATCCGCCACAGCCACACAGGACCAGGGCGGCGAACACAATAACGCTCTTCAGTGCTGCGATGTTTCGCATGATCTCAACTCACCTGTCATGGATCTCAAGACGCGCCGGATGGAGTGCGAATCTCCCATCAGATGCGCGAGGGTTAGGAAATAAGCAAAGCGGTCAGAAACAGGGCCCGAGCCGTCGGTGGGCCCGGGCATGTTTCGGCTTCTGACTGAGGGACGATTCATTCCGTTCCGTCCCCTATCGCGGCGTCTCAGGCACAACTTCGCTGAAACGCGGGCTTACAGACAGCAATCCGCTCTTAGAGCATTTTCATGCTTCGCCTGCAGTCGCATGGGCGGCAATCTCCCGGCCATGCTGAATTTGCTCTTAGAATTCGCCGGGAACTTCGCCGTTGTCTCGCGTGCTGATCGCCTGATAGGTCGACATTGCGATGTTCTCAGACAGGAACCGGACGCTTCCGTCGCCGAGCACGAACTGAGCTCCGCCGACGTGATAGCTCCCGGCGGCTTCTTCGGTGTAGGCATTGATCGGATCGTTGCTCTCCGCCGCGATGAGATACTCCGTCATCTCGGTTGGCGGGTTGCTGTCGGCTCCGTTGGAGAAGCAGTGCTTGCGGTCGCTGCCGCCGCCACCCAGTCGATCGGCGTCTCCACCCGAGTCGATCACTTCGCTAACGAAGATCGTATTGCTCAGCCCATCGGTCACATCCCGGAACGCAATGTGGCTGCTGACGAAGAAGATGCCGTCGGCATTCATACAGCCGCCTCTGGCCCGCATCCCGGCAACATCGGTCACCGAACCGCCGTAGCAGTTGTCGCCGCTGTAGCCGATCAGGGTTCCCATGTTTCCGTTGTAGTTCGATGTCGAGTACTCGTTTTTCTGGACGCCAAGCCGAACATCCGGCTGCGAGGGACACCAGAACGTCGAGATGGTGGTCTGACCGGCGAGCTGCTGCTTGGTGTCGTTCACCCCGCCCGATTCCGATCCCATGCCGCTGTCGCCCGGTCCCTGAATCGCATCGTAGAGGGCGGCCTGTTCGATGTAGGGCAAGATGCTGGCATGCCAGGTCCAGCCGTGGCCGTTGTAGGTCGTGCCCGACGAGTTCAGCAGCACGATGCTTCCGGGAGGAAGACTGCTGTGAGCGTCGTGATAGTTATGCAGCGCCAGTCCGATCTGCTTCAGATTGTTCTTACAGCTGCTGCGGCGAGCCGCTTCCCGGGCCTGCTGAACAGCCGGAAGCAGCAAAGCGACCAGAATGGCAATAATCGCGATCACCACTAACAATTCAATAAGTGTGAATGCGTGACGAAGACGGAAACGGGAGGAGAATTGTGTTTTCATCGTACTTACCTGGAACGTGTCCTTTTCAATTTGATCTCTCCGGCCGAGTTCACTGGCCGATGGGATCCCTAACGTCGTGAAATCCTCATTCGGAGCCCGGGCACTTCAGTACCACCGGGAGGCTTGGAAGAATCGCGAGATGACTGAATTACAGATCGTCCCGGGCGAGCTCAAGTGAACTGTCGGCTCAAATCCGCGATCGTTAGCAGACTGATTGTGAATTCATCGAACCTTAACAGAACGAGCCAGATGCCTTCACGGAACGTTCACAGAGGACGACAAAAACCGCGACGGAACCGGAGAATGTTTTCGGTCCCATTTCGGGACCTCAATCTGACCAGACCAACGGCCTCTCACGTGATCAAATGATCGCGATTCTCCCCTGCTTTCCCGGGAAAAGAGGTCTTTCGTTTCATCTCAGGTCGCACAGAATACGGATACCGAAACTACTCGCGTCATCCGTGTCGCCTTGGTCCCCGACAGATTTGGAACCAGAGATGAACGACTCCGATTCAAGATCCAGTCAATACAAGGAAAACAGCCTCTCGCTCACCGGTTCGGTCGCCATGGGAACCGGGGTGATGATCGGAGCGGGGATCTTCGCGCTCACCGGACAGGTCGCCGAACAGACCGGCGGACTCTTCCCTCTGGCCTTCCTCAGTGCGGCTCTCGTCGCCGCGTTCAGTGCCTATTCGTACGTCAAGCTGGCGCAGTCGTACCCGTCAGCCGGCGGCATCGCGATGTTCCTGATGAAGGCCTACGGCAAGGGAACCGCGACAGCCGGCTTCGCCCTGCTGATGTACTTCTCGATGGTCATCAACGAAAGCCTGGTCGCACGCACGTTCGGGACCTACACGCTTCAGCTGTTCGGGGGAAAATCCGATCCTTACCTCGTTCCGGCCCTGGGGGTCGGACTGTTGATCTTTGCCTTTATCGTCAACATTCTCGGCAACAAATTCATTGATACGCTTTCGACCGTCGCAGCCGTGATCAAGGTCGGCGGAATCACGATCTTCGCGCTTGCCGCCCTCTGGGCCTCGGGGCTCACGTTCGAGAGTGTCGGCGTGACCGATCGCACTTCAGCCGGAAGTTTCCTGTCGGCGACCGCTCTGGCACTGCTCGCCTACAAGGGGTTCACCACCATCACGAACAGTGGGGCGGAACTCGTCGACCCGAAGAAGAATGTCGGCCGCTCGATCATAATTTCTCTCTCGATCTGCGTGGTCGTCTACATGCTGGTCGGCCTGGCGGTGGCTGGGAATCTGTCGATTTCCGAGATCATCGAAGCCCGCGACTATGCCCTGGCCGAAGCGGCTCGCCCCGCCTTCGGCACGTACGGAACCTGGTTCACGGTCGGTCTGGCCATTGTGGCGACGATCTCCGGTCTCATCGCCAGCACGTTCGCCGTCTCGCGAATGCTGGCCATGCTCAGCGAGATGAATCTGGTTCCCCACAGTCATTTCGGAATGCCCGGAAGCGTTCAGAAACATACGCTGGTCTACACGGTCGTCTTCGCCGTTGTTCTGACCGTCCTGTTCGACCTGTCGCGGATCGCTTCACTGGGAGCCATCTTCTATATCGTGATGGACATCGCGGTCCACTGGGGGATTCTTCGCCATCTGCGAAAAGAAGTCGGTGCGCAAACATGGGTCCTCGTCACGGCGATCGTTCTCGATGTCGCGATTCTGGCGGCGTTCATCGGAATCAAAGCGACGTCCGATACTCTCGTCCTTTGGGTCGCCGGCGGCGGGATGCTGGTCATTTTCGTCGGAGAACGCTGGTTTCTCAGATGGAAAGATGACGACGAGCAGGACGAATCGAGCGACGACCCTCAAGACAAGTCCGCCGATCAGGAGGGGTGACGGGGGCGCTCCGGTTGAGCAGGCCGTCCCTAAGAAACCCGGTCGTCCACTCCAGTTCAGTCCCAGAAGACGATCACGTCGCCCGGTCCTGTCATCGTTCCGCCACACCGCGGACAGGGTTCTCCGGAAGCCCAGGCGATCGAGGCGATCTCGCGACAATCGGGGCACCGGTTGTACTCGTCCCGATGGTGAGCCTGTTCCTGAACATGGTCATGCAGACCGGTGCAGACATCCACCAACGTTTCACAGTTGGAACAGTAACGCGTTTGTGTTCGCGTCATCTTTCCGACGTCGTCTCCCCCGCTCACCGCGGCGGCGAGTCCACAGGTTTGACATTCAAACTGGCTTGAAATCCCCATGGAACTCCTCACGTAAAGCACGGACTGATTGCCTGCTAACCACCACATCCCAGGACGATTACCGATGGCCATAGTACAACCTGCCTGCGAGTAGTGCGACAAGACCTCTGCTGTCATCGCCGTTTCCAGGGCACGTCACGTAGATTCAGGGGTGATCCACTGACACGTTCGGTATACAATCGGAACACCTATCCATTCTGACATTCCGTTCTCCGTTTCCAGTTAAGCATTTGATGGAAAACCAGTCCCGAGGATTCTCCCTCGAAACATTTGAACCTCAGCTGCTCTTTGAAGCCGTCACCGGAACCGGCTTCGAACATCGCCTGCTTCGTGGGGGCGAGTTCCATGGAAAGATTGCTCATCTGCAGCTCCCCCATTGCCGGATCGACCAGGGCAATTACAACCTCCCCTGCTTCGCTCGGGGTGCTTTTCCCGAGGGCTGGATTGTCATTGGCTTCACCTCGTGCAGAGATCAGCCTTCGTGGGGAAACGGTTCCGAGATTCGATTCCATCAAGTTCAACTTTGCTCGGAAGGGCTCGCCTTCGACTACAGGTCGTCGCCCAATTCCCCCTGGCATGCCATACAGGTCCGTCGCGACTGGTTGCAGGAGCAGGCCGTTGCGATCAGCGGTCGCGAGGTGACGATTCCGTCCCAGGGCTTTGCGAATCTGACAATCCCTCCGGCGTTCAGTGAACTGCTTCGAGACGAAATCGACCTCTTGCTGTCGGCTGATGAATACGAACCGGAGTTTCCGACCAGCCCGTTCGCAGCCGAAGCGGAAGCCCGGCTGATCCGCACCGTGATCAATGCCATTCAGGGGGTGTCGCTCGTCGAGGCAATGCGAAACGAGACTTTATTGGAGAAGCACGCGATCGTCGCTCGCATCGAGAGTTTCCTTGCGGAACAAATCACCGACGCGACCCCGGTTCAGGAGCTGCTTCAGGAAACCGGCCTCTCCGAAACCAGCCTTCAGCGCTTCTGCCGAGAGGTCTATGGTCTCCCTCCCGTGCAGCTGTTTGGAGTCACGCGGATGAGCATCATTCGCCAGGAGCTGCTCGCTCAGAAACCGAGCAAGACTTCGGTTCGCAAACTGCTCGAGAAATGGGGCATCAACCATTCGCGTCGCTTCGCCTCGCAGTACCGCGAGTTCTTCGGTGAAACGCCGCGAGAAACACTGACGCGCGTTCGGGACTGAATTCCAGACGGCACGCGGTGGTGAAGGATCCGTTATCCTTCGCGGACCTCAAGCTGATAATACCTGCACATGCGACTGATCGGACATGCCCCGCATTTCGGAGCACGCGCGTGGCAGATCCGCTTTCCGAACTGAATCAGCCAGAAGTGCCCTTCATGCATCGCCCACTCGGGAGCCTGCGACTCCAGACTTCGAGCGGTCGCATCAGCCGTCTTGCCAACCGCCAGTCCCGTGCGATTGCAGACGCGATGCACGTGCGTGTCGACGGCGATGGTGTCGATGCCGAACGTGAACTGCAGCACGATATCGGCACACTTGCGACCTATCCCCGGCAGACTCATCAGCTCCTCGCGCGTCTGCGGCACGACACCATCAAACTGTTCGAGCAACGCCTCGCAGAAGCGATGGATGCTCTTCGCCTTGCTGTTGTACAAGCCGCACGGCTTGATGGCCGCTGCGATTTCTGCCTGCGGCAGCCGCAGCATCCCCCGGGGTGTTCTGGCCAGCTTGAATAACGCCTGAGAAGCGAGCCGCGTATTGGCATCGCGTGATTGAGCAGACAGCATGCAGGAGATGCACGACCGAAACGGATCGGGCTGATCCTTCGGCCCTTTGGCATCCTTCGTCCGCCCCGGCATGTGTTCGCGAAGAGTCTGAAACATCTCTTCAACCTCGCCTGCGCTGAGCAGCCCAGTCGCTGAGTTCTTCCCGTTACATCGAGCCACGTCATCCCTTCCACACGGCTCGGTCTGGCCGCGATCTGCTGCTCATCATTTCTGCATTTCCAGTCGTCGCTCTATGTTAGGCCGCCAGAGCGTTCCGAACAGTTGCCGATTTCGTTCGTGCGTTCCTCACAGTCCGCGAGAAGAAAACCGTTTGACCCGACGGCCGAGAAATTGACAATGAATGGCCGCGATTCTTGTGCGGGAACGCCTCGCTCACCCCTGACTGCTGGAGGTCACGTTGCAAGCGCTCAAACTGATTCTCTCCTGGACGTTGCTGGTCGCAGTGACAGAGACCGTACGCGCGGAGGAAGTCGAGATCTCGAGCCTTCGGGAACTGGCCGAGTTCGCGTCCCGGAGCGACAACGTCGTGCGAATGAAGCCGGGCGTCTACCGATACACCGATTACATGTCGCGAGACGCGCTGGCATCGCGTCGCAAAGCCGGCGACTTCACCTTTATGCAGTTCAGCGGCGACAACAATCGCTTTGAACTGACCGACGTGACGATCGAAGTCGATGTCTCGATCCGGGGCATCGGGCGGCCGCCGGTTCATACCAACGAGTTCATCTTCTCCGGGGATGGCAACACGATTACCGGGCTGACGATCACCAATGTGGAACACGGCCTCTCCCAGGGGGGCGCGGTCATCTCCTGCACGGGTGACGGAAACTCTTTTGAAAAGGTGACGCTGCATGTGCAGGGCTCCCGCCCGTACGGATACGGCGATTTGTTCGGCAAGGGAGGCTACAAACAAAGTGCCTTTCAGGTGACCGGCGACGACACTCGCATCATCGACTGCGAGCTCTACATGAAGGCCTTCGGTCACGGCTTCTTCATCCAGAAAGGGGCGGCGAACACGCTTCTGGAAGGGTGTTATGTCGAAGGCGTGCTGCGTTCGACCGACGAAATGCTGGCCGAGACCGAAGGCATTGCCGTCAAACGAAAGTTCCGCACGGTGATCAAGAACCGGGACGGTGAGTATCGCATTCTGCCCGGCTACATGAAGTCGCTCGCCGAGGATGGCTTTCGAACCTACGACGAGATTCCGGGGCTCGTCATTCGCAACTGCACCGCAAAGCACATGCGGGGCGGCTTTGAGATCCGGTCGAAGGCGGCTGCGGTGCTCGAAAACTGCACGGCTGTGGAATGCGAACGGGGCTTCTGGTTCGGCTATGGCACCGTCGTGAAGAACTGCCGGGGTGATGCCAAATACGGGCCCCTGCTGTTTGTCGAAGGAAACGACGCCAGAGCAGAGGTCACCCTGCTTGGAGACGATTCGCAGATGACCGTCCACGCCGTGGCGACCGTACGGGGAACCGGACACCGCATTCATCTTCGCTCCGACGAAGCAAAGCAGCGTGAGATCCCGATTCCAGTCATGCTCGGCTACAGCGTCCCTCCCGCCGGAGAAGGGATGGCCGACTATGCCGAACGCGACACCAGCGACGTCTTCTTTCACAACGAGACCCGCATGCCCGTCGTGCTCGGACAGGTAACCAGTCAGTGCAACGTGCGGACTCGCGGCCCTCTCATTGAAGATCAGGGCTTGGACAACACGGTTCAGAGACTTCCCGACGAGTAAGCTTCACCCAGCAGCCGGCGGCGAATTTCCGTGACACGTCCGGCTCCGCCGGGTAGCATCAGAGCAACGCCCGTTGACCGACTTCTGGTCAGCCGTCGCGTCGACGACGTTCCGTGTTCCGCGGATCGCTCTTCCGGCACACTCGCCGTCAGGCACCTTTTTTCATCCTGTGAGGTCCCATGCACAGCCAAGCTTCGGTTGAGATCGACCGGCCGATCGACGAAGTCTTTACCTACACCAACGAACATGTCGCCGAGTGGAGCCTCACCGTGGTTGAAAATGAGGTGATTGAAGATAACAACGGAGTCGGGACCGAATTCCGCTGCGTCACCGAAGACCGGGGGCACCGTATGGTCTTCCACGGAATCATCACCGCCTGGGAACCTCCGAATCGATCCGCCATCAGCCTGACCGGAAAGAGCTTCGATATCGCAGCCGAGTATCGCTTCGAAGACCTGGACGGCCGCACGCGAGTCACTCAGGAATCCTGGGTCCGTGGCAAGGGCTTCGCCAAAGTGATGTTCCTCCTCTTCGGCTGGCTCATGAACAGGCAGGGCTGCGATGCGGTCCAGAAGGAACTCGAAAGCCTGAAGCAGAAGCTCGAAGCCGGCGCCGGTGAGATTGCGGTCTGAAGGTCGCCGAGCGAGTCTTCTGATGCTCCGGACTGAGGACACGAGACCTCCCAGAAAGATCGTCCGAGGTGCTTTATGAATCACACGCTGCTGTTCGAAAAGCTTCCTGGCGACTGGCGGGGAACGTGTCGCACGTGGTTCGAGCCTGGTCAACTGGCGGACGAATCGGAACTGACCGGCTCCTTCACACCGCTCCTCGCAGGTCGCTTTCTCCGCCATGCCTATCATGGAACTCTTCAGGGCAAGCCACGAACCGGCGAGGAAACCATCGGCTTCAATGCCGTCACGAAGGCGTACGAAGCCTCGTGGATTGATGACTTCCACATGAACTACGCAATCATGTTCTCACAGGGTCCACCGATGGAACGTGGCTTTGCCGTTCTCGGAGCCTACGACGTCGGCGAGAACCAGCCTCGCTGGAAATGGCGAACCGTGTACGAACTGACGGCCGAAGATCAGCTCCTCATTACCGCTTACAATGTCAGCCCGGAAGGCATGGAGGCCAGGGCCGTCGAGACGCATTATCGACGCGTGGCGACGAGGAGTTCGCATTGAACGGGATCATCGGAATGGTGGTGAACTCCAAAGGCACCAGAACCGTGCAGTCCACTCGGGAGGACTCCTGGACGTTCCGATTGGGACGTATGAGATGCACGCCAACGCCTACGGGGACAGCCTGTGCTGAGAACGGTCGAAGTGACCTGCTCTCACAGAAGGAACCCACGTTATGACGGAGAGGAAAAAGCCGCTGGTCGGTGTCCTGATCTTTGCAGGTGTGTTTCTCTACCTGGGGTGGGAGGTCGTTCGGCAAGAGACGGGGGCCCTCCATGGAGGCAGTGCAAGTACAACCTGGCCTACCACGGAAGGCCGGGTGATTTCGTCGACGGTTCAGACCAAACACGGCACCGGAGGAGATCCGTCGCGATACTTTCCCGTCGTCGAGTATGAGTACACGGTCAACGGCGAGTCGCTTCGTGGTGACCGGATCAGCTATGACACGCAGCTCATGGCTCAGTCCTCAGCGGCAGCGATCGCAAAACGCTACGCCGCGGGACGCGAAGTGACGGTCTTTTACGACCCGGACGCTCCAGCCGACAGCGTCATCGATCCGGGGGCCTCTCGGACCAGCTGGCTGGGAATCGCAGTGGGCGTCGTCTTCGTCGTGGTGGCCGGAGCCATGCTCATTGCCCGACTACTCCCGCAGGCTCCCACAGAAGGCGGCACACGAACGTGATCCTTCGCGATGCAACCCTGTCGGACGCCGCGGCAATCTCTGACCTTGCGTCGTCGGAAATGCAAACCACCGGGGTGCCATGCCCACGCTTGCCGTGGGCATGCTTTTCATCGACGATCGACTCAACGAACCACTTTCAAAAGTAACCACAGCACTGGCGACACGCCAGTGGCACCCGGCGGTGGATTTCGTGAGTAAGTCGGCCACACGTTCTTTCCCGTGATCGCCAGGAATGGTTTGGGCAGTGTTCGTTACATCTGGTATCGTGCAGGGAGCGTCTCGGCTATCCCCCAAACCCACGTGCTGGAACGGAGACCTTTGTCATGAGTCGGTCGATCATCAGCTGTTTGATTCTCGTGGCACTCTCGCTCCCGCCATCAGCGGCATCGCCTTGTTCGGCTGGAGAGACGCCATTGCAGGAGTATCTCAACACCGGGCGGTTGGAAGAGGGCATCTCCGACTTCGAGAGGAGATCCCAAGCCGCTAAAGATGATGCCGAATTGCAGTTTGGACTGGGGGTCATGCAGTTTCTGCAGGCCGTCGAAGGGCTGGCACAGGACCAGTATCGGTACGGCGTGCTCAATCGCGCCCGCAATATTCCTTTCATGCGAATTCCAGTTCCGCCGAATCCCCATCCGGAACAGATCAGCTATCCCAAAGCGAGAGCCATCTTTCAGAACTTTGTGAGTGGTCTTGAGGTTGCCGAAGCGACCCTGTCCCAGGTCGATGTCGACCACGTCAAGTTGCCAGTCGATATCGGGGAAACCCGCCTCGACTTGAACGCGGATGGCAAGGTGGGCGAATCGGAAGCGTTCTGGAAGATCTATGCGACGTTCAACCGCAATGTGAATGAAAACACGAGCAAGAACTTCGTCATCGCGTTTGATGGGGGGGATGTGTTGTGGCTACGAGGATATTGCCACCTGCTGATGGCGATGGGCGAGTTTGTACTGGCCCACGACTGGAACGATCTTTTTCAGCGGACGGCCCATCTGTTTTATCCTGACGTGCAATCGGACTTCCCTCAACTGCAGCAGGAAGGAGTCGGGATGTTCATGGGATTTCGTGCTGAAAACATCGCCGATCTCATCGCCTTCATCCATTTGATCAACTTCGAAGTCGCCGATCGGGAGAAGATGCGATCCAGTATCGAGCATCTGATCGCCATGACTGAATTGAGCCCGCAGTCCTGGGCACTGATCACGGCAGAGACGGACAATGATCGGGAATGGTTACCAAATTCGGAACAGACGGGGGTCATTCCCAACGTTGCGATCACCGACGAAATGATCTCCGGCTGGATTGAAGTGATGAAGGAACTGCAGGCCGTATTCCAGGGCGAAAGGTTGCTGCCGTACTGGCGGGGAAATCCGCGCGTCACAACACCTGTAGGGCCCAATGTTAACAAATCCTACGGGATCAACCTGAACCGCGTTTTCACTGAGCCGAGACGGTTTGATTTGATCCTCTGGATTCAGGGAACCGCCGCGACCCCCTATCTGGAATCGTACCAGGAAGTACAAAAGCGGCCGGTGGACGCCGAAGTCTTTTCGCGAATGAGACGTCTTTTTCGCGGAGAGTTCATCGGCTTCGCCATCTGGTTCAATTGACCCGGGCCCGGCCCGCGTTGGGCATGTTGTTCGGTTGTCTCTGCCATGAAGAGTTCTTCGCGAAAGCACGAGCGCACTGGCGGGACGCCAGTGGCACCCGGTCGGACTGCCGTGGGCATGCGTTCTCGGATGACGTTCTGCAGTGCAAAATCAGCTCTCCTTCTGAAGTTGGGAGACGCACAGGAACCTCAGGTGATGAGCCGCGTGGGCCGTGTGAATTGCGAGGATCTTTTCACGAGGCATTCGGCCGAACGCCGGATGCGGAGCAAACTCCCCCGAGGAATTGATCAATCGTTCGACGCTGGCCGAGAATCCTTCCACCTCAGCGGCATCGTCCAGGCGGTCTGGCGGCACGAACATCGAAGCGGTCCGAATACCGCGAGGGGAATCTGGCCCCAACACTTTGGGCAACAACCATCGTCGCATCACCGGACGCAGCGGAGCGAACAACGACATCCACCCCGGATAGCCATCGAGACTCGGATCCTGAACCAGAACCAGATGCCGACAGATCTGCCCGAGCGACCAGTTCCCCTGACGAGTGTAACCAGACGCCAAAAGCCCGCGAGCATCATCGACGGCTGCCCCGAGAGTTTCGAAGTGCAGGCTGCGGAGTTCATTCATGGAGGACTGCCGGGAAAAGTTGTAGCCGGTGTTATAAAGGTCACGTGTCGGGGACACGGAGGAGAGGACTGCAGCGTAACGCAAGCCGTCTCCGGAATGGAAGCCGCCGGGTGCCATGCCCACGCTTGCCGTGGGCATGCTTTTCGGATGACGATCGACAGCGCGAGACACCATCGGAACCAGCGCAGCCTTTCCGCATCACCCCGCGATCAGCCCATCAATCACGCAATACCCCATTTCCATCAGCTCAATCATGCCGGTGGCCAGGGCGGCTTCTCGGGCTTCCGGGGTGGGGTAGTCGAGCAGCGTAGTGACGGTGGTCACTCCGTCGGTCTCCTGAAATGTGATCGTGATGACCGAGGGAATGTCGGAGTCCACTCCGGGAGTGCCCACGTAATGGCGTTCGTGGTGGACGATTTTGCTCATGGGCTCAATCTCGCGGAATTCACCGACGAGGCCGAATTCCTGGCCGGTCTGATCATCGCGGAAGCGGTTCTCATAGGTCCCGCCAATCCGAAAATCCATCTCGCTGACCGGCATCGACCAGCCGGGCGGGCTCGGCATCCAGCGGCTGACCAACTCGGGTTGAGTAAACACATTCCAGACCGATTCGAGCGGGGCGGCGAAACTGCGGATAACTTCGACCTGCGTATCGGACAGAGTACTGGCGGCTGCGGGTTTCATGGTGTTCTTTCGTTGAGGAATGACTTGGCTTTCCGGACTGATGCCTGTTAGCCAATGCCCCCATGGGCATGAAGTGTGGAAAGTCTCTGGAAACAAGATGGGGGTGGCCCGTCCGGCACGGGCGGGTGACGAAGTCATAAGAGGCCGCGCCATGGACCGTATTTCTGCGAGACCGGATGATTTCACCCGATAAGACGCGGATGGCGCTGCCTCTTGTCGCTGACGCGACCCGCCCGCTGAGGCGGACTGGCCACCCGTCCAATCGAAACCTGGTGCGTGCACTGCGTTGGCCGACCCCACGCAGGAACTTTACAGAGCCCTCCTGACAGCGTATTGTCAGGAGACTGTCAGGACGGGAAAACTTCTTGGAAATCAATCCGATGCGTCGTGCCGACCGTCTGTTTCGAATTGTGGAGTACCTCAAAGGACGCCGTCAGGTGGTCACTGGCGAGGAACTGGCTGCGGAGATGGAGATCGGCGTCCGCACGATTTACCGCGACATTGCCGACCTGCGAACGTCCGGCGTGCCGATTGTCGGCGAAGCCGGCCTCGGCTACCTGCTCAGCCGGGACTATGTCGTCAAGCCGTTGATGTTCGATGTTGACGAGTTGGAGGCGTTGTCGCTGGGGGCTCAGATGGTCGAAAGCTGGGGCGATCCCGAGCTGGCCCATTCCGCCCGCCGGGCGTTCGAGAAAATCGCAGCCGTGCTGCCGGAAGCCCTGGCCGCCGAAGCAAAACAATCCGCCGCCTACGCCTGCGCCAGCCGGGACGCGTTGCCGTTGACCATCGACCTGGCCGCACTCCGCCGGGCCATCCGCAGCCAACACTGGGTCGACATCCACTACAGCGACAAATACGGCGACGAATCCCGCCGCCGCATCCGCCCGCTCAGCCTCGTCTTCATCGCCCCGGTCTGGCTCCTCGCCGCCTGGTGCGAACTCCGCCAGGACTTCCGCGAATTCCGCATCGACCGCATCACCAGTATGACCATCAGTGACGAACAGTTTCAGGATGAGGCGGGCAAAACACTGGAGGACCTGCAGGCGTTGAAGCGGTGACGCGTAATGCTCCCGCGCCATTGGCATCCCGCCAGTTCTTCCCTTTATACTCCAGACGACCCGATTCCCGGTGCCACGGCTTTCGCCATTCCTGTCTTTTGACCAGTCGGTCCACAAGAAAGAGTCATACGATGATGCGCGCGTTCTGCATTCTGATTGCGATCACCTGTTTGCCCGGTTTTGCTCATGCAGCCGAGTTCTACCTGACGCCGCGAGGGGCCGGGCAGAAAGACGGGACGAGCTGGGAGAATGCGTTCGGGCAGGAGTCGCTGTCGAGCGTGGTGAACGAGACGCTGCAGCCGGGCGACCGGTTGCTCATCGGCAGTGGACGTTACACCGACGCACGGCTGTCGATTTCCAACGGCGGCAGTGAGGGGGCGGTCAAGACGATCTCCGGCGTCGATCGCGGCGACGGCCTGCCGGTTTTCGCGTCGTCCTGGTCGGAAGAGGATCCGGACAAGGGAGCCACGCTGGTGCGGATCGAGCCGGGGGTGGGACACGTTCGGATGGAGAACCTGCGAATCGAGGATTACGAAAACTGCGTGCTCGCGCGGCCAGACAAGCAGGGCACAAACAGCCGTGGGCTGGTCTTTCACGACGTCGACATGCGGCGGTTTCGGCATGGGTTTTATCTGTCCAATTGCGACGACCTGCTGCTCGAAGGCTGCGATCTCAGCCGTTACACCAAGCACGCCTTCCGCTTTGAGGAAGGTTGCAATCGCGTGAGTCTACGGCAGTGCACCGCTGACTGCTCCGAGGGGGACGCCGACTGGGAAACGAAGACGGAACTGTTCCCCTTCGGCTTTCTGGTGAATAACGGCGGCGAGCCCAACTCCGAGCTGCTGTTCGAAGACTGCCTCGCCTGCAACAACCGCATGCCGCTGCAGAAGAAGAGCTACAAAAACGGCGACGGCTTCGTGGTCGAGGGGAATACCACCGATGTGCGGTTCGTCCGCTGCCGGGGCATTCGTAATCAGGACGGCGGGTTCGATTTGAAAGTTGACGCCGTCGAACTCACCGACTGCGTTGCTCTGGGCAACTCGCGAAACATCCGCATCTGGAAATCCGCCACGCTCGAGAATTGCTTTACCGGCTGGGCCTCCTGCGGGCTGTGGTGCAACGGCGGCCCGATCACCGTCAACCGCTCCACATTCCACGCCATGCGAACCGCAGCCGTGCAAACCGACGACCGAGCCAAAGAACCGGTCACCCTCAACAACTGCCTCATCACCTCCTGCCCGAAAGTCCACCGCAAAACCTCACGCGGCCAGCTCACCACAAACGAAACCATCGTCCTCGACGAAGCCGCCAACCAATCCCCGGAGTTTGTGAATCCGAGCCCGGACTGGGATGGATTGGGGGAGGCAATGAATAGCCGAGCGTTTCGGGAGAAGGGGTATCGGCAATCGGGACCTTCGAGCGGCACGGATTGAACCCACGTCGATCATCCGGGGGGCCAGTGGCGCCTCTGGGGCGTGTTTCATGCCGCGTTTGTGCCCTTGAGATTGAGCGAGTTGAGAGATAGGAATCTATTTCCCAGCACATGAAATGCTGCCGAATAACCCGTACACTACAGCGGCATCTCCGCCTGAATATCTGCACAGGTTGGGCGCGGTTCAAATTGTAAGAGGACGAATACTCCGATGAATTTGAAGCCTCTCGACATTCGCCGTGATGTCTCGATCAACCATGCGTACTTCGAGACTTCACTGCCATCTCCACCGCACCTTGAGATTCTTGTCGTCCGGTTTTCCGGAACCTCAGGCTTTGGATGTGCCAACGACTCGGATGCAATCTACATGGACGCGATGGTACGTGCTGGAATCGCCGCGTTTGATTCCGTTGGTGTCATTCTCGATCTTCGTGAGATGGGCTATGAATGGGGAGACATGATGCTTTGCCCGTTTGCGGCCGGCTCGCGCTATTATGTTGATTCGGACTTACCAGTTGTTGCAGTCGTCTCTGACAGGAATCGCAAGGGGCTTAAATCGCTTATGGCAGATGAAGCCGGAATTGACCCGACGACCGTTCTCTTTGACACAATGGATGCCGCCCTTGCTCACCTCGATTTGCTGCACAATGCAGGTAAGAACCAAACCTAGTGGCCGGGTCCAACCGGAGTACGATGTGCATGTGGGCATGCTTCGTGTTCGAAGAAACGACGATCCTCGTCGTGTCGAAATCCGAAAGGCACCACAGGCAAGCCGGTAGGGCCAACCTCAGAAACAGGACGAGCATCATGCTTGAGGGGAACCACCCGCGAGCTCCACACATTTGCGCGGCTTCGAATCAACTCGACTATGTGCTGAAGTTCGCTAAGAAGATTACACTCGCGACTGGTCAACTTAGAAATGAATTGTACCTGATCGTGGAACCTGCGTTTGCTGCCCTCCGATGGCTGAATGAGAAACACTTTCAAGAGTCACGGGATATTGCTAACGCCATCACAAGACTCGAACGTTCAACGAAACGCTTGTCGGAAATGCCACATGACGAAACGGAAGTGCTTTGTCGAACGGCTTGCCCGGCGTGCGAGGAGTTGGTGACAGAATCCGGTAAATATCAGCCTGAGGGGGCCGCATTCACTGTTCCTGCAGAGCGCTATTGCGGTCGATGCTTGCTCAATATCGTTTCAGCTATTCGCTCATGTGATGAAGTTTTTCTCACGGAGAGGGAGGGCCCTACGGACTCGCCTTAGAGAACACCGATGAGTGGCCTGTTCCAACTCCTCAGTCTGGTAACAGACACTTACTCGACTGAGTAATAAGTAGTGCAGTGAGTTCCTGGAATTCATTCGACGCTGAGCTCAAGAGCCTCAACAGGCGGTGTTCGACAAATGAAACTTGTACCAGTCATCTACATCGCTTATGGGAATCCTGAAACTGATCCGCCATCGCTCTATCCTGTTGCGAAACACTCTGCGACCTGGGAGGAGTATCGGGTTCTAATTCACCGCAAAGCCGGATTCGAAATGCCGATGACGCCGATTCGAGAAGGGCTGTTTCTCTTTCGCTTCGATGCGATCAGCGAGTTCAATCTTGAAAAGTTGGTAAGGGATCGTCTGAATCTTGCGGCAGAAGGTGACGAGGACCCGATTCCGATGTTCGGAGGATACGTTCTTGAGGAAGTCGGCCGAATTCTTTTGGCGCCTCAATGTTGCGGTGATCTGAGTGACATTCGCTTTTGGAAATTCCTTTCACAAGGAAGCGAGCTCTTCTGGGAAGGACATCCTCAGCCAGAGATTATTCTTGAAAACGGGCGGGCGTTCTTCTGCTGTATCGATAAATGGGAACAATTCTCAGAGCCATTCGTCGAGCGATTTGATATCTCACTTGCCGATTTAGCCGAGGCTGTGCAAGAAGCGGAGGATGAATTGAGAGCTTTTGAGACGCGACTGGAGATCCTTCTCCAGCGTCTCGCTTTGCCTCCGTTTGCTGACCAACTCACCTTCAACCGTGGGGGTTCGCCACATAGCTAAATCTGATCTAAAAAGAAAAGCCCTCCAACATTCCGTCGGAGGACTTTTCTTTCAATGAGCCGTGGCGGTCCTGCGAGAGACCGGCATCAAGCAACTACTTCGTCCCCGGCGTCTTCGAATGTGCATTCTGCGGGAAGTCGAAGGTCAGCACGAGGGGTTCGTTGCCTGTGTTTTCGATTTCGACGCCGCCGTTGTTCAGGGCGGTCTGGGTGATGAAGCCGATTTCCGGGTAGAGTTCGCCGAGGACCATGTTCTGGTGGTAGCGAACTTCGAGTCCACCCACGCGGCCGCTGCCGCCGTTTGTGTGGAACAGCGTCGGGCTTTCCGGGCGGAACGTCGTTTTGGCGCCCGGCTGCACGAAGAGGCGGAGGATCGAGCACTTCTGGTCGCCGAGGATGTCGCCGTACACGATCCACTTGGCGTCGACGCCGTCGCCGGCGAATTCTTCGGCTGTGATCGCCGGCCGTGAATTCTTCAGGACGAAGTCGGGGTCCTGATTGGCTTCGAAGTCGAACTTCTCGACCAGGTAGTCCCAGTCTTCGTGCTTGTCTTTGGGGTAGTCCTCTTCGCGGCAGGCGTAGAAGGCATCGGCTGCGCCGATTCGGCCGTCGAGCGTGAGGTCTTCGGCCAGGAAGTGCTCGTCCATGGTGACGTGCAGTTCGTGGGTGCAGAGGTCGGTCGGCGAGTGCAGCACGCCGTTCGGCATCACGAAGCCGTCATCGAGTTTCATCATCACATGCGGAGCGAGATGGCGGACGCCGTTGTATTCGGTCTTGCCGAAGCTCTTCATGCATTCGAGGAACTTGTCCTTCGTTACGAACGGGTACAGCCCCATGGCCGTGGTGTGGTAGTGCGACGGGCTGACGCCGGGGTTGTCGAACGAGTTGATGTCGTAGACTTCCCACTTCGTCCAGTGCAGGTGGTCCGGGATCGGGTTCAGGTTGTCGAACTTCTTGGAGACGATCGGCCAGGTCGGGTCGCCGAACAGCTCTTTCGCCAGGGCGGTCACCTTTTCGCCCATGATGGCATGCGGATTAGCCGTGATCAGATCCTGCAGCGAGATCACCTGCCCGCCGGGGGTGAGGACGTGGGCTTCCCCTTCGCGGAAGGGAGCCTTGTTCGTGCGGGTGTCGATGACGCCGGTGACGATGGGGACGGTGCAGCACATCCAGACTTCGTCGAGCCCGGTGCCGTTCATGTAGTCCGGGTAGTACGACGCGTCGTCGAGACGCAGGCGTTTTCCGGGCGTGCAGAACGTCCGGCCGGCGTAGCGATGCAGCAGTTGCAGCACCCCGCCGTGCTGGTTGAGGCAGTCATCGAGAACCGCATCCGCTCCTCCGCCGGTTCCGTCGATCACGTCCTGTTTGGGGTATTCGTGCAGTTTATCCGCGAGAATTGATGTCGAAGCAGCCATGAGCATTGCACCTCAATGAGCCAGAAGAAGTGTGTCGGCTCTTAAAAAGTCTTGGAGAGCAGGTGGATGTTTCCAGTTTGCCAGAACACCACGAGACGGGCGAAGGACCGAATCTCCGGCGTTTTTGGCAAGCGAGCAGTGTAAGCAAAACATCAGCAGGAGGAAATGCAACCCAATGAGCCGGACCCGGCCGCGAGAGAAAGCCGTTCGACAACGATGCAGCAGCCGTGTAGTATCCATATGGCCATGCTGGCGGGCTGTGCGTCCGAGGGGTTAAGCTATGTCGGATGGTGATGTGATGGTTGTTCTGTAAACAGGTTAGGTGCAAAGCCGAATCCAATAGATTATGGGAGGATCTCATTCTTGAACGACGAACGCGATCTTCCCGTTCTCATTTGGGCGATCTCCTGCTTCGATCGACGCCGCGAAAACCCGCTGCCCGTATACGATCGCTGGTATTGGCTCGACTGGGCGCAACTTGCACCTGAGCAGGTCGCTGAGATTCTCGCGATTGTCGACGCCTCGAAACGCAACGAATCCTCGCACAAACCCGTGGGGTTCGAAGAAACCGTTGTGACAATGTCCGTTGGTTCGCCTAACTACGATTCGCATCTGCTCAAGTATCGAGAACTCTTCACGGAAATCCCTGGCAACGATCTTCAAGCATTTTCCACTGATCCTTTACGGCATGATCGCGGTTTTCAAACCATTAGCGTTGACACTGAGTACTTCGAAGACGAAACAGGCACACCGATCTCGAAATATGAAATGCTGCAGCATGTATCTGGGCAAGAATTCCCGATCATCGTTGGTGATCCCGAAACCGTATTGAAATTGGGGCCCGTTTCGGCCGTAAACATCCGCGATTGGACCACGCAACGGGCCAACACAATCGCGCAGTTTCTGGACGTCGTTGAGCGAATCCATGCAAGCGAGTGGTACCGGTCACCGAGATTTGTCACGTCGTTGATCCACAAGCGGGCCGGTGAGTCAAGACTTCTCGAAGCCGAATTTCCGGATGATGAAGACACAATGTCCGTATTGGCGTATTTTCGGCAGCTTCACGCAGTCGACAAACTGGTCACCAAAGCATGTGAGGCATACATTGCTCACGCAGGCGACGACCGGAAACGGTGGTGGGTCAACGAACGAGAAAGGTCATTCGAGTCACTCATTGATGCTCCACCTGCCCCGTTCAATACAAACGGACAGACTCGCCGTCAGATCATCCGAATGTTCATGTACGGTGCCGGCTTGCTCCACAGCTCATCCAACCACGGGGACGACGCGGCACTTGATGCGTTTATATCGCATCACGGCAAATATCAGGCAGTAATGATATTTAACTCATGCCTTATGGATTTCTTCAGGGTTGCTGTGACAATTTATCCGGTGATTCGCCAAGACTATTACTATTGGATTAACGACGATGGACTGGCCTCTGCGTCGCGTACTTCGATTCCAGACTTGTTTCAAGGCTTCACGTCGCCGCCATATGGCGCCTAACGAAAAAATGCCAGTTACCCGGGCCGGTTCCATCGGCCGGCGATGTGCCCTGGTCTTATGCCATGCAAGTCAACTCTCGTGGATGCGGCCGGTAGACATGGGGCGACGGCACTTGTGGCTTTCGCCACCCGATAGGAAAGGGACAGCGGAGCGGTTGCAGGAGTCGCTCCTTACACATGCTCATCCTGCTGCACGATGCGAGCGTGGCACCGGGCGGAGTTCGCGTGTTATGCTGGCGAAAAGGCAGCCTCCGGGTTATACGCTGCTTCTCCTGTGAAACACGTTGGGCAAATCCGATGATGCACGCTTCGTTCATTCTCCTCTGCTGCTGGTGGGTCAACTCTGTTACCGCGACGCCGGAACAGGCGGTTCAGCAAGTTAAGGAGGTTCCCAACCTTGTCGCCTTCTGGACCTTCGCGGATGCGGAAGGGGAAGCGAAGAAATCCCTGGTGACTCCCACGCTCGAACTCCAGGAGCAGAATGGCCCCATCAAGACTCTGGAGGCCGGCCCGTTCGGCACGGCGATTAAAATCAATCAGGGACAATGGCTGTCGATCCCGCGGGAGAAAATCGGCCCGCTGAATATTCACGGCGAGGATGCGGAAGTCACGGTCGTGGCCTGGATCCGCCGCGACAAGACAAGTCACTGGCAGGCGATCGCAGGGGTTTGGGATGAGACACGCGGCAAACGGCAGTATTGCCTGTTTCTGAACGCTGCTAGACAAACCGATTTCAGGACGATGACGCGAACTTCCTCGAAGGACCGGTTCCAGGGGCATGTGTCCTCCATCGGGGGAAAAACTCCGGCCGAGGTGGCCTGCATTACCTACGCGACGTCGGGGCAGAAAGTCCCCATGGGCGAGTGGCATTGCCTCGCCATGACATACGATGGCAAGGAAGTCCGGCTGTACCTCAACGGCCGCCTGAGCGAAGCGGAAGGCATGAATCCCTTTCCGTATCCGCAAGGGTTGTTCGACGGGGGAAAGGAAGGAGCGGACTTCACTGTCGGGTCTGTGAATGTCGCCGGCAAGCCAGGAAACTTCCTCGGTGCAACCCTCGGCGGCCTCGCGGTCTTCGATCGCGCATTAACGGCCGACGAAATCGCATCTCTTCCGAAGTAGCGAATACGGGGTGGGGGGCAGCCCGGTGCCATGCTTGCATCGCGAAGCAGGGCAAACATGCGCGGGACCATGTCGCGAGGAGCATGGAGCCTTCGAGCTCACGATTAGTCTCGTGACAAACGTCTTTCTGACTTTCGCCACCCCGGTCGCTGCTACGCATCAGCTGGGGACACCCAGCATGATGCCGAAAGCGGAGCGGTCGCACGAATCATTCCTCGCGCATGCTCGTCCTGTTTCGCGATACGAACATGGCACTGAGCAGTAAAAATGGCATCGACCACTTTCCTCAGCGGGGTTCGAGGACGCCCGCCTTTGGGAGACGTCGGGTATTTCGGCAGCAAAGGGCGGATCATTTGCCAAGACTCCTCGGATGTCACAAACTGGGGAACGACCGAACACCGTTCCATGGCGGATTCTCCTTTGTGTGATGTCTGATAACACCACAATGGGAGGGTCCGCTTTTTTCTTCAATCGCAAATGCTCCGCAGGGGTTTTCGGATAGTCTCTAAATCAAAACTTGCTCATGGATTCCAACGTTCGACTGCATGGCCAACTTGAAAAGTGGCCAACCAAAACCGAGATGGCGCGGCTGATGGAGACCGCTGGCTTCTCGGTCTACGTCGGACGATACTCGATCCGATTACAGGACTGCGAACACTTCGCGTTTCAAGAATACGGGGGAGACCTCGGTCATCCGCGATTCGATGCAGACGCGAGCACAGTTGAGAAGATGCTCAAGGATGCCGGACGCGTCTCTGCTGCGTTGACCGCTGCTGACATGCGGCACCGTTTCGAACTGTACAATGACAACGACGAATTGGTTGGTTACATTCATCACCGATGGCCACAAGAGCAGACCGACGATGACACATAGCATCGTCGGATAACAAAAAGAAGCACGGGAGCCGCGAAGCCGGACGCATTCACATGAACAATCACTCGTCGCGGCCGGGAGATTGGAGGCATTAGCCAGTTGCGCGCGGTCCGTCTCGGCTTCGGCGATCTTGCGTCTCCGCATTGAAAGCGGGCGCCGGGTGCCACTGGCGTTCCGCCAGTGCTCTCGCTTCGGTCGACCTGACTCGCACAGGGGGGCTTCTCCGTGCAGCCGGACAACAGATTCAAATTATCGGGCGTCCACATTCAGCACTGGCGAGACGCCAGTGGCACCCGGCGGCAGGCCTCTTTGCACAAGCTCTTCTTGACCGCTGAACCCCATTGCAACGGGTTCATCTTCGACAGCCCGATGACGGCATTCTTGTCGTTGAGCCACAAGCCTTTGCATTGTCGCCGCTGTCGCTCTGTGATTCGCGCAAACAAAAAGCCCGCCGACGTTCTCCGTCGGCGGGCTTTTTGAGTCGGGGTGACAAGAGTTGAACTTGCGACCTCTACGTCCCGAACGTAGCGCTCTACCAAGCTGAGCTACACCCCGTGTGGTTTTCAACCGGTCTGCATTGTATCGAACGGCGCCAGTCCTGCAATCGTTTCTGGCGTCCCTCGACAGACAGGGCCTCTGGCGGCTCGGTTCGCGGGTTTGGGGCCTGTTTTCTCGACAAAAAATGATCTTCGGGGCCATTGTCAATTCTACAATCGGGGCGGGAGCGGGGGTGGCGGAGGCTGCGGGTCGTGCGGAGGGGGGCGGGGAATCTTTTTGATTGCCAAAAAAATCCGCGACCAACGCTTGCGACCTTTTTGACGTACGGGGATTATCTGATGTTCCCCGGAGAAGCCGGTACAGCGACGCTGCGCCCCTCTCTCCTGTCATTCCGATTTGTCCGAACTCTTTCTGCAATCGAGTGTTCCGTGATCGAAGCTATCGCCAAACTGTCACTGCTGGCTCAGGATGTTCCCGAACTGGACCCGACCATGCCGACCAATCCGCTGGCCGGATACGGCTGGACGGCCCTGGTGGCGTTGATCGGGCTGATCGTGCTGTTCGGGCTGAACCGCTTCACCAAATTCGGCGTGATCGCCCGGGCGACGTCGAAAGAGTCGGTCCGGCAGCCGATGTTCTTCTCGCTGCTGCTGGTCGCCATCGTGGTGATGCTGCTCAACACCTGGATCCCCTTCTTCTCGATGGGGGACGACACGAAGATGTTCCTCGACTGCGGGCTGGCGACGGTGCTCATTTGTAGCCTGCTGCTGGCGATCTGGACGTCGAGTATCAGCATCGCGGACGAGATCGAAGGAAAAACCGCGATGACGTTGCTGAGCAAGCCGATCACTCGGCGGCAGTTCATTGTCGGAAAGTATCTGGGGCTGCTGCAGGGCGTGGTCATTTTCATGATCCCGGTCGTCATCACCTTTGCTCTGCTGACCTACTACAAAGTCGGCTACGACATGAAAGAAGCCGGCAAGCAGGTGCCGGAATACTTCCGGTGGGTCGACTCCACTCTGTTCGGCTCCGAAATCCAGTACGCCTGGTTCCAGCCGGAACGGATCGCCCCGATTATTCAGGTTCTGCCGGGCATCCTGCTGATCTTCTTCGAGGTCGCCGTGATGGCCGCGATCAGCGTGGTGATCTCGACCCGTCTGCCGATGGTGGTGAACCTGTCGGTGATGTTCGCGATCTTCGTCATCGGTCACCTGACGCCGGTTCTGGTGCAGAGCAGTGAAACGCGGCAGGAGCTGGAGTTCGTCTCCTTCGTGGCTCGTTTGTTCGCGACGGTGCTGCCGAACCTGGATGCGTTCAACATGAGTGCTTCGATTGCGACCGGGACGTTGGTTCCTCCCGATTACCTCGGGTTTGCGGCCCTGTATGGTCTGGCTTACTGTGCCGGGGCGATTTTGCTCGCATTTATTCTGTTCGAGGACCGCGATCTCGCGTAGTGTGACGATCGAGCGATCCTTCGCAGTGGGATTCGTCGAAGCCGTCGCGTCCGGACCGGTAAAGACTGGCCGCGCGGGGCCGAGCCGGTATGATGGACTGATGGCTCATCGGGGAATCCACGATGAGCCGGTGATTCATCGGTGAACGGAATCGTCGCATCTGCTGTCTGTCGTCTTCCAGAAGTTCCCACCCGATGGACCGGATGTCGGGCGGCCGGAATGTCGACACCGCAGCGGACTGCACGAACGGGCCAGGACGAGTCGATGAGACTTTGTCCCTCTGTCCCCGGGAATCGCTCCCTTCCCTGTTGAGATGCGATCTTCGAGGTGACACCGTGAGTACGTTCAACAACGATGCGCAGTCGACGTGGAAGAAGCTCGTTCCGCGTTCGCTCTGGCGGCAGTCGAGCACGATCCAGCTGATGGCTCTGTCCGTGCTCTCCTCTCTGCTGCTCGCTCTGATGTTTCTGGTCGGCCTGCTGATTGTCGACCTGTTTGTGAGCCGCGGCTCGATTCTGCTGCAGGGCTCGGAGATAGCCGCTGCCCGCGAACGCTTCGGGCCTATGCTTGATCTGGTCTATCCAGTCGAGGAAGAAGTGCTTCCCGATGACATCGAGTTGCAGAACCGGGGCATCCTGCATTCGCTCTGGTCGTTCCAGGATCGCATCTGGGCGGAGCCTCTGAGCCGGCTCGCCGCGCAGGTCCCGATGCTGCTCGATAACTTTTCCGCTCTGATTATCCTGCTCGCGGTCGGGTCGATTCTCGGATTGCTGCGGGGGCTGATTCTCGTTCGCTGCCGGCTGCTGGCGGCTCGGCTGGGGATGACTGTCTCCAACCAGATGCGTCGCTCGCTGCACCGTCAGGCGATGCGTCTCGGCCCCAGCGACTTGCTGGATATGCAGGTCGGAACCGCCCATGAGCTGTTCCGTAACGATACCGTGACCATTCAGGATGGCGTCACCGCGAATGTCTACCGGCTGATCTTCCATCCCGTGGCCCTGGCGATGCTGGTCGTTCTGGGGCTGATCGTGAGTCCGCGTGTCTTCGTGCAGATGCTCGGCCCGCTGCTGCTCTGCTGGTGGCTGGTCGCCCGGGAACGGTCCCGGTTCGATGCCTCCAGGAAGCTGGCCGAATCGCAGGCCGAACTTCGCGGGAACGTGCTCGCCGAGAGCCTGACGAAAACCCGACTCATCCGCGGCTACTCGATGGAGAACTACGACAACTCGAATTTCGGGCGTCTCCTCGAGCAGCTTTCGACCACGTCCACAACAGTCCGCCGGCGTGATATTCTCTCCCGCTGGCTCTGCTGGGTGATGGTCGTCCTCGTGTTTCTGCTGCTGGCGATTCTCGTCGGTAACAAGATGCTGCTGCCCGCCGAGCATCCGCAAAGCATGCACGTCGCGGAGGTGGTGATCCTGAGTCTTGTGTTCGTGGCGGCTTACAAACCGCTCGCCCGACTGCGGGATCTGATCGGCATCCGCCACGAAACGGCTCTCGCGGCGGAACGAATCTACCGCTATCTGAACCAGATCCCCGAAGTCGGCCAGGCTGTCGGGGCGAAGTTCCTCGATCCGCTCTCGCGGTTCATCACCTTCGAGAATGTGACTTACAGCCTGCCCGGATTGACCGGCAAGAGGCTGCTCGATCAATTCGAGGTCAAAGTGCCGGCGGGCGGGATGACGGTCATCGCTTCTGCCAATCCGCTCGAAGCGCGGGCCATGCTTTATATGCTGCCGCGTTTTTTGGAGCCGCACGAAGGCCGGGTGCTGATCGACGGCGAAGACATCGCATGGGTCACGCTCGAATCGTTACGGGCTGAAACACTCTATGTCGGTGGACGCGATCTGTACTTCACCGGCAACGTGATGGAGAATATCCTTTGCGGCGACCCGAACTACACGCAGTCCGATGCGATCAATGCCGCGAAGAAGGTGCACGCTCACAACTTCGTTCAACGTCTGCCGCAGGGATATGAAACCGTTCTCGGCGAACATGGCGAGCAGTTGAGTCCCGGTCAGGCGTATCGACTCGGGTTGGCCCGGGCGCTGTTACGAAACCCGGCGATGCTGCTGCTGGAAGAGCCGGACGTGCAGCTGAGCGAAGAAGACAAGTCGATGATCGACGATGCCTACGATCAGATCTGCCCGGGGCGAACAACGATCGTCATCCCGAGCCGGATGTCGACCATCCGCCGCTGCGATCGGATCGTGCTGCTCTATCAGGGCAAGGTCGCCACGATGAATACGCATCAGAACCTGCTCTCCGGCAACGAGCTGTATCGCCACTGGGAGTACACGCGATTCAACGTGTTCCGTCACATTGAGAGCTGATTCCTTTCCAGGATGGACGTTTCACCTTCAGCAAAGGCAAATTCCTGGAATGATGCGGGCCCGGTACGTTCTGGCGGAAATGATCAACGAGAAGGATTCGCGTTCGTCGCGGATCTTCAGCCTCTGCATTCAGATCCTGATTGTCCTCTCGTTGATCACGTTCTCGATTGAGACCTTGCCGAACCTTTCCCCCTCCGTGCAGCGGGTTCTGTTCTTCATCGAAATCGTGATCGTCAGCATCTTCACGGCGGAGTATCTGCTGCGGGTCGCGTTCGCCGAGAACCGGCTCGGGTTCATCTTCAGCTTCTTCGGCCTGGTTGATCTGATCTCGATTCTGCCGTTCTACATCGGTCTCGGCATCGATCTCCGTTCGGTCCGGGCCTTCCGTCTGATGCGACTGTTTCGCGTCCTCAAACTGGCCCGCTACAGCACGGCGATTTGCCGGTTTCACAAGGCTCTGCTCCTCTCGAAGGACGAACTGACGGTCTTCGGGCTGCTGGCGGGAATCCTGATCTACCTCTCGGCGGTCGGAATTTACTTTTTCGAGCATCAGGAGCAGCCCGATCGGTTCGGCTCGGTGTTTCATAGTTTATGGTGGTCCATCGCCACTCTGACCACGGTCGGGTACGGGGATATTTACCCCATCACGCTCGGTGGCCGAATCTTCACCTTTTTCGTGCTCCTGGTGGGGCTGGGGATCGTCGCGGTTCCGACGGGGCTGATTTCCTCGGCTCTCATCGAAGCCCGACGTCTGGAAGAAAAGGAAGAGGAGCGCCAGACGGAACAGATCGCTGCGGTGGAACCAGAGAGTTGAAGCCCGCACGACCGGCTGCAACATATGCATGAAAGGTGATCTTTTCCCGCCCTGGTTCTTTATCCCATCCGTGCCGCTGCGTATGATGGATGGATTAACCCGGAACGCATCATGGACTTTCGGCTTCGTCGGGAGGGTCTCATGAAATTCCTCCGGTCGCCCTCCCCAGATCCTCACACGGCAAATGTTCAGGCTTTTCCATGAATCTGAAGCAGACGTTCCGCGCCGTTCATTTGGCGCTCAAGAGTCTGATGCTGCAGCGGCTGCGATCCGGACTGACGATGCTCGGAATCGTGTTCGGTGTCTTCTCGGTCATCGCCATGCTCGCGATTGGCGAAGGAGCCAGTAAACAGGCCCAGGAGCAGGTGCTCGCCCTGGGTGCGAACAACATTATCGTGCGCAGCAAGAAACCGCCGGAAGGTTCAACGTCGAGCTCCGGTGGGAACAGCCGCGTGCTGCGGTATGGCATCCTGCGAGATGATTTCAAACTGCTCAACGATTCGATCCCGACCGTCACCGACGCGATTCCGATTCGGGAAACGAATCACGAAGCTCGCTTTCAGGACCGGAAGATGGCGGTCCGCGTGGTCGGCTGCAACGCCAAGTACATGAGCGTGAATAACCTCGACATCGCTCGTGGTCGCTTCATCACCGATCAGGATGAGTACCTCGTCGAGAACGTTGCCGTCCTCGGGTCCGATACCGTCGATAAGCTCTTCCCGTTCGAAGATCCGATCGGCAAGACGATCATGATCAGCAACCAGCCGTATCAGGTAGTGGGCTACACGAAGGCGCGTCAGGAATCAGGTGGCATCGGCGGCAGTCTGACCGCACAGGATTTCAACAGCGACGTCTACATTCCGCTCAAGACCTTCAGCAGCCGCTTCGGCGATCTGATTATCCGCTTCACCTCGGGAACCTTCAGTGCCGAAGAGGTCGAGCTCAGCCAGATCACGCTGCAGGTCAACGACCGCAAGGATGTGCTGCCGACCGCCGAAGTCGTGCGGGAGTCCCTCAAACGCAACCATGCGACCGACAACGATTATGCCATCGTCGTTCCGCTGGAACTGCTGAAACAGGCCGACCAGATCCGGGCGATCTTCAACATGGTGCTCGGTTCCATCGCGGCGATTTCGCTCGTAGTCGGAGGCATCGGCATCATGAACATCATGCTCGCCACCGTGACCGAACGGACGCGAGAAATCGGGATTCGTCGGGCCCTGGGAGCGACACGTAAAGACATCATCAATCAGTTCCTCACGGAAACGATCGTACTTTCAGGAACGGGCGGCGTGATCGGGATCATTCTCGGCCTCATGACGCCGTGGGCCTTCTGGGCCATTAAATCTGTCGCCGTAAGCGTGCTCGGCCTCGGCGGTGGAGGCAGCGGAGGCGACTCGGAATTTGGCAAGATCTTCCTCGACATGGAACCTCAGATCGCTCCCTGGAGCCTGCCGATGGCCTTCGGCATCTCCGTCGCTATCGGAGTGATCTTCGGCGTCTACCCGGCCCGCTCAGCCGCCAGACTCGACCCGATTGAAGCCCTCCGCCACGAGTAGAAGGCCACAGCTCGACGTCGCCTGGAGCTACATGGCCCCCATTCGTGCCTCGAAACGAGAACACCCTGCTGGCGTGCCCGGCAGGGTATTCTTCAACCGTGCCTATCTGCTCACGAACTCCACTGCGGCTCCCCGTTTCATTAGCGGTTCGAACTGACTCCGCTTCTGATCGGACACGCCGTGGAGTCTGATCTTCTCACACGGATCGACGCTGGCCAGTCCGGCGTAGCCGCCGTATTTCAGGCAGCCGGGCAGGAAGAGCGGGTCGTTGACGTCGGTGATCTCCCGCAGCACGTTGCCGGACAGATCGAGGTCCACTGCTGCGACACTGTCGCCCAGTAACGACTGAGCCAGCAGAGCCGCGATGGCGGGATCCCCTGCTCCGGCCAGAACAACACTGCTGAAATCGAGCTCGTTTTTCAGACCGATGACCGTGGTCAGAAGGTCCTGCACCTGTCGCGAAACGAGCGGCAGGTTGTAGCCGGAGGTGTAGCCGTAGTAGCGGGTATCGACCGCTGCGGCCCCGGGTTCCGGGCGATTGTGTCCGGTCCCCGGCAGATCGACGAGAATCACCGCCTTGCCGGAAAACCGTTCCTGCAGGGCATTCACGTCCTGATCGGACAGCTGCATTCCCTCCGGATTGCAGTACACCACAGCCTCGTTGCCTTCGCCGGGAACAATTCGCACCGGCACCGTGTTGCCGTCCGCTTTCCGGCTGACGATGCCGCGATTCTCCTCAAGGGCCACCAGAACATCATCCGCTGACGGAGCAGCACCGCCGAGAAGAATGTCGGCTGCTCCACCGATCACCCGCGTGTACTCATCGCTGTCGGCGGAGCTCATCAGTTGGGTGAGCAACTGCTGATTCTCTTCGATGATACTCTGTCGCAGCGTCGGTCCATCGGCGGCATCCTTCGGCAACGGGTGCTCCTCGGTGAAGACCGTCAGCTGAGCCTGCGTGAGTCCGTCGAACGGCTTCTCTTCCACGGAGGCATCGAGCCCGAGATACTCATTAAACCACTCGTACATGTGAGTGCGGGAGACCTGGTTGTAGTTGTGCTTGAACTCAGGATGCACCCAGGCTTCGAATTTCTCCGGCACGCCGTAGAGTCCGTAGATGTGCTTGAGTTCCGGATAGCCGAGTGTCATCAACTGAATGGTCCAGTCGTCGGCTCCAATCAACCCGAGTGGTTTGGGAGCAAACGCCGCGGCGATCGCCACGTTGTTGGTGCCGATTCGCAAATACGGAGCGTTCTCGCAGGTGCAGCCCCCCTGCATGCCGGTCGAAACCATCACCGCGGGGACGGCGGCCATGAGGCGATCGTCGAGGGCGCACATCATCATCGTTTGTGTCGCGCCGCCGCTGGAGCCGGTGATCGCCAGCCGCTGCGGATCGACTTCGGGAAGCGATTCGATAAAGTCGAGAGCACGAATCGAGTTCCACGTCTGCAGTCCCATGTTCTCGATCAGCCATCCGCCATCGGTCGCCGTCGAGAATTCCCAGCGATGTTCGAGCGGCTGCTGGTCGGCGTAGCCAATCATGTCGTAATGAAAGACGACACACCCCATCCGCGCAAGCTGCACCATGCGAGCCTGCATCGGATGATGGGCGGCGACTTCCTCCGATTCCGCCCCCTGATCGAGCTGCGACTTTGCCCCTCCTTCACCGGCATCATAAAAGCGACCGTTCGGCCAGTGCCCGTGCGGACAAAGAATGCCCGGCACCTTGCCTTCGACTTTCGCAGGACGATACAGACTGCCGGTCACGTAGAGCCCGGGGCGTGAGGCGAAGAAGACTTTCTCAACGGTGTACCCGTCCCCTTCAATCTTGCCGTGAACCACCGGTTCGAGCGGCTGCCTGGGCGGCATCGGCCAGAGTCCCTGGGAGATTTGAATGCGTCGCTTCAGCTCCTCGGCTTCGGCTTTCCATGCTTCCAACGTTCCGGGCGGCTGCCACGGATGAAACTTCGTGTTGCAGTCGCGGACGGCTCGCCACCAGTTGGGGCGGGTTGCCAGGGAACGACTTTCGCGAACGTCGGTCGAGGCGACCTGAACGTCTTCGGCGTGAGCGGGGGAAGGGAGGCTGATCGCCAGCAGCAGAGCGGCAAGCAGAGACGCGGAAGCAGCACAACTCGTCATGAGACTGTCCTCACTGGGGTGGAAGGGGAGGGAACGCTTCGAGTTGTCGACGGCAGAATCGAAACGAGCCTCTGCCGTTGAGGTGACTTCAGTTTACGAAAGCGGGGGGCCGGTGCAACTCTCTGCCGCCGCGAGCGTGATTGCAGCCCTGCCCGGCGATCGTCATAATTCGGCCTATGAACGATCCGCAGAATACCGACGCACACACCGATTACGAGTTCCATCCAGCCGCGAAGCTCGACGAGCTGAAGGACGGACAGGGCACGTCGGTCCGCATTGAAGGGCACGTGATCGGCCTGTTCAAATCGAATAACGAACACTTCGCCATCAGCGATTTCTGCCCGCATCAGGGAGCCTCCCTCTCCGGCGGCTACGTCGAAGACGGCCTCGTGATGTGCCCGTGGCACGCCTGGAAGTTCCGCCTCAACGACGGCGCCTGGGCCGACTCCCCGAAGTCCCCCCTCCGCTGCCAGACATACCCGATCAAGATCGTCGACGACCAGATCCTGGTGGGTGTCCCGAAGGAACAGCCCAGGTAGCCGGTCCACTGGAGTGGCTATTAGTTTCACCACAGAGGCACAGAATGCAGAATCCAGCCTGGTCACAGCAGACACTGCTGAAGGTCGGAGGCAGTCTCCTCAACTGGCCCGAGTTGTCCGACCGACTGCAGGACGTTCTCGCGACCGTCAGCCATCCGCTATTGCTCGTCGGCGGAGGCACGGCTGCCGATGTGGTCCGCGACTGGGACCGGATTCATCAGCTCGGCGAAGAAATCTCCCACGCGATCGCCATGCAGTCGCTGCAGTTGACCGCCTCGTTACTGGCGAGAACATTGCCAGAATCCGAGGTCTGCACGACTCCAGAAGAATTCTCTCGCCCCTCTTCCACAAAGGTGCCGATCATCGATCCGTCGGGATGGGTGAATCAACTGGAAAAGCACGCGTCACAACCGCTCAAGCCACGCTGGGAGACGACGAGTGATTCGATCGCTCTCTGGATCTGTGGTGAGCTGGGGATCGGCGAACTTTGCCTGTTGAAGTCGGCTGATCGCCCTGCTTCGCTCGACTGGGACGAACTGGCCGCGGCTGGCCTGGTTGATCCGGAGTTTCCGCGACTTCTGGATCACATGCCCCAGCCGCCTGAGATCCGGTGGATCAATCTGCGAACCTGGACGCCGGCGGCTCAGCCGATGAGTTCGGAGATGACCTGTCCGCCAAACTGACTCAGCTGCTTGAACCGGCCGGCGTGGTAGTAGGTCAGCTTGTTGTCATCCAGCCCGAGCAGTCGCAGCAGTGTGACATGGAAGTCGCGGATGTGGTGCACATTCTCGACAGCCGTCGCGCCGAGTTCGTCGGTCGCTCCGATGGTATGTCCGGCTTTGCAGCCGCCGCCTGCCATCCAGACCGTCATCGCATTCGGGTTATGATCGCGACCGTAAGCCAGTCCACCGCCGCGGACTCCGTTGTCGGGTGTGCGGCCGAATTCGCCCATCCAGACGATCAGCGTTTCATCGAGCAGGTCCCGCTCTTTCAGGTCGGCAATCAACGCGGCGATCGGCTTATCGACCGTCGGAATGAGCGCCCCGTGAGCCTTGGCGATGTAATCGTGAGAGTCCCAGGTACTCGCGTAAACCTGCACGAAGCGGACGCCCTTCTCGACCAGCTTCCGGGCCAGAAGGCAACGGCGACCGAAGTTATCGGTCGGCTGCTGGTCGATGCCGTAATTGTCGAGCGTCTGCTGCGTTTCATTGTCGAGACTCAGCACCTCCGGCACCTGCGTCTGCATGCGGAACGCGAGTTCGTAGTTCTGCATGCGAGCCGCCAGATCGGCGTGCTCCGGATGGCGGGCGGCCAGACGCGCGTTGACCTCCTGCAGGTAATCGAGATTCTTTCGCTGATGCTCGCGAGAGATACCGGCTGGCGGGGCGATATCGAGAATCGGCGAGCCCTTCGACCGGAGTGGAGTCCCCTGCAGCGCCGTTGGCAGATAGCCGTTCGACCAGTTGGCGGCTCCCCCTTGCGGGAAGGCAAGTTCGGGCAGCACGATGAAGCCGGGCAGATCGGAATTCTCGGAACCGAGCCCGTACGTTACCCAGGCTCCGATCGACGGATCGCCACCGAAGCGGTTGCCGGTGTTGACGTGATAGTTCGCCGTCGGGTGATTCACCGATTCGACCTGACAGCCGCGATAGAAGCAGAGTTCATCGGCGACTTGGGGAAGATGCTCCCAGCGATCGCACATATCGGCTCCACTCTCGCCGTGCTTCGCGAACTTGAACGGACTCTCGACGTAGTACCGCTTCCCGCTGCTCATCGCCGACTGGCGTTCGCCGTTCCGCTGAAACTCCTGCATATGCAGTTCGCTCAACTTCGGCTTCGGGTCGAACGTATCGACGTGCGACGGGCCCCCTTCCATGTACAGGAAGATGCAGTGCTTCGCCTTCGCTTCCGGAAAGTGCGGGCCGCGACTCGCGGTGGAACCCTGCTCCGACGCGGCTTGAGCGAGCATCGAAGAGAACGCAACGGGGCCGAGACTCGCCGTCAGCGAGTAAAGGAAATCGCGACGGGCGAACATCGGGCCGTTTTGTGGTGAGTTCGGATTCATAATGGGTACTCCACGTCAGTAGACGTAGATGAATTCATTGGCATTCAGCAGGACCAGGCAGACATCGGCCAGGCCTCGGGTTTCGACGTCGACATCCGCCAGTTGCGTATCAGGCACGTAGTCCTTGTAGGCGACCAGTTCTTCGGTGAACGTGAAGGGCTCGCCGGTGTTCTCATCGACGGCTTCCCGCACGACTTTCGTCGGGAACTCCACCGCAGGCACCGTGGTCGTACGATGCACCGACTTCATCTGCTCCCAGTGGTTCAGGGCGAGCTCGATCTCCTGATCGGCAGGGAAGCGTCCGAATGTCAGCCGGTACACCCGTTTGATGGCCGCTTCCGGCGAATCGGTTTCGTTGCTGACTCGCACCGCGAGAGCGACCGCCCGATCATAAGCTTCCTGTCCGTTCATCAGCGCAAACACCTGCGGCGTGATGTTCGACTGATCTCGAAGTTCGCAGCTCGTTTCGGAACCGGGCTGGTTGAAGATCTCCATGAACGGCAGCCGATGCCCGCGCAGGTTATGAACGTAGATCGAACGGCGGTTACGTTGTTCAGGCAGCGGATTCGGCACCCAGCTCGGGGCAAATGTCCCCATGATCATGCGGGGCTGCAGAGCGGCTTCGAGGTTCATGTCGGGACGAATCGGAATCCCGCCCAATTCCCGATTGAGCTCGCCACTGGCGGCCAGCATGACATCGCGAATCTCTTCCGCTTCGAGCCGGCGGGGCAGAAAGACGGCGTACGACGAACTCGTCGGATCAAGCTCGGCGAGCGACGCCGCTTCAGGATGAACGCTGTCCCGTTTCCAGACGCGAGAGTTGAGAATGAGGCGATGCAGATCTTTGATCGACCAGCCATTGCGGACGAACTCGACGGCCAGCCAGTCGAGCAGTTCGGGATGCGTCGGCTTCTTCCCGGTTGCTCCGAAGTTGTTCGGATTGCCCGCGATGCCTCGCCCAAAGTGATACGACCAGATGCGGTTCACGACCACTCGAGTGGACAACGGATTGTCGGGCGAAGTGATCCAGTCAGCCAGCGCACTGCGGCGGCCCGCATACTCAGCGGGAACGGAGATGTCGGTCTTCATCGGAACCGCACTGAGGACATCCGGTTTCACCGGGATGGTCGGCGAGAAGGGATCGCCGCCGGCGAGAATCGCCGTCTGTTCCAGCTCACCCTGCTTCAACGGATCGGCCGGCATGTCGATGCGATTGTAGTTTGCGGAAGGCTTGCGGGTCTTTCCGTTGTAGACCGTGAAAGCGACCGGCTTGTAGCGATCGAACTCCCACGTGAACCGGTTCTGCCATTTCCGCCCGATCCGTTCCTGGCCGTACAGCTGTGGCCCGAACAATGTCGTGGGCGGCATCTCCTCTTCACTGGCTCCCGCTTTGCGAGCTTCATTACGCGATTTGTACGGCAGCCCCTGGGCAGCGAACCATTCCGTTTCGAGCCGCTGCCGTTCCGCATTGATGCTCTTGAGCAGTTGCTGGTTGATCTGATGCCGCTGCTGATGGTACGTCCGGTCTTCCTTCATTCCCTTCAGGTTCTCACGCGGCAACCAGGTCGTCTCGACTTCGGAAAACTGTGTCGTCGCGAAAATCGCCTGCATCGAGTAGAAGTCGCGGGTCGGGATCGGATCGAACTTATGGTCGTGACACCGGCAGCACTGCAGCGCCTGTCCCAGAAAGACCTGCCCGACGGTATCAGTGATGTCATCCAGAAAGAGTTGCCGTGTGATCTTCGCAACACTCATTCCGGTGTGCTCCCACGGGCCCATCCGCAGGAACCCAGCGGCGATCCGCAACTCGGCTTTCTCGGTTTCACTCAAGGAGTGTCCCGCTTCTTCGGCTTGAACGATCAGTTCATCACCGGCAAGCTGTTCGGTCACGAAGCGATCGTACGGTTTGTCATCGTTGAACGCGCGCACCACATAGTCGCGATACCGCCACGTGTTGGGGCGTTCGTAGTCGTTGGCGTAGCCAGAGCTGTCGGCATAGCGGACGACATCGAGCCAGTGACGAGCCCACTGTTCGCCATAGTGAGGACTTTCGAGCAGACGATCGACGAGAGCCGCGAAGGCGGTGTCGTCGTCGCGGTCATCGTTCAGGAACTGATCAATCTCCTCCGGCGTCGGCGGCAACCCGGTCAGGTCGAGCGTCACGCGGCGGATCAGAGTGAGACGATCGGCCTGAGGAGCCGGGGTGATGCCCCGCTCTTCGAGTTGCTGATCGATATACACATCGATCGGGTTTCCCGACTTCCCTGCGAGCGGCGGGAACTCCTGCTTCAGCGGCTGGAAGGCCCACAGATCTTCCGGCTTGTATTTGCGATTCGTCCACGCATCGCTGAGACCGCCGCTGGTCGGCACGGTGATCCCCTCGGCATGAGCGGAATAGATCTCAGCCACCCGGGCTTCATCCGGCCAGGGAGCGCCGGCGTTGATCCAGTCGCGGACGGCCCAGATTTCTTCTTCGGTCAGCTTCTCGGCTTCTTTGGGAGGCATCTCCATGCCTTCGTACTCGCGGCTGATCAGCATCATCAATTCGCTCGCAGCCGCATCGCCGACATGCACGACCTCTTCCCCGAACGACTCGCCACCACGAATCAGTGTCTCCCGCGAGGTCAGATCGAATCCCCCTTCCTGTTCGTCGAGATTGGACGAATGACAGGCGACGCACTTCGTTTCCAGCAGCGGTTTGACAGTGAGCGCGAACAGCTTTTCGCCTTCGGTCGGTTCTTCCGCGAGCACGGGCCGCGTGCAGAAGACGAGCATCAACAGCGAACCGATCAGGGCCCTTGCTGCCGGGAGTACGAGCCGGGATGGGGATCTTCGCAGGGACATACGCTTCTCACCGGTGGACTTCGGCTGGAACGGAATTGAACGTCGTCCACTCAGAACGACGGAGAGCGGCTCGCTCTGGGAAACAGATCAGTCCATCGCCGCCATGGAACGGAAGCTCTTCATTGGGGGAACCTCCCAGTATATCCAATTGCGCTGATGAGTATCAAATCCTGTCTGCCGGCGAGAGCTGGGAAAGAGGTTGGCAGACGAGACGGGCGGCCTATAGTCGTAAGTGGAAACGATCGACTACGGTAGACCGACACATCTCATTCAAGGAGCAGAAGATGCCACAGGCCATCTGGAACGGGACGGTCATTGCGGAGAGTGACGCGACGCGGGTCGTTGAGGGGAATCACTACTTTCCGCCCGATTCGCTGAAACCGGAGTACTTCCGTCCGAGTGAGCATCATTCCGTGTGCGGCTGGAAGGGGACGGCCAGTTATTACGATGTCGAAGTCGATGGTCGCGTGAATGCGAACGCGGCCTGGTACTATCCCGAGCCGAAACCACAGGCAGCCGAGATCGGCGATTACGTCGCCTTCTGGAACGGCGTGGAAGTTCGCTGACTAGTCCTCATCCACCGGCGGAGCGGCGATGGCGGTCTCCTGGGCTTCGAGTCGAATCTTGAAGCGTTCCGGTGTGAACCGCTGATGGGGCGGCACGAGCACGCCGCACGAAACGATGTACTGAAACGCCTGATCGACGGTCAGATCGAGGTCAACCGTTTCACTCTTGGGAACCGACATCGTGTAGCCGGTCATCGGCATCGGGGAGGTCGGGACGAGAATCGAAATGCACGGCTCCCCGGCTTTGGTCGAGACATCGAGCAGGCTTTCCCCGGTGACAAACCCAAGTGACCAGATCCCTTTTCGCGGATACTCGAAGGCGACCACTTTGCGGACTTCGATCTGGTTCTCTGAAAAGAGAAAATCAGTCACCTGCTTCACCGAGCCATACACGTGCCTCACAACTGGCAGACTGCTGATGAACAGCGACTCGAACTTGTGCACAAACCACCCGCCGAGGCGAACGGTCACAATGCGGCCGAGCAGATAGATCAGCAGCAACAACAGACAGACGGCAATCATGCTGAGCGGGAACAACCCCGGGAAATGCTTGGCGGCGATCAGCTCCATATTGAAGCCGGTGCGGGAGCGAGGCATCTGGCCCAACGGCGTGTCCTGAGCGACGATGAGATAGTCGCCGTAACGAAAAGCCGCCTGTCCGACCGGCACATAGACATCGTCCAGGTTCAACGCGGCCTGCCGGTCTTCTTCACTGACGATCCGCCCCTCTTCGGCACGAATCCGTCTGAGCCGCTCGAGATAGAGATCCTGCACCGCGGGCTTCACGCGATAATCGCGTCCGCTGTAAGGAAGGACCGGACCGGTAGGCAGATTGACCAGACCATCGAGCGGGTGCGAATAGTCGAGCACCTGGGCGGCGGCGAACATGACCAGCGTGTTCGTCGGTTTGATGATGTAGGTATACAGCAAACTCACGAGCCAGAGCAGAATGACCAGCGTCAGCACGCTCGGCAGGATGATTGCCAGACCTCGCAGAAAGACTTTCCCGGCGGTCAGGCGACGGTGAGGGGCGGCGGAAGCAGGGGTGTCGATGCGACGTCTCCTGTCGGATTTCAATGAACGGGGGAGCTTCTCGAGTGCTGCGTGAATTCTAAGTGCTCCCTGCAAAAAGAGAAGGGAGGCTCTCGCCAGTCTTCCTGACCGCTACGATCCGGTAACACCCTCCCTTCAGTTGAAAATTTGACAATATCGCATAATCGATCTTTGATGGCTTTGGACGGAACGGTAATCTTGAGCGTACAATTGCCGAAAGAGTTGTGACTGACTCCGAACCCCTTCGGAAAGACCTTTTTATGGCTACGTCGTTTTCCGCCGCCAACTCGTCCGAGACACTGGATGTCGAAGAGCTGCGGCAGCAGCACTACAATGCGACCGTGTTGAGTGTGGACCGCATTCACGAGACTCTGCTGCGGATGCGGGTCCAGTCCGATGAAGGTCCGATGGACTACGAGCCGGGACAGTACACCGCTCTAGCTCTCGGCGCCTGGGAGCCCCGCTTCGATGGCGCCTCGTCTCTCGAACCGGACGTGATGGCCAAGCTGATCAAGCGGGCCTACTCGATCTCCTGTCCGTTGCTGGACGCGAAGAAAGAACTCGTCTGCTGCCGGGATTACGATGAAGTCGAGTTTTACATCACGCTGGTCCCGAAGCCGGATCACGAATCCCCCCGCCGTCCGCCGCTGACGCCGCGACTGTTCAACCTGCGTGAAGGCGACCGCCTGCAGATGAACCGGCACGTGGTTGGCCATTACACACTCGAACCGGTCGGCCCGGAAGACAACGTGATCTTCGCCGCGACCGGAACGGGGGAAGCTCCGCACAACGCCATGTCAGCCGAGCTGTTGCGACGTGGACATCGCGGCAACATCGCCTCGATGACCTGTGTTCGATATCGCCAGGACGCCGGCTACCTGTGGGAACAGATTCTGTTGAACGAGAAGTTCGCCAATTATCGTTACAACGTCTTCACGACGCGCGAGAAGGTCAACATGGATCAGAACGATCCAAACTTCGTCGGCAAGCAGTATCTGCAGGACATCATCCGTCCCGAAGTCTTTGAACGCGAATTTGGCTGGACGCCCGACCCGAAGAACACGCATGTGTTTCTCTGCGGCAACCCCGACATGATCGGGATCCCCAAGAAGGGATCCGACGGAGAACTCGAATTCCCACCGAATCCCGGCATGGTCGAACTGCTTCTCGGCCAGGACTTCGAACTCGACCAGCCCCGCCAGCCGGGCAATATCCACTTCGAGAAGTACTGGTAGGCCGCTCCGTCATTTCAGCAAAGGCCCCTCCGCCCGCGTTCGCGTTGGGGTTTGCGCACGCGCACCAGTCCGACGTTCGATAAAGCACCTTCACATCGGTGAAGCGTGGCTTCGTGTTCGCGACTCGAACGGACCAGGCGGCCGATGAATCTGTATCAGACTCTCACCCGCGCGGAAGCCATTCCCGGGTACATGACAAAGTCCGAACTCAAGTGGCTGGCGGAGACTTCTCGCTCGCTTCCCGCCGGAGCTCACTGGGCCGAGATCGGTTCTCTCTGCGGTCGAAGTCTGCTGGCCGTCGGATTGCAGTTGCCGCCGACCTCGACGCTCGTTTCGGTTGACTTGAACTGGGGAAGTGAACTGCGGGCCGGAATCACGGCTCATCAGGTGTTCGACGAGCTGGCCCGCACGCGGAAGGCCGAACTCGAACTGCATGCCATCCGAGGGGCGTCCGTTAGCGTCGCCGAGATGTTCGCGGACCACTGGTTCGATGTCGTCTTCATCGATGCGGCTCATGATTACGACAATGTCTGCGCCGATGTGCGGGCGTGGCAGCGAACTGTGAAGCCGGGCGGTCTGCTGTGCGGTCACGACTACTCTCGGGACTGGCCCGATGTGAAACGGGTGGTCGATGAGCTGTTTCCGCAACGGGAGGTCATCGGCAGTATCTGGATGCAGCGAATTCAGTGAACACGCGTTCGATCTCGCCCCCGGCGGACGTTTATGCTAGCTTCCCGGCTCTTCCGAAATCCGACTGGGTGTCGGGGTCGGTCCTGGAGCAAATTCAAAATTCGACGGCAGGCGTTTGCAGGAGCAAACTCAGCATGGCAGGGGACTGGCGCCCCATGCGACTGCAGGAGAAGCATGAAAATGCTCTAACGAAGGTGTGCTTCGCCGATCACGTCATTCCCTCCTTGTTCCGCTGCGGAAAGCAGGTCGATCCCCTTGCGAATTAGAAGTCGTGCTCTCGAGCCCGTAGTGGCCTGGGGAGCGGTCCTATTGTTCAAGCTGCTGTACTTCACGCTCCGGAAGGACGTCCGTCTCGCGGACGAAGAGGCGAACCCGTACGCCCCGGTTTCCGGCCGAACCTTCACGTTCTGCGTCTGGCACGATTCCCTGCTCTCCCCACTGTTTATCGCCCGGCAACCGGCCACGATGGCCCTGGTCGGCGGACATCGAGACGGAACGTTTCTGGCCAACTCGCTGAAGAACATCGGCATTACGACCGCGCGCGGATCCACCTCGGCTGGCGGAACGGCGGCGGTTCGTGAGTTGATGCAGGAAGGGCAAGGCCGTCATCTGGTGCTGACGCCGGACGGACCACGCGGACCACGCCGCGAAATGAAGACGGGCTGTGCATTCCTGGCCGCGAAGACACAGAAACCGGTCGTGCCGACCGCGTTTGTCTGCAGCAGATCCTGGTCGATCGGGACCGGCTGGACCGATCTCGCGATCCCGGTCCCGTTCTCCAAAGTGCTGGCACTCACCGGACCGGCCATCGAGATCCCCCGCAAAGTCAGCCGCGAGGAACTCGAGCAATGGACGGCGAAAATTCAGCAGGAAATGGATGCCATTCAGATTCGAGCCGCAGAACTAATCGGCAAAACGACTCCGGCACCGCCAGTCGCCGAAAAAGCCGCCTGACAGGCTCTTACTCTTTGCCGCCCTCGTCGCTTTCACTCGGCTCGAAGTCGAGAGCCGCCGAGTTGATACAGTACCGCAACCCGGTCGGCTGAGGCCCATCGTTAAAGACGTGGCCGAGGTGGGCATCGCAGCGATCGCACTTCACTTCGGTCCGACTCATGAAGAAGCTTTTGTCGGTTTCCAGAGCGATGTTCTCGCTGTTATACGGCTGCCAGTAGCTGGGCCAGCCTGTTCCGGACTCGAACTTCGTCTTCGAATCGAACAGTGCTGCTCCACAGCAGACGCAACGGTAAACACCTTCTTCGTGGTTATCCCAGTAGGCTCCCGTGAAAGCTCGCTCGGTCCCCTTCTGACGGGTAACGTGATACTGCTCCGGAGTCAGCTGTTCTTTCCACTCGGCGTCCGACTTCTCGATCTTCCCGGACTCCTGTCCGGCATCCTTGTCGCCAGCCGGCTGCTCGGCTCCTTTGAGTTTCGATTTGAAAGTCTTGCGGAACTTCTCGATCTTGGGAGCGATCACCGCCTGACAGTACGGCTGAGCCGGATTCTGAGCGAAGTAGTTCTGGTGATACTCTTCGCCCCCGTAGAAGGCCTCGAAGGGGCTGATCTCGGTGACGATCGGCTTCTTGAAAACGCCGGAGTTATCGAGCTGCTTCTTGTATTCTTCGGCAATCTGCTTCTGTTCGTCGTCGTGATAGAAAACGACCGAACGATACTGCGGGCCGATGTCGGCTCCCTGCTGGTTCGGCGTGGTCGGATCGTGTGTCTTCCAGAAGACCTCAAGCAGGTCGGCAAAGGTCACTCGGATCGGGTCGTAGGTGATCTGCACGACTTCGGCGTGTTCGGTTTTGCCGGAGCAGACGGTCTTGTAGTTGGCTGTCGCTTCAGAGCCTCCGGAGTAACCGGATTCCACGGAGATGACACCCTGGAGTTCCTGAAACACCGCTTCGGTGCACCAGAAGCAGCCTGAACCAAACGTGGCCACCGCGGTATTCTGGGACTGCTCTGCGGACATCGGCCGATCCTCTTCCTTCGACAAGTTCTGAACCGTCTTCTTATGCTGCGTGACAATCTGCGATTGAATCGAGTTTCGCCATCCGAGCACGATGCCCCCCGCGATCATGACTCCAACCACAGAGAGCAAGATGGTGCGTGTTCGTTGTGCCAGCATTCGCATTCCTCGTATTCCAGTTTCGATCCGTCTGAACGTGCATCTTGTCGTTCCGGAAGGGAGACGACAAGTCCAGATGGGACCTGCCCGGCCAGCTGGCCCAGGGCAACTGTGTGATCGCAAACTCTGAAATTCAGAAACTGACGGTCGAAACCGATCCGGAACTGACAGGGGTTTCTTCGGTCAATGGTTCGTCCTGCCCCAGACGCCAGGCTCGCAGCCCGATCAGCAGGAACATGACCACAATGAGACCGAGGACGAACTTTTGCATGTCAACAAGCTCCCTCCGCATGGCAAACCTCCTGCCCGATTATACGCAGGCTCAGCCCGCCGCGTTTGTAATTTGCTTTACAGAACAGGCGTTTGAACAGGTTTTGCCATCCCACTTCGAAAGGCTCTCTCCGAAGCGACCTAAACCGTTACCAATGGAGGACTTCAGGATCGCTACAACCGGAGCAGGCCGAGTGGTCTTACCAGATAATTCTGCCGATCTTCGACCGACACTTGGGGCGGATTCCGTCACGGCTCGCCGCTCGGGCACCACCGATAGAACCGGCGGAGCCCGAGCCGTCCGTACGATTATTGCTCCAGAGCCCGCATCGTCTCGTCGAGCGTGTACTGCAGATAATCGTCGACATCGTTGGCCAGCACTTCGAGAGCCAGCTCCATGGCGGCTTCCCCTTCCATGAAGCTGAGGGCCCGCACCGCCTCCAGCCGCACCCGCGGGTGAGAATCGGCAATCTGACGGGACACCAGCTGCAGCGGATTGCTGACGTCGTTAATCCAGAACGACAGCACCCGCGTAGCCGCCGCTCGGGCGCGATGATCCTTCGCCTGCAGCAGCTGTTCCAGCAACGGCATGTTGACGTTGTTGTGCGTCTGGTGAACCCACAGCGATTCAAGCAGATGATGCTCGTAATCGGCATGGTTGGCGCTGAGCAGATCCATCCATCGCTTCAGCTGAGGCAGCACGTCCGACGTCTTCCGCTCGGCCAGCTCCCGCCGGGCTCGATAACGCGTCCGGTCTTCCGGCTCTTTGAGCAGCTTCAACAGCTGTTCGATCGAGGCGCCCGCGATCTGCGGCGGTTCGATCAGCGGGCGATCCTTGTATGTCACTCGCCAGATCCGGCCGTGACTGTGATCGCGGTTCGGATCCCGCAGATTATGCTGCAGGTGGCCGATCAGGGCGTTGTGCCAGTCGACGATGTAAATCGAACCATCCGGAGCCATCTGCACATCGACCGGACGGAAGTTGCCATCCTCGCAGGAAACGAGAGGTTCGACTTCCTCGCCGACGAAGCCGGAGCCTTCTTCGCGAACCTTGTGATTCAACACGGCTCGATCGCCAATGCAGTTGGTCACCAGGAAGTTGCCCTGCACGTCATCCGGGAAGTGCCGGCTGGAGATAATCTCGCAACCAGCCGACGGACGGGTCCGCTTTTTGTAGAAGGTCGGGAACAGGAACTTCGGATCGCCTCCGGTTTCCTTGGCCAGACGACGATGCTGGGTTCCTCCCGGGTGCTTGAGCGGATAGTCGATCCGTCCCGACAGCGGAGCCGCCCAGAAGCTGTAGCCCGGCGAAGCATCCGCGATGAAATCCTGTCCCCACTTGTCGAAGACATGTCCCCACGGATTGGAGAAGGCGAAGTTGACGTGCACGCCGAACCGCTCTGTCCGCGGGTCATACTTCCAGATCCCCGCTTCGTGGAGTCGCGTGAGACCGTACGGGCTTTCGACCTGAGAGTACTTGAACGTCCCCTCCTGGAAGTACAAATTGCCCCCCGGCCCCCACTCGAAAGCCGCGAGACCGTGATGGGTATCGGCGGAATCGAAACCGATGAGCTGACGGATTCGCACGTCGGCCTTGTCGTCTCCATCGGTGTCTTTCAGGTACAGGATGTCGGGCTGCATCGCGACATAAACGCCGCCACGCCCGATCTCGAAACCGGTCGGCTGATGCAGACCGTCAGCAAACACCTTGCATTCGTCGGCTCGACCATCCTTGTCGTGATCCTCAAAGATGAGCAGCTTGTCGGCCAGCTCGGTTTTAGGCTTCCAGTGCGGATACGACTGCATCGTCGAAACCCACAGACGTCCTTTGTTGTCAAAGTTCAGGGAGACCGGGTTGGCCAGCTCCGGAAACTGCTCTTCGGATGCGACCAGCTGAATCTCGTAACCCTTGGGCAGCTTGAAATGCTTCATCTGCTCGGCTGAGGTGAGATAGTCGAGCGAGCCAAGCTTGCCGCGTTTGGCGTTCACATCGTCATCGCCGCCCACATTCGTCTTGGGATTGATGAATGGCAGCGTATTGCCGTCGTCGACTTTGTCAGCGACCTGCTGCCCCTGAGCGACTGCCCAGATCCGTTGATCGCGATTGGCCGTCATCTGGTCGAGGATCTCGCGTTCCCGTTCCATCACTTCGCGGTTGCGATAGGTGCCATCCGATCCAGCCGTGCCGCGGGCTCCGTAGATCGAGTAGCCATTAACGGCTCGATAGCGATGCCACCAGTGGAAGTTCTTGTCATCGACTTCCGCCTTCACCGCCGGGTCCACTTGAGTGGGCCCGCCCGAACCGAAGAGGCCTTCGTTCAGAATCGGTGCCAGGGCCCGATATCCGTCCTCATTGAGATGGCAGCCGTTGAGCGTCAGTTGCTCTTTCGAATTCTCGAAGAGCGTCTTCGTCGGATGATACAGGTCAACGAAGCCAGCTCCGGTTTTCCCGGCGACCTCTTTCAGTACCTTCGTGTAGGCTTCGAGATTTCTGTTCTGCTCCGCGCCGGAGGTCACATTTGGATCGCCGATGTCTTCAAATGCGATCGGAGAGATCAGCACGACACGCGGATTCCCCTCGCCGCTGTAGTTCTTTTCCTGCGTTTCCTGAACCAGTCGAGTCATTTCCTCGCGAAACGATTCGAGACCGGCTTCCCCGGCAAACGATTCGTTGAAGCCGAAGAAATACAGCACGACGTCGGCCTTGCTGTGCGCCAGATGCACATCGGGCTCGCCGAAGTTCTGGGAGCGAATTCGCAGAAACGGCTCATCACCGGGGAAGCAGAGGTTCCGAACAACCAGCTGTTTCGCGGCGAAGCGTTGATGCAGCAGGCTTTCCCAGGAATTCTGGTGCTGCATCCGCTCTCCCAGCGCATTGCCCACCAGACAGATACGATCCCCTTTGTTCAACTCCAGTGGAGCAGCAGGTGTCGGGGTGGAGATGAGGGTCAGACTGGCCAACGCGATAAGCAGGGCAGACAGTCGCGACATAATCGGGTGTCCTTTCTCGAAGTCTGCAGAGATGCAGTTCTGAGATGCTGAATGAGAACGAACCTTCTCCGTGAACAAAGAAAGCCGTGCCACGATTGTATAAAGCGGGTTCGATTTGTTAACTCTGTAGCATCCTTTTCCTCATTTCGCCCTCGAACCCACGTCCATCTCCGAAGGCGACCTGTCGAAGAGCGAACGCGTTCAAAACGCGTCGACCGTCCCAATACACCGCCACTAACACTGGAGTCTGATATGCGTTCCTGGATTCTCACCGGCCTGCTGGCTTTGACGTTGACCAGCCCCGCTTCCGCAGCAAAGCCCCTCGTTTACGATGGCTCCGTGGACGGAAAGAAGTCGTCCCACATCGTTTTCCTGGCCGGAGATCATGAGTATCGTTCGGAAGAAACGCTGCCGGCTCTGGCCCGCATCATGGCGAAGCACCATCAATGCAAGTGCACGGTGCTGTTCTCGATTGACAAGGAAACCGGCGAAATCTTCCCCGGCTCCAGCTACATGCCGGGAACCGAAGCTCTGAACGATGCCGATCTGATGGTCATTTTCCTTCGCTTCCAGGACTTCCCGGCCGAGCAGATGCAGCCGATTGTCGATTATCTCGAACGAGGCGGCCCGGTCATCGGACTGCGGACATCAACCCATGCCTTCAAAATCCCGGAAGACTCCCAGTTTGCCCGCTTCGACTATCGCTATCCCGGCAAGGAATTCTTTAACGGCTTCGGACGTCAGATTCTGGGCGAAACATGGGCCGGGCATTACGGCAAGAATCACGTGATGAGCACGCGGCTGAACGTGCGGCCGGAAGCAAAAAACCATCCCATCCTGCGCGGGGTCGAACGGCCATGGGTGGAGTCGGGGGGATACTGGACCGAGCCGATGGCCGACGCCAATGTGCTGGCCAACGCCCAGCCCCTCAACGGAATGACACCGGATTCCCCAATCGCCGAAGACAAAGACCCTTGCCCCGGCGCCTGGACCCGGACGTATCGCAGTGCGAAGGGCAAGCCGGCTCGCGTTTTCACCACGACGTACGGAGCCTCCGAAGATCTGCAGAACGACGACTTCCGCCGGATGATGGTCAACGCCTGCTTCTGGGCCCTGGGTCGGGAAAAAGAAGTCACGCCGACTCTCAATATCGACTTCGTCGGACCGTATCAGCCCACCACATTCGGTCAGAATAAAGATCGACGCCGTGCGAAGCCGGAAGCGCTCGCCGGCTGGGATACGCTGATCTTTCCGACCGAGAAGAAGGACTAGAGCGGATCGCTCTACCGTATGTCCGCGAATGAGCGTTGAATCGCCTGAAACGCTGCATCTTTCGCGGGCCGAACGGTTACACCAAAAAGTAAACTGCTCTAACGCAAATTCAAAATCCGACTGCAGGCGCTTGCAGGAGCAAACTCAGCATGGCAGGGATTGGCGCCCATGCGACTGCAGGAGAAGCATAAAATTGCTTCGGAGCTGGTCTCTTTGAGGAAACAGCTCTAGCTCGCAGGGATCTGCAGCAGCAGAATGAAACCGATTAGAGCAAACAGAGCCACGCCGATCAGCATGTTCCGCATTGTCGTGGCATCAACTTCGTGAGCGGAAACGCGGCGGCGAATCATGCCGTCGCTCCACTCCTGAAACAGCCGCTGAAACTCGACTTCGCTGTTCGTAATCTGAATCCGCGAACCGCGACGGTGATCATCGTAGATCAGCCCCTTCTGGAAAATGCGTTCGCCGGATGGGGTGCGAGTGATCAGCAGAAACTCGAAAATCTGCTTCCACCCCGGTCGCTCAATCGCGATCAGCTCCATGTTCTGCAGCTGATAATCTCCCTGCTGATAGCCCTTCTTGTGCAGATGCCGTTTGATTTCGCGTTCAATGCCCCCGTTGGGCAGTTTGTCCCACATCGCATCTGATCCGGTTAAAAAGCGCCCGGGATCCCACAGCTAACGAATGCATTCGAAAAACGGGATTCCGACCTTCTTAGAAAATAGCGAACGTCCCTGGAGAGACGCCGCGTCTTTCCAGCTTAGCAGTTCTGCGTCGATGCGGGAGACTCCAATCTCCGAAGACTGGTCACTTTAGCGGCGTGATGCGGTTTGCTGTCGGATCCCAGACCGGGACGAGGTCGAGGATATCGACCTGGGCGCAGTAATTGATGTCCTCCCCCATGCCGAGGTTCTGCAGGTTCTGCCCGCCGCGGGAGGACCGGAGTTGCAGCAGGGTTCCATCGAGACGACTGGCAGCGGTGTGATAGACATCGAGACAGATCCGTGTCGGATCGTCGATTGGCAGTTGCTGATTCCGCTGCACCAGTCGGTCGGCCAGCAAACCGGCGAACAGGCAGTCTTCGAGAGTGATATGACCGTCGGTGCCGGCACACATCAGCACGACCGGTTGATTCCCACTCTCCAGCCAGTCGACGACGGCTTCGCAATTCAGAAAGCAGCCGACGGCCACCTGGGCAGCCGAAACACTCCGATGCAGAGCGCGGGTTCCATTTGTCGTAGTGAACACAATCGAACGCCCCGAGACCGTCTCTTCGTCGTATTCCCGGGGAGAGTTTCCGAGATCGAAATCGGGCAGCTTCACGCCTCCCCGTTCTCCGCCCAGCAGCGGGGGGTTGGCCGCCGCGTCCCGTTTGAGCTGATGAGCCGTCTCGACGTCTTCACAGGGAATCACCACTTCGGAGCCGTTCGCCAGCGCCGTGCAAATCGTGCTGGACGCCCGCAGAATATCGATCACCACCACGCGGGAGTTCGCGAGAATTTCGGGAGTGGCCAGTTGAGGCAGCAGACAGGTCGCGAGAGATTGGGGCATTTTCGGCTTTGCACAAAACAGGAGACAGCGGCTTTACGAAGCGGAAAATGACACGATCTCCGGGACTTTGCAAGCTTGAGCCTACTTCCCGACTGCGGTGGGACAGTGGGTCGTGCAGCTCGAGGTGAACGCCGCCTGAGGCACTGCCCGGCTGTCGGCTGAGCCGAAACGCCCGATCGCTAAGCCAGCCGACGACGAGCCGCCGTTTGAGAGTTCTGTCCGAGGCAGCAATCCAATAACGAGCAGGATCAGAGCGGCGGTCGCCAGGCCGACCATCGTCCAGGTCGTTCGATCGACCACGAATTTCTGTTCGCTCTCGAAGACCGGCGGGGCCACAAGAACGGTCGACTGGCTCATGCGGCAGGCATTCACCGTCGACCGGTTGGAACGGCTGCGGATCTCCGAAGCCGCATCGAATGACCAGATGCTGGAAGGCGTCGAACTCTTCGACACGATGCTCGGCATCAGGGGACCGTCAATCACGGTTTCAGTCGTTTGCAGACGTTCGAGCAGTCGCTCAAGGTCGATGATGAGTTCATCGGTCGACTGATAACGCTCCTCGGGCCGCTTGGCGACCATCTGGCAATAGATCCGGTCGAGCTCGGCGTCGATATGCAACGGCAGTTGAGGAATCGGCTCGTCACGATGAGCCAGCACCTTCTCCACCAGAGTGGACCCGGCATACATCGGGTTCCCCGTCAGCAGATAAAACAACGTGCAGCCGAGTGAATAAATATCGCTGCGGGCATCAGCCGAATGGGTATCCAGCGCCTGTTCGGGCGCCATGAAATCGACGGTTCCCATCAATGCCCCATCACCGGTCAGTCCGTCTTCCGTCTGCGATTCCCGTTCGAAGCGAGCCAGACCGAGATCGAGAATCTTCACCTGCCCCTGGGCATCAACCAGCAGATTCTGAGGTTTGATATCCCGGTGAATGACATGGGACCGATGTGCGAACTGCAGTCCGCGAGCCGCCTGCAGAACACAGCTGGTCGTGGCAATCGTGGTCAACGGACCGTGAGTTTTTACGTAAGCCCCCAGATCCTCCCCGGGAATATATTCCATCACGAGGAAGTGCGTTCCCTCAGATTCATCGGCATCGAAGGCGGTCACGATATGCGGATGCGACAGCCGTCCGACGGCAACGATCTCGCGGCGAAATCGCTGCTGCATCTGTTCGTTCTCGGTGTACTTCGAGGACAGCACCTTGAGAGCCACTCGGCGTTTCATGCGGCGATGCTCGGCGAGATAAACGTCGCCCATTCCGCCGGCACCAATCTTGTCGACCAGGACATAGTTCCCCAGCAGCAACGAGTCGCCTTTGCCCGAATACAGACGCATCGCCTGGAAGCGGGTCAGCTCTTTGGCTTTGACCAGACTCTTGAGCCCCTCGGCGACGCTCAGGTTCTCGCGTCGCCAATGGAGCAGAATCTCTTCGAGACGATCGGCGGTGATCACTTCCATTTCGCGAAGCTGCTTCAGAATGCGAAGTGCGGCTGGACGACGGTTGGGGGCAGCAGTGAGGGCGGACACGGGGAAACTCCTCGGCAGGATGTTTTCTTCCTGATCGGACTCGACAGCACATTCCGGCTGCCTTTCACTGACGAGCGAAACGATCCGAATGTCGCACTCTTCCTCAACTTTCTGGCCGATTTGTCGAAATTTCCGACACTTGTTCACCAGAAATGTTGCGAAATGCTACACCTGTGGCGGCGAGCCCCGTTTCTTCTCCTTTATTTGAGCGGATTGATTATGCGCCCGACGAACAGCAGCATGCCGGTTCGATTGTCGCGGATCGCGAAGACGAACGGGTGATCGGCTCGAAACACTTTGGGTTCTTCCGGCTCGATCGGGGCCGACGTCGGAGCCATGACCACGCCGGTCGCGGCAGCCGCTTCGGTCCCCTTCTCGTTCACGTCGACGAAGGCTTTGTGATGGACCGCGGAAATAAATAGATCCCGCCCGCCAGTCATGCCGGTGAAGTCCGCGGCTTCGGCCTTGAACGCCGTCGACATCCCCATCTGCTGAAGAATCGTGCCCAGTTCAAATTGCGAGGTCGTCTTGAACTTCGGCAGATGAACCTGGACCTCGTTCTCCCGATAGACTTCTTCGATCCACGTTCGCACATTCTCAGCCGTCAGCTGCTCTTCCAGCTTCGAAAGTCCGTCGACTTTACGTGGCAGGAAAACGAACATCGAGAAGTTCCGCTCCGCATACGGAAGTTCGAGAACCTGCAGCAGATCGTTCTCGCCGTACTGGAAGGAATCGGCCTGGAACATCATGTCGACATCGATCTTCTCTTCAGCCGCGACATGAAACGGCTCTTTCTTCGTTCGGTCGGCTTTGAACGGGGAATCCCAGTTCCCCAAAAAGTAAACCGCGTTAGTGAGCACGAGCTTCGCAGAGGGTGAAAGTCCGCCCTGCGGAATCAATTCGGTGATCTTCTTTTCGGTCTGCTTGGCGACCCACTCATTGATTCGCTGGCGGGCCGTATCCGCTTTTGTGAAGTCGAGTTCAACCAGTTCGGCTCCATAGTTCGTCCGCGTCACCGTCTGAAACTCGGGAAGGAACTCATAGTTCTCCTGCCCCCAGAGACGGTTGGCGATACGAAGCTCTACGCCGGTCTGCTTCGACGGTTGCCGCCAGAACTCCTGCAGCACCTGCATCCCCTGATGCAGCTGTTCGGCGTCCTTCGGAAAGTGCAGCGTCTCCGCCATCTCGGTCTGCGTTTCTCCAGCCGCACCGGCATAAGTCATCGCCAGAGCGAGCGAAATACTGCCGGGCGAATAGAACAGGTTCCCGTCTTCAGAAGCGAGCTGCGAGTAAAGATCGAGTGCAAACTGATTGCTCCCCTCGACCACGTGCACGGTATCATCGATCAACCCAGTCTGTTCCGAAAGCGCTTCGGCACTGACGTAGCCCTCGATTCCGGAATCAGACAGGACAAGCACATAGCTGCCCGCGTTTTCCAGAATCTCGACCCGTTCACCAGCCGGAATCGTTCCGTCTGCCGGGCGGCTCTGCTGGGGTCCGTCTTTGTAGTACTCGGCATCCGCAATCAGGACATGTCGCCTTGCCGTCTGTTCGCCGGACGGCTGCTCCCGATAGGTCTCGCGATAGTTCTGGAGAGCCAGGCCGATCTGCTTGAGGTTCTGCTTCACGGTTGCCTCATCCACTTCCGGGTTCTTGGAGCATCCGAGTGCCAACAGCACCACCAGACAGGGGATCTGAATCCGTTCCATCGTTGACTCCTGCTCTTGCGCGAGGCCCGTTGTTTATTCGTCCGCCAGAAATTCGAAGCGGGGAATCTGCTTTCCCTTGAACTCGACGTTCTCCGTGAACATCGTCAGCGGCCGAACCCACAGCCCGCGATCTCCGTAGTCGGTTCGATACACGACCAGTTCTTCTTCGGTCTCACTGTGACGGGCCACGCCGAGCACGATGTACTCGGGGCCTTTGTAGTGCCGATATCGGCCGGTGCGAATGCGTTCGGTCATGTTGCGGTGAATCCCTCAGTTTCGACAACAGAGGATCACCTTAGCAGCGGTCGGGTGACTCCCTCATTTCTCATTGTACAGGCGGCCGTCATATCTGAACATGCACAACCCGACCAGCTGGCGCGGTCGGTCAACGTCGCACATTGATTGCGGTCTGCGAGGCGGAAACCTCACTGGCCGCTTTCGGTGAGCCAGCAACAGCCCGCCTTTCAAGACGCGTTCTAGCATTGATTGCAGTCCCGTTCGCAGTCTATCTCCGGAGTTTTTCATGAATCGCTATCGAAAGCCGCGTGACTCACGCCGTCGCGGAGCCGCCCTGGTGGAGTTCGCGCTCGTAGCTCCACTGCTGTTTACTCTCATCTTCGGCATCATTGAATTCGGCCGTCTGTTGATGGTCCAGCAGATGATCACGAACGCATCTCGTGAAGGTGCCCGGCAAGCCATTCTCGATGGCTCCTCCGCCACTCATGTCCGGCAGACCGTGACCGATCACCTGAAAGCCTGTGGCATCTCCGGAGCCGCGATCCAGGTGACTCCCGGGACCGGAAAGGTCAGCTTTGGGAAACCATTAACGGTGGCGATTCACGTTCCATTCGACAAGGTTTCCTGGTTGCCCTCGCCCTTCTTTCTGAAGGGCCGCTCGCTGCGTGCCAATACCGTGATGCGATCCGATGCTTCGTATTGAAAATACTGATCCGACTGCGAAAGAGCATCCTTAAGAGGTGACCCCATGAGATCCACTTCCGTTGAATCTACAACCATTGAGAATCGCCACTCGGTCAATCATCGCCGTGGTGCCGTATTGCTGCTAATTGCCCTGCTCCTGCCCGTGCTGCTGGCGATGGTCGCGTTCGCCATCGATCTCGGAGCCGTCTATCTGGTCCGCACAGAGTTGCAGCGCAACGCCGACGCCGCTGCGTTGGCCGGGGTTTCCGCGTTGCGTCCCTCAGCCAAACCGCACTTCCCGCTCAAGTCTCCACTGGCGTTGAATCTGGGCGTGCCCGATGTCCTTGCCGTGAAGCTTGGTCACGACCTGGAAACTTCGGCCCGGCTGTCCGATACCGAATTGTCGGTCATCAAGCCTCAGCAGAAAGAACCGCTCGAAGGCGCTTACGAAATGGCCCAGCTGTATGCGGGACTGAATCCCGTGATGGGCGTTTCGCAGTTCCAGCAGCGACGGGATGACATTTCCGTCTTCTACCAGAAATCGCATATCGACGCGCCTCCACTGTTACCGCTTCCCGGCATCCTCGGCAGCGTGACAGGCATTGTGGAAAACCTGCTGCTCGTCCCGCCCGATTACAGCGATCTGAACGCCGTGCGGGTCACTGCCCGTCGTGATACCACGATCAACGAGCCGATGACGCTCTTCTTTGGACCGGCCCTGGGACACAAGTTTGCCTCCGTAAAAGCGACAGCAACCGCCGTTCGGTTCAAAGGATACGGCGTCCGGCCCGGTGCCCGTGTTCTGCCCTTCGCGATGGATATCACCGTGTGGCGGGCCCTGCGTCTCGGCAATGGCGTTGTCAACGGCGTCCCGCTCGCTCAGCAGATTCTCGGTCCCGACGGCCGCCCCGTCATCCTGATCGATGAACAGGTCTGGAATGAGGACAACAATCAGATCTCTCGCGGATCCGATAACATCTGGGAAGTGATCGTTCTCAACAAACCCGCCGAACGACTTGAACCCGTGGTGGAAAAGATCAATCCTCTGAAGAAACTGCTCGGCGGTCTGACCGGACAAAGCGATCCTCTCTCCGATGCCCTGGACAGTCTGCTGAAAACCCCGGCAACTGTGGTCACGCTCAACCTGTCCGGCGGGTCCGGCCAACCGGACGTGCCAGACATCCGGCGTCAACTGCTCGAGGGCGTCAATAAGGACGACATCGGAGAGCGGTTGTATCTCCCCTTCACCCGCTACGGCGATGAATCCATTCCGCTCGATGTTTTCGACGACTTGAGGTCGATCGTCGGCGAGCCTCGAATCATGCCGTTGTTCGAAACGTTGTCCGGGACAGTCGGCAACAAAGTGAAGGGCCTGCTGCAGATGGACGAGCCGTACCGCATCGTCGGCTTCGGCGGCGTGGTCATCACCGAAGTCCGCGACCTGGGCATCGCCCACTACGTGAAGTTCCAACCCGCACCGATGATGAGCCAGTTCGTCCTCAAAGCCTGCCCCGACCAACCCGACAGCTACAGCGACTGCGTCTACACCTGCCCCCTGCTGGTGCATTGAGCCCGGTAGTGTTCACCAGCACTCTCAAACAGGGTACGCTGTCTGACATGGAAGACGCTCCCGATCATCCCGTTGAATCCGCTGAACCAGAAGCGACTTCACGCACGCAGTCGCCCTATTTCCGTTGGATCGCAATGCTGTTCATCCTTGTCGCTGTCGGACTTGAAGTTGTCTATCTGCGACGGCCGGATCATTTGGCGGTGATCACCGTTTTTCCCGTCTGGGTCTGGACGATTTCACTCAGCGGTATTGCGATGCTGTTCGGCCTGTTGTTGAGCCGCCGGTATTGCATGCTGATCGTCCTCATGATCGGTGTAACACTTTTCCTCTCCGACACTCCGCCTGCGTTGGTTCGCGGTCTCTATCGGCAGGCTCCTCCAGAGGTGCGATCCGAGGAGGATGGCACTTTGAGGTTCATTACTCTCAACTGTCTCGATACTCCTTCTGCTCTCCTTGATCTCGCACGGTATAGGCCGGATGTGATCTTCGTCGAGGAAAGTGTGGGCCCGTCGGAGCTTGAGAAAACGCGGCTCAAGATCTTTGGAGAGAGTGGTCACCTCATGAAGGATCGCGACCTGGCCATCATCAGCCGCTTTGAGCTGTCAAACGTTCCAGTCTCCCGCGAACTAGCTGGCTATTGCCTTGCAGGACGGATTCACGTCGATGGCCATTCTATTCTCCTCGTGCCTCTGCATCTGAATGCGTCGCCATTCCGATTCGACTTGTGGAACGCCGCGTGCTGGCGAGCCTATACCGCGAACCGTCGGACGCAGCGCTCGCAGATGGAAGTTATCTTCAAATCGATTCCGCAGTTCGATCAGACCGATGCCGTTGTTATCGGCGGAGACTTCAACGCTCCTCCGGGCGATGCGATCTTTAAACAGATGCCGCACTTTATGCGGGACGCTTTTCACGAAGTCGGCGTGGGCTGGGGCTGCACGATCGCCAATGACTTCCCACTCATCCGCATCGATCAACTCTGGTCAACTCCAAAGATGCACCCAATCCGCTGCAAAGCCGTGAAAAGCAACGGGAGCGACCACCGGGCGGTGATTGTCGACTATCGACTGCTTCACGAAACTCACTAAAGCAAGTCAAGATTCGCCTCTTTGAGGACTCTCCGAATCTGTCCGTGGGTGATCAGCGCGACATATTCGGACATGCTCGTTCTGGATAACAAATCTAACCAGTTCGGGATCCAGTCGGACACATGCTTGTGACACTACAGCCAGCAACCGACGACGAATACGCCTGCCCGAATCCAGAACGGGTCACCGCTGCGCAGTCCATCGAAACCGAGCCGTTGCACCACGGTCTCATCCCAGGCATCCACGTTATTCATGATGAGCGTGTGTTCGACCATCGGATCTTCACTCGCACGACCCGGTGGGTATTCGAAGGGGTGACGGTCCCGATCGCTTCTCTTTTCGAGTATGCAGGCCAGTGCGCATGCCATAACCAGCACCCGACTGAAGTTCAGTTTCTCCATCTCGAGTTCTGCATCCAATGTGTCGAAAAGATCGAGCAACTCTGATTCCGTGAGAATCGAGATCGCATCCTTCAGGTCCGGCATTGCTCGCGACGAGTTCAGGCTTCGCGGAATCAGATCGACACAGACCAGAATCTGCTTGACGTTCCCGCAATGCTCTCCGTTTTGGATAATCTCGCGGCACAGCTTAACGATCTGCAATACGTCTGAAGGATGAGCGTGCACGAAATTCACTTTCCTACAATCACATCGGCTCAAGATCCGAAATCGCCATCAGCAGCCGAATGAACGCCTTCACCGAATCGATCGAAGCCGATTCCTGCATCGTGTGGTAGCCGATGGTTGGGATCTGCAAGGTGGTGCCGCGGACGAGGCCGTTGCTGGCGGCCGTGATGCGGCCCATCTCGGTGCTTCCCAGCGAGGCCGGTTGTTTGCCTTCCGCGTTGGTGATTTCGTTGGCCTGTTCGATGTACCGGTCTTTGAACGAATAGCTGATGCCGAGTTCTTCGCAGTAGGCCCGGACACAGTCGGTCGTTTCTTCGTCGAAGGCGGCGTTCGCATCGCGGGTTCGCAGCACCACGTCCTGTCGGGAGACCGATTCCAGATCGGGATACGGGCTCGTATCGACCACGATCAGCTGGTTGTCCGAGGAGCCGAACCGGCGGAACCATTCGAGCAGATACCGCCAGCTGCGGCCCGATTCTTCCTGAGCGGTGAAGAAGCAGGTCCCCTCGAAGTTCATCGAGAAGAGATGCACGAGCACGGCTGCGGTGAGCACATTATCGAGCTGCCCGATGAGTCGCCCGTCCTGCACGGTGAGACGATCGGCGAACGCCACCGGCGTTCCGGCGACGAGATGATCGAGGTCTTTCAGCTCAAAAATCAGGTTGTTCCGAAACTCGCAGATGTAAGCCCGATCGACTACGCCCGAGCCGCGATACGCGCCGGACCACGGCTCATACGCCATGACCGGCTGGGAGCCGAACCGGTCGACGATCTTGTTCATCAGCTGTTCTGAGACCGAGTTCCCGAGCAGGTCGGACCGGTTCCCGGCAACAAACGCGGCGTACTGAAACTCGTTCGGCCCGGTGCAGATCAACCCGTGCCGGTCGATGTGAGCCGAGAACATGGTCGAGAACGGATCGGATCCCCGGGCGACGAGCACGCCGTCGTACCAGGTCACCACCGCTCCCCGCTCTTCAAGCAGTCGCTGCAGCACACGGAAGAAGGAATGCTCGGCTCCGACGACACACGGCTGCCGAATCAGTTCCTTGAGAACATCAACGAAATCACTATAGAACACAGCATCAGTCCGATTCGGAAGCATCATCGGCTGAGGATCGCGGGCGCACGATGATTCGGTCAGCGGTCGATATAGATTCCAGCCCCAGCGGTGTCAATAAGTCTTCCAACAGCTGGGAGACCGATCGACGCTTCCCGGCGAGCGTGACACGCTCCAGCCGCCGAGGATCGTTCGGGGGAATCGTCTCGGAATCGAATTCAATCGGCAGACCCGCCAGAGCTTCGAGTTCAATCAACACCTGCTGCAATTGGGTCGGCGTGTTCAACTCGAACGAAGCAATTTTCTGATTCAGCCGCCGTAACACTTCTTCCGTGGGTGGCTTCGGCTCCCGGGTTGTCGTCATCACCGGCTCTGGCAAGGCAGGGGTTGCGGTCGGCTCCGGCTGTGGAATTTCGGAGGTCATCGCGGGCGGACCGATCGGCTCAGCCGGCCCCGGCTCCCCAAGTTCTGCTGGATCGAGCGAGAGTCCATCGGCCATAGCCGCCATTCGGCGGAAGATGACCGGGTTCGTTTTGCTGTTCATTGTTCGCACCGACCCGTCCGCCATCAGAATCGGCATGCGGTCGGGATTGCCGGAACCAAAGCCATCCGGGCCATTGATAACTGGCTCCCGGGTGACGGCGCGAATCGATTCCGACGCATTCGCCCAGGAGGAGAGTCGATCGACCACGCCGTTCGCCATCCAGGTGTTCGACAAACCGTCTTTGACATCCTCCACGCGCGTTGAACGACCGAACCCGAAGATCCCCGCTCGCGGATCATCCGCCGGCAACGTCGGGCCATCCGGACCGAGTCCGGCAATGCCAACGATGTGCGAAGCCGGGTAGCGATCGGCTCCTGCCAGCTGGTCGACTTTGGGATTCAACAGGTCCTCCCGGCTGCGACGCACAAAGCGATCGTTGGCTGAACTGTTCCACGGCTGGTTCCACTGCGGCTGGAATTTCCCTTCATTGAGAGCGGGATCAAGTCCGGCCAGCCAGCTCAGCCCCTCTTCAGGAGCGACATCCGCTCGCCAGGTCGGCTGCGGAAAGGCTCCCTGTGTCGCAACCAGATCCGAAATGCGCTGGCCGAGCGCTTTCAGCCGAGCCTCAAAGGTATCGGGAGTCTCTACAACTTCCGGCTCAACCGGTTCCGTCGAGGTCGACTCTGGTTCGGGAACTTCGGACTGATCGTCTTCTGCATTCTGCTGCAGCGGGGCCACTTCCGGCAGCGGAGCGGAATCGTCATCGCTGTTCCGAGTGAAGAGAAAGACGGCGACACCCGCCAGCAGAACCACCGGGACAACGAGCGACATCACCGATCGCTGCGGAGCATGGGCGGCAAACGGGTCGTCATCGACCGGATTCCGCTTGTTCACGACCAGCTGGCCGAGCTCGTTCACCTGCACCGTGAGTGGAGCCTGGCATTCGGGGCATTCCAGATCGTGCTCCGACGTGCCCCGCTCGTGGATGCGCAGACGAGCCGCACATTCCGGGCAGACAAATTCTCCTGTCACAACGGCCATGGGCATCCCTTTCCACCGGCACCGTTTTTCAGCGTTGAATCGTTATTTCTTCCGCGGTCGCTGCCGCGCTTTCCAGTATTCATCGGTGTCCCAGACGGGTCCGGCTGACTGAACCCGCTGATATTTCTCCACCAATTGCGTTTTCATCCGCTCGAGACGCTCCGGCTCCTGTTTCGCGAGGTCATTCTTCTCGCCGATATCCTCTGCAATGTTGTAGAGCTCGAACTTCACCAGCTGAGCCGTCTTGATCAGGTGCTGCGTCTCGGCGTTCACATTGCTGCCGAACTTGCCCCTCGACGTCACGATGTGCGGGGCATCCCAGTGAGCGACGATCTTCCAGTCACCATCCCGCATCGCCACGAGCGGGTCGCTGTAAGCCCGGTAATAGTGCCAGAAGAGCGGCTGCTCCCGTTCAATCGTGCCCCCTTTGAGAGCCGCCGTGATATCGGTCCCGTCGAGCGGAATCTCGTCAGGCACATCGACATCGGCCAGACTGCAGAAGGTCGGCAGCAGATCGAGAGCACACACCGGCACGCTCGGCGTTTGACCGGCTTCAATCGTTCCCGTCCAGCGGGCGATTCCGGCCACGCGGATGCCGCCATCGTAAATGTGCAGCTTCATCCCCCGCAGCGGCCCCGGTGTTCCGTAAGAGCGGTTCGCCGTCCGATACCGGTTCAGCGTTTCCGGGCCGTTATCCGAGGTGAACACCACCAGCGTGTTCTCGGCCAGCTTCATCTCATCCAGCGTCTTCATCAGCCGCCCGACCGCCTTGTCGATGTTGGCGACGTTGGCGAAGTACTGGGCTTCGTCTTCGTTCTCGGCGACATCGCGATACTCTGCGACCAGATCATCCGGGCTCTCGACCGGTTCGTGGGGCTCGTGGAAACAGACATGCAGAAAGAACGGCTCTTCGGAGTCCTGCTTCTGCTGATGCTTCAACCAGCGGATCGCCTCGTCCGTCACCAGCTGACACGAAAACCCTTCCAGCGGGCCGACCTGCTCGCCATTCCGCACGAAGTTGACCGGATTCTCGTGCCGCGGAGCCGCGTTGTTCTGCGTCGCGAACCAGTGTTCGAACCCGTTGTGATTCGGCTGGTCCTGAGTCGGCTCGTTGAACTCACCGTTGCAGTGCCACTTGCCGCAAATCGCGGTGGCATACCCGGTGTCGCGAAGCAATGTGGCGACCGTGGGGATTTCCTTCTTGAGATACATCGGATGCCCTTCCGGGATCCAGTCGTAAATGCCAACCCGATTTGGCGTCTGCCCGGTCAACAGGCCCGCCCGCGATGAGGAACAGACCGGAGCGGTGCTGTAGAAATCGGTGAAGCGAATCCCCTGATCAGCCAGCTGATTCAAATGCGGCGTCTTGATATGCGGATGCCCGTAACATTCGAGATCGCCATAGCCGAGATCGTCGCAAAGTATCACCAGAAAGTTCGGCCGCGCCGCTTCCGTCCACTGTAGTGGACTCAGCACAAACGCGAGAAGGACAATCATCTGCAGAGCGCGGATCATGAGACGGTTCCTGTTTCAGGGCCAAGAGAGCTTCAACACGCTCTCACACTACAGAGCACGCGCCATTGCAGGCAAGCCCGCAGAACACTTCGTAGCGGCGGCATCTTGCCAATACTGTTCGGCACGCCTATTGCCATCATAAGGTGGTCCATCGGCAGGATCGATCAGACCTGTTCCTTCGGCCCCTTCAGGGAACGAAAAAAGAGAAGCCGGGTTAAGCAACCCGGCTTCTCCATCCCCATCGAACGTTGTGCTCGATTAATTCGTGTCGCCGTAGAAGCGAGTCAGTTCTTCGAAGGTGAGCGGTTCCGGCGAAGTCGCGGAGGTCATCCGGGCCCGGAACTTGTGGTTGCCTTCGGTCTTGCCGACCACATGGATCTTGAAGCTGGCGGACTGACCTGCCGGCACGCCCTCAAGCGGCTTGAACAGAATCAGGTTGCCGTCGACCACGAACTCCGAAGGTCCGCTGGCTGAAACAAACTCCACGCCTTCCGGCAGTTCGCAGGTGACGCCGACATCTTCAGCCGCAGCCGAGCCTTCGTTCATCACACGAACTTCGTAGGAGGTCTGATTGCCGATCTCAATCGGGTCGTCCATATCGAAGATCTTCAGGACCAGAGCCGAGGCTCCTTCGACGCGTGTGACAATCTGCGTGTCCGTCGTGGAGCCGTGCTCCGAGGTCGCCCGGATGAAGTGAGTGAACTCACCAATCCGCACGGCGTTCAGTTCGACTTCCATTTCAGCAACCTTGCCCGGTTGAAGATTGCCGACGAACCAGCTGAGAATACGGGTCGGAGCGTCGTAAGTCGCCCCGCGGCTGGCGGAGAGGAACTCGAAGCCTTCCGGAATCTTGTGCATCAGACGAACGTTGCTCGTGCTCACGGTGCCGTCATTGGCGACCTTGAGTGTGTACGTCGCCGAACGGTTCTTATATCGCAGACCAGGACCGGAAATCTCGGCCGCCAGGCTTGGAGCAATAATGTTGATTGTCGATTCGCTGGTCGCCAGCAGGCCGCTTTCAGCCGTCGCGGAAACCTGAATCAGTTTCGTACCGCCGGTGGTGGCGGCCAGTGCGAGGCGGATGGAACGGGCTTCCCCCGGGTTCAGCGAGCCGACATCCATGAGGAGTCGCTTGCCGCGAGGATGCTCAAGGCCGTCCGGAATCAACGCTTCCAGTTTCACGTTCTTGGCAATCCCGTTGCCCGGGTTGGTGATCGTCACGCTCTGAGAAGCCGGATCGCCCAGCAGAACTTCGGTCGGTCCGTCCATCTTCAGGCCGAGCAGCGGTTCGCGAACCACAAAGGCGGACTGAGTGGCGGCTGCGAAGTGAACTTCAGCGGTCGCGTTGAGAGCCCCCCGCTGAGTCGGGACGACTTCAATCCGAATCGTTTCTGTCTGGCCGGGAGCCATGTTGCCGAGTGTCCACTGCAGCTGACCGCTGCCGGGAGTCACTTCGGCCGTCGTATCCACCAGTTCCACACTTTCCGGGAACTGCGTGTTGACCGAAACGTTGTACGCTGTGCTCTGGCCGACATTCTCAACAACCAGTTCACAGGTACTCTGCTGACCGACGTTGATGCCTTCCGGCGACTGCCACTGCACCTTGACCGACGGAGTCTGCGGCCCTTCGGCTGCATCGCTGATTCGGGTCACGGGAGCGTTCGTGGAAACAGCTGGCTCTTCAACCGGCTGATCAATTCGCAGAACAGCGGTCGGAGCCACAGTCGGCATTTCCGGAGCGGCAGGAGCAGCTTCGGGTTCCGGCTGAACAGGCTTCTGCAGGGAAACCGTACGAGCTTTCGCGTTACGGGCCCATTCCGGCAGTTCCGGAGTGCTGGACTGTTGAGAAACAGTTCCCGAGACAGGCGTTACGCGAAACTCCTGGGTCGCGGTCGGCTCATATTCATACTGAGCATGAAGAATGTTCGACTGCGGCTTCTGAGCGGTCGCGGCTTCGGTCGGAATTGGCTGGACCAGCGAAGCGGACTTCACCGGGGTCAGCGTATATTCCTGAGACTGATCGCCGAACAGCTCGGTGTAGTAGTTTTTCACGGGAGCAGGCGTTACCCCGGTCCGCTGGTAGCGTTCCGGCGTCGCCGTCGTTCCCGCAGGAGACCTGGAGTACAGCTGGATCGTGTGAGGATCAACCGGCCGGACTTCCTGGGCGATGACGGGAGAGAAAATGCTACCGCCGACAGCTGCCGCAATAACCCAGCGCGATGATTGCGTGCGGCACGCAAAACCGGCAAAACGCGATAGCAAACCGCTCCGCATGATCTTCTCCTTAACGAATGACCCTGGACATCCTGACAGGACCGAGGCTCTCCCTTTTGAAAAGGCGGCCTCATTTAATTTCATCGAAACGCAAGCGCATGAGATGCTGTCCCTAGGTATCGGTCCTGATGATTCTGCATCTCCAGCAAGATGGGAAGAATTTTCCGGTTATCCCGATTTTGCCGAGCGAGAGGCCGGAACGAGTCATCAGAACAGCAGGAATTCCGGCCGCGTCGGTCCAGCCGTGATTGGAGAGAACTCAGGGAAGGAGCCGGGAATCAGCGTGCAGAAACGCGGAACGGAGGCAGTCGGTAAGCGGACAAGAGCGCGCGGAGCCTCTGCGTCAGTCGCGGAAATGAGACGGGGGCGGGTTCGTGGCGTGACGCGAGAAATTTCCCAGCCGATCCAGTAGCCGACAGTGGCTCCTCGGCGGCGGGGAGTTTCAGCGGGTCGAAGCGAGAACCGGAACGAAGGTGCGTTTCCAGAAGCCGGTCAGCTGCTCGGCGAACGGGTCCCCGACTGCCTCGTAGTGATCCAGACAATAGGGGCAGAGTTCGAGGTGCTTGCGGATGCGGGCGGCGGTCTGGTCATCCAAAGCGTGATGGAAATAAGCGTCGGTCGATGCAATGACCTTCTTGCAGCCGATGTTGCCTTTCAAAGGTCGATCGCGCAGTCCCCAGCCCACGGCCAGCAGCAGGGCGACGGCTGCAGTCATGGACGAGGTGAGCATCATTCGACGGCGGGTCACCTGCGCACTTCGAGCGGCTTTCAGCTTACGGACGCACCCGCCAATTTCGTCTCCCCGGCATTTCTTCCAGCCAGCGGTATCCGGATTGGAATGGGAGTTGGTCATGGGAAATCGTCCTGAGAACTGAGAGTGCGTTGCTCTCTTATATTGTCACAAACCCTTGCTCTGTTTTGTGAAATGGCACACAAACCTGAAGAAATTCCGGAATTCGAGGCCGGCTACGTGGCAAATCCCAGATTGGGAGGACGGGTATGGATCGATTCAGCCAGCCCGCGTACGTTCTTCAGAATAATCTGCCGACGACGAACTGCAATCAGTTTCTCGAACTGGAGCTCACCCAGCACGATCGTGACGGTCTCGCGCGTGCTGCCGATGAGGTTGGCCATCTCCTGATGAGACAGTTTGATTCGCAATGCGACTCCTTCAGTGTGAGGAACGCCGTACCGTTCGGCCAGCTCAAGCAGAAGGTGCACGAGCCGCTCGCGGTTCGGTTTGAACATCAGCGACTTCAGACGGCGTTCGAACGTCTGTCGCCGAAGACCGATCATTCGGGTCAGTCCGAGCATCACACTGGGCTGTTCGGCCATGAGTTCGCGAATCGCCTCGCCAGGGATTTTGACGATCTGGGACTTCTCCAGGGCTTCGGCGAACTCTTCGCGCTCCTGCTGTCCGACGATGGAGAGCTCGCCAAACAGTTCGCCCGGATCGATGAACGTCAGCAGAGCTTCCTTGCCTTCCGAGGTGATGTGGAAAAGCCGCACCCGTCCACTGGCGACGAGCAGCACGGCATCGCTCGTGTCATCGGGCAGATAAATCAGCGACTTACGATCGAACGTCTTGACCTGGCTTTGTTCTTCCAGCCGGCGGATCTGCTCATCGCTGAGTTGTTCAAACAGCTCGCACCGCTTGAAGTACCAGAATTGATTGTCCATTCGGTCGATCTACGGCAGGGGGCACAACGCATCACACGGCGGGAGTCGGGCGGTGATCACCGGAAAAACACTCTAACAGACCGCCATCGCTCCGCCAATCTGCCGACAGATTCCCAGCGAGTGACAACTGTCTGATGACGCCTTCAAATACGAAGCGCGCAGTCCGAACGCGGTTGCGAAACCGGTGTCATTGTCCTCCATACGACACAAAAGCAGTGTCGTGTTTGCAAAGTTGACGCTTTTGCAGACTGTTTCCCGAACGATCTTGATTCGAAGTGACATCACTCCATAGGATGTGCCGAAGGTTGCCCGGGACTCGGCTGTCACCGGCGGCACCTCAATCTGCTTGCCCTCCGATCCCCGACGCCGGGGTCCAAAGAGAATCCCGTTGTCTTCCTCCGCGAATCATTCCGTCTCACTTCCGTTTCCGACCAGCCTTCTGCCTGCGAAACGCCGACTTCGTCGCGACCTTCGCTGCAGTGTTGGGGATGGAGCCGCTTTCGGCGCGATGGTCGGAATGGGCGAGACCTATCTGCCGGCGTTTGTTCTGGCGGTGGGGCTTGGCGAACTGACGGCTGGTCTGATCGGCAGCGTGCCACTCTTCATCGGCGGCGTCCTGCAGATTGTTTCTCCCTGGGCGATCCGCAAACTCGGCTCGCATAAGGCCTGGGTCGTGCTCTGCTCGATCATGCAGGCACTCATGTTTCTGCCGCTGATCATGGCCGCCATGACCGGAACACTGTCGACGGCAGCCGTGCTGACGATTGCCTCGCTGTATTGGGCATCGGGACTGGCAGCCGGTCCGGCGTGGAATACGTGGATCGGAACCCTGGTACCGGCCACGATACGTCCCCGTTTCTTCGCGGCTCGAACTCGCATCTCGCAGGCCTGCGTTTTCGCCGGTTTCATGTCGGCGGGTTTACTTCTGCAATGGGCTTCGGACAACGATGTGCTGCTGACGGCGTACGCCGTCCTGTTCGGTGTCGCCGCCTTTTGCCGTCTGATCTCCGCGCTGATGCTCGCCGGGCAGAGCGAGCCGATTCCCATTCCGCCCCTGATGACGCGTCAGCCGCTCCGTCGAATCTTCGCCGATGTCTGCAAAGGGCCGGGCGGTCAACTGCTGATGTTTCTGGTCGCGGTACAGGCTGCCGTGCAGTTGTCCGGTCCGTATTTCACGCCGTTCATGTTCAACAATCTGAAACTCTCTTACATGGAGTTCATGATTCTGATTGCGGCCGCGTTCCTGTTCCGGATCTTCTCGCTCCCGGCCTGGGGACAGCTGGCCTCTCGAGTTGGCGCTCATCGGCTGTTGTGGATCGGTGCAGTCGGCATCGTGCCGGTCAGTTTCGGCTGGGTGATCTCACAAAACTTCTACTGGCTGCTAGCCATTCAGGCGTATTCGGGAGCGGCATGGGCAGCCTATGAACTCGCCTTCTTCCTGCTGTTCTTCGAATCGATTCCCGAAGAAAAGCGGACCGGCATGCTCACGGTTTACAACCTGATCAACGTCGGCGCCTGGGTTTCGGGTTCGCTCTTCGGAGGACTGATCCTGTACACCATGCAGACCAGTTTCACGAGCTACCTGCTGATCTTTGGTCTCTCGGCTCTCGGCCGTGTGCTGGCTCTCGGACTTCTCGCCCGCGTTCCCAAGATTGAGGTCGAGTCTCAGGAAATCGGCATGCGAACGATCGCCGTCCGCCCGAACGGGGCCAACCTCGACGCTCCCGTCCTGCCAAGTATGCCGGACCAGATCCCCGACTCCGTTACCGCGCAGGCCTCTTGAGGCTGGGCGGTTTCGGCCCGCAAGGGTGGCTCAGCACCGAGTAGTGGCCTGTCACGTTCGCTCAAGAATTCACGTCGAGAATGTCTGTGTCTCCCTGACGGACCGATCTGCGGAGGCGCCGAGGAGCGCTGAAGACAAGCCTCCTTTTGCCTGGCAACACAGCGCTGAATCTCTGTGCCCTCCTTTCAGGGAGGATTGTCTTACTTCGTGCCTGAGTAGCGGTGAGTCGGTTCCGGGCGGCCGGGGCGGAAGCTGCGGAGCTGGCGGAATTCGAGTTCGGCCTTTCGCTGCTCGCCGATTTGCTTGAGGACATCGGTCACGATCTGCTCCAGCAGTTCCGGACTGCAGGCGACGCGGGCGTTCACGATGACATCGGCGACGCCACAGCTCTGGCCGGAGGGGAGCGAGAGTCGGACATCGGAGTCGCTGCTAATCAGATTGGCGACGCCGAAGAAGCCTTCCCATAAGCCGATCGTCTTCAGGTGAGCCGGCTCGGCGTCATTCCGCAACAACTCGGCTCGAATCTGCTCGACGATTTCGACGAGTACGGCATCAAGTTCGAACGTGGCTTCGCTTCGCATCCGCACGCTGCAGTTCAGCCAGCCGAGTTCGGCTTCGCCTTCCGCGTAGACGTCGTAATCGATGTCGAGGATCTTCTGGCCGAAGTCTCCCTTCTGTTCCAGGAACTCGGCGATGCCGTCGAACCCGGTCCCTTCCACAGCCGAGCCCCGCAGCACCGGTGTCCCCGGCGCGAACTGGTTGAGCAGCTGCTCGAGTTCATCAGCTTCGGCAGCCGAGAGTTCGTCGCAGCGGTTGATGAGAATCGCGTCGGCTTCTTCGAGCTGCTTTTTGAGAATGTATTCGGCTTTCGGCGAGAAACCGGTTCGCGAGCCGGCGGAGAGGATCTTCTTTCCGTGACTCGGCTTGAGAATAACCATATACGGAGCGACTTCGAACTCGCGGCCGAACAGATGCTTGAGCGGCTGGATGACGGTCGCGACCAGATCGGTGCAGCTGCCGACCGGCTCGGCGAGAATGATGTCGGGGCGTTCATCGACGCCGAGCGTCTGCATGCGGTCCATCAGTTCATCGAAGTTGCAGCAGAAACAGGCGCCGGCGACTTCTTCCACGTTGTAGCCCATGCTGCGGAGCAGTCCGGTGTCGACCAGATCTTCGGCCTGATCGTTGGTGACGATGCCGACATTGAGGCCCCGTTCGCGATACATGCCGGCCAGTCGGGCCAGCGTCGTCGTTTTGCCGGCTCCGAGGAAGCCGCCCACCATTACGTATCGAATCGGATCACTCATCAGAGATCGTAACCTTCGCGCAGAGACCTTATTGGGACATCCGTTAGAATGTCAGTATGCGGAAGGGGAGATTGGCGTGCAAGCTGGGGTTGACAGTCTGCGGGTTTCCACCGATAATCAGGAAACGATTCATTTTTAGTGTGTCTACTCGGTTATTGTTCCGCGGGCTCAAGGTCATAGACCCCGACAGCACACAACGGCCCGATCAACTCGCGATTGATCGGGTTTTTTCATGCGCCCGCCCCTGCCTCGTTCGAGGCGTTCTTTTTTCGGCGAGCCCAGCTTCATGACGCGCCTGCTTCTGATCGTCTCTCTCGGATTCATGCTCTCTCCTGGCTTCGTTCAGGCCGAGGCCCGACGCAATGTGCTGATGATCGCCGTCGACGATCTCGCCGGTGCGCTTGGATGCTATGGCAACACGGTCGTTAAGACGCCTCACATCGATCAACTGGCTTCCGAAGGGGTCGTCTTTCGGAACGCTTACTGTCAGCTGCCGCTCTGCAATCCGAGTCGAGCCTCGTTGCTGACCGGCCGCCGTCCCGATCAGATCCGCGTTTACGATCTCGACCGTCACTTCCGGGAGGAACTGCCCGACCTCGTGACGTTGCCCCAACTGCTCAAACAGAACGGCTGGTTCTCGGCTCGCGTCGGGAAGCTTTATCACTACAACGTGCCAGCCGGCATTGGCACCGACGGACTCGATGACCCTCCCTCCTGGGAGCAGGTCATCAATCCCAAAGGGCGAGACACCCGGGAAGAAGAGCTGATCTTCAATCCGACGCCGCAGAAGAAAATCAGTGCGGCCATGTGCTGGCTGGCAGCGGACGGCACCGACGAAGAGCAGACCGATGGCATGATCACGACCGAAGCGATCGAGCTGCTGCGGAAACGCAATCGCGAGCAGCCGTTCTTTCTCGGCGTCGGCTTCTTCCGCCCGCACACGCCGTATGTTGCTCCGAAGAAATACTTCGACATGTATCCGCTGGAATCGATTCAGCTGCCGTACGCTCCGGAGGGCGATCGTGACGACATCCCGCCGGCTGCGTTTGCTCACAACTGCCCGATTCCGAACTACGGACTCGATGAACTCACCTGTCGCAAGTCGCTGCAGGCGTACTATGCCTGCGTGTCGTTCGTCGATGCGCAGGTCGGCCGCCTGCTGAAGGCTCTCGACGAAGAAGGACTTGCCGACTCAACCACCGTGGTTCTCTGGTCCGATCACGGTTATCACCTGGGCGAACATAACGGCATCTGGCAGAAGCGGTGTCTGTTCGAAGAGTCGGCGGGGGCACCGCTGTTGATTCGCGAGCCAGGGGCCAGCGGAAACGGCACGGCCTGTGAGAAGATCGTCGAGTTCATCGACATCTATCCGACGGTCGTCGATCTGTGTGGACTCGAAGTCCCTGACGATCTCCCCGGCACGTCGCTCAAGCTGCTGCTGGAGAATCCTCAACGAGAGTGGAGTCGCCCCGCATACACACAGGTGCTGCGTCCAGGGGATGGTGAACCGGTCATGGGCCGCAGCATTCGCACCGATCGCTGGCGGTACACAGAATGGAATCGCGGCGAAGAGGGTCGCGAGCTCTATGACCACCAGACCGACCCTCACGAGTTCAACAATCTGGCCGACGACGACCAATTCGTGCCCTTGATGCGGCGACTGCGGAGACTGCTCGATCAGCATATCGAAGGCACCGTGCCCGCTACGCCATTCGAACCCTCGCGATTGTAATCGAGCAATAAGAATCTGAAGGGTAGTCCGACCGTCACCACGGCCGGACCCTTCAAGCCGAGATGCCTTCCGCTCAGTCCTGCTTCTTGAGTTCCTTGCGGATGGATTTCGCGGCCAGTTCGGCGAGGCGTGCGGACCCGTTACTGGTGAAGTGCACATCCTTCGGCTTCTGAACTTCAGACATGTGCTGCATCACGAATGTGTGATGGTCATCGACCGGGATGCCGTTCTCGGCCATGATCTTCGCGGCGACTTCATTGTACGCCTTTTCTTCTCCTTCGAGGCGACCCCGGGAGTCCTTCGGCACTGGCGTTGTGTTCCGCCAGATCAGAGCGGCGTCCGTCTCTTTGAGGCGTTTGACGAGCTTGCGGAGATTCTGCTCGTACTGCTCGATGGGCACCTGATGCTGTCCCACACCGGCTTCAGTCCGTTGCCCGTCTTTGGTCATGTAAACCAGATCGTGCAGGCCCCAGTTGAAGTGAATCACATCCCAGTTGCCGTCGCCGAGCCACGACTCGATGTTGTCAACGCCGCGAGTCGTCGGACCGCCGTTGGTCGGGATGCGATGCACGTTGGCTTCGCCCTTCATCAGCTCGCGGAGAGCCGGCGTGTAACCGATGGAAATCGAATCGCCAATGATGAGCACACGAGGCAGGCTCGGGTCTTCGACGACTTCGGCGAAAGCTGGATTCTGCTTCGGCTTCGTCTTGTACGTTTGAGCCTGCACAGAGGTCGTCACGAGTCCCAGAATCATCGCAGACAGCAGCATGTAACGCATGGTCGTTTCCTCAAAAGGGCGGGTGAAGAGTTTGTATCACCTTGCCCGAGGCTGCCATCCACGTCAAGCGATTGTGATCAGGCCTGCCCGACGGGAGCGAGCCGCATCAGCTCGGTCAGCCGATCTGGATCGACCGGCTTGACGAGATGATGATCAATGCCCGCTTCTTCCGACTTCCTCAAGTCCTGGGCGTCGCCCCAACCAGTCACCGCGATCAGCGTCAGCGGTTGATCGACGTACTCGAGTCGAAGGCGTCGCGCCAGTTCGTAGCCATCCATGCCAGGCATGCCGATGTCAAGGAGAATGACATCGGGCCGCAACGACTTGGCGATCCGTAACGCCTCGAATCCATCGTGACAGGTTTCGGCGGTGAAGTTGTAGAACGAAAGCAGACTCGCCATCGTTTCGGCGGCGTCGACGTTGTCATCGACAATCAACACCTTGTGCTGATCCATCTCGGATTCTGAGGGATCCTGTTTGGGCAGCTTCGGGAACAGCGAACTGATCGCCGAATCGGGCTCGATCCGATTGCAGTTGCCTTCAGGGATGTGAACCAGCGGGATACCGAACTCGAAGCGACTGCCCTGATCGGTTCCTTTGCTGAAGACGTTGAGACGTCCGCCGTGCATGAGCGCGAACTGCCGGGCGATCGGGAGTCCGAGTCCGAGCCCCCCCTGATCCCGCTGCGCAGCGACATCGGATCGGGTGAAGAGCTGAAAAACGTGCTCCTGCATTTCCGTCGAAATCCCGATGCCGTTATCGACGACTTTGAGGACCGCTTCGTCTTTGCCCTTCTCAAGGATGACCTGAATGCGGCCTTCGCGAGGCGTGTACTTGGCGGCGTTGGTCAACAGATTGGTGATAATCTGAACGAGCCGGTTGCTGTCGCCTTCAACAATCACTTTGGCGGTGGGCAGGAGTACCTGCACACTGTGATGACGTTCCTCCATCGACGGCTTCGCCTGGGCCAGCGCGAATTCGACAAGCTCTCTCAGGTCGATGTGCTTGAGTTCCAGCCGGATCTTGCCGTGCACGAACCGGGACACGTCGAGCAGATCGTCGACAATGTGGACCAGCTGGCTCAGCTGCCGCGAGATCGTCTTGAGGACTGTCTTCCGTTCCTTTTCCGCCATCTCTCCCTGCTGCAGCATCACCAGTCCGTTGCGGATCGGCGCCAGCGGATTGCGGAGTTCGTGGGCGAGCAGAGCGAGAAATTCGTCTTTGCGTCGATCGGCGATCTGGAGTTCCGCCGAGAGAATCTCGATCTGTTCCACGTGGCGGCAGCGCAGACGATTCTGTCGCGTCACGCTGTAGAAGAGCGAAATTGTCGCCGCTCCAACCGTCGCATAAATCCCGAGGGCGAGCATGTCTCCCGGATCGGTCACTTCGATCCCCTGCCGGGGAGGCATGATGTACGTCGCAGCCGCAACGATTCCGAGAAACAGAGAGAAGACCGCCGGGCCGGTGCCGGCCATCCACGCCGTGAGGAGTACGGAAAGCAGATAGGTTCCAAACGGAACCCGGTCGCCAATCCAGGGGTCCAACTCAATTCTCAGCAACGTCGCGATGACCGTGCTGAAAACGGCGACACTGTACCTGAGGACTCGATCCTTCGTCATTGCGTCCATTAAGCATCCTGCGGTGAAGTCGCTGGTTGTCATCCTGATCGGCGTGATATCCGAGCAAGAGCCCCGAAACGTTCCTGCTTGATCTTCCACATTGATCCGAGGCGGGTTCCGGGCGGCTGCAATCATACCATGTGCGAATTGCCATTCAAGGATCTCTCCGGGCCGGACGGCAACTTCCGGGGAGATGCTGCTAAGAGAGGCGCTTTTCGAGCTGCTTCCCCTTACGTTTCCACTGTCTCTGCTGTCGAGCGATCGCGGCCGGGCTGCCATCGATGTCCATGATAAGCGATCGAACCTGGTCCCGAGCCGCCTCGTCGTTCCCCGATCGATGCAGGCATTGCGCCAGTCGATACAGTCCTTCCGGCTGCCGCCAGCGATCGACATGAGCCGCGAGATGCTGCTGAGCCTCCTGCCAGCGTTCGAGTTCCATCAGCAGTCGCCCGCGAGCCAGAGAGACATCGCCAAACTTGTAATCCGGCTGTTCGGCGAGAATCTCGTCGATCTGTCGCAGGGCCTCGGCCGGCTGCTTCAGATGTTCCAGGCAGATCGCCAGTCCCCACTTCGCCTGCAGGTTCTCCGGTTCTCGATCGAGCGCCTCGCGATACGACTGAGCCGCGTCTTCGAAGCGACGCATCTCCCGCTGTTTGTCGGCCAGCTGAATCCAGTGGTACGGATTCCCGATCTGTCGAGCCGCGATTTCCCGCTGTCGCAGTTCGCGGGTCTGAAACTGACCGACAAACTGCTTCAGCCAGCGGAAGTCGTTGCGGGGCACATACCGGGCGAAGAAGTAGACAAGGGCCCCGAGCGGCTGCAGAAACAGCATCACGATGATCCAGATGCCCCGGTCGGGATCACGCAGAGCGCAGTCGAAGATCATCCAGATCAGGAATGCGGAATACGCTAATCCAAGGAGCCCGACAAAGGCGCCACCGGGAATCCAGAAAAATCCCATCAGTGTTCGGCATCCTGAATTGTCTGTGAGAGAAGCAGAACCATTTCGACACCCTGCAGCTGCCGGGCCGCCAGATCTTCCCGCGTACCAGCCCGCACGCCCTCACAGACATCGACAAAGCGATGCGGCGACCACGGCGACAGGTTGTCGTTTCGCGTCTTCGCGTAACGTTCCAGCGTCGGATACAAAGGATGCTGTCCCACGTTGCGGAACCAGTACTTCGAGTTCGAGTAATCCCCTTCCCGACGATGCATGATCGCATGCCAGTAGTCGCCCGCTTTGTGCCGCCCGCTGAACTGAACCGACTGCGAATAATTGTGCGAGGTGTCGAGATCGTCGAACCACTGAAATAGTCCTGATATAACCGCCTGAAAATCGGGGCTGTCCCGCTTCAGTTGAGCAGGAAGCCAGTTCCGGGCATTGTGCAGCAGTTCGGGCACATCATCGCCTGGAAAGCGACTCGATCGGGGCTCCAGCACCGGCAGTTCCGGATCGCTCATCTCCCAGCAGATCGAAGCACACGGAAACGGCAGCGTCTTCCGCCAGGGCATCGCGGTGAGAGCCGCGTGGACCGATCTGGTTTCTTTGAGCTTCTCCAGAATCAAATCGTGCGGGGCGATGACCATGCCGACCCGCGCGAGCGGCAACCACAGCGATGCAATCTGCCCGCCCAGCTGACGGTACGCGAAGTCCGCAAACGAATTCGCATGATGCGGCCACCAGATCGCCGCCCGCTCGTTGGCGTGATCATCGAGCTTCGACAGGTTCGCCAGCGTTTCCCGATCGGGCAGCTCCTCACACAGGGCGATCAGAACCGAATCGCAGTCGGAAATCGCCTCGATGAGCCCCTCGGCATCTCGCAGAGACCTCACCGTACGGACCTGGAGGGGTTTGTATTCAGAGAGATCGGGAAGATCGTCGGACAACGTCAGAATGGTGCAGGACATGGCATCGTTCGCTTTGCAGAAGGCGACTCACAAGAAGGCGGACTCAGCATGAAACCGCAGAGAAGCCGTTTTCGCAGACCTTAACACTATTGTCCGATTTCCGTCGACCATGTCGATACGGAAAACCACAACGAATCCGTTCTGGAAGAAGTCGCTGCTCTCAAAGAGAGCCGCCCGGTGCCGCGATGACGTTGAGGGCAGCCCCGGTTGGTTCAATCGGGAAGAATCAACGGCCTGTGGAGCAGGTCACCCGCATTTCCCCCTCACCCTAACCCTCTCCCCCACGGGGGCGAGGGAACTCAGTACGCCGTGGCCTCGAACGAGTCTTCCGGGCGACGCTTTCGTGGAGAATCGAGCCGGATTCCCGAACCGTATACAAGCCGCGGTTGTCGCCTTAAACTAGCGACTGTTACCGTCCGCTCCGCATGTGTGCCACTGGCTCTGCCCGTGTGATGACACCGTCTGGAGCGATGCAGAACGTCACGGGCGGAGCCCGTGCCACCCGACGACTCGTCACCTTCCTACAGCCGAATTCAGACTCATGCCCCGTTACGACCACAGCTCGATCGAACCGAAATGGCAGGCCTTCTGGGCCCAGAATCGCACTTTCGAAACGCCGGACCAGCCGAAAGAGGGCTCCGCCGGGAAGCTGTACGTCCTCGACATGTTCCCGTATCCCTCCGGCGACGGTCTCCACGTCGGCCATCCGGAAGGCTATACCGCGACCGATATCATCTGCCGCTACGCCCGGCATCAGGGCAAGCACGTCCTGCACCCGATGGGCTGGGACGCCTTCGGCCTTCCCGCGGAACAGCACGCGATCAAAACCGGAACGCATCCCCGCGACACGACTTACAAGAACATCGACAACTTCCGTCGTCAGCTGCAGATGCTCGGCTTCAGTTACGACTGGACCCGCGAGATCTCCACCACCGACGAGGAATACGTCCGCTGGACGCAGTGGATCTTCCTTCAGCTCTTCAACTCCTGGTTCGATCCGACCTTTGAATGGACCGGCCCCGATGGCGTGAAGCGGACCGGCAAGGCCCGGCCGATTGCCGATCTTCCGATTCCCGACGACGTCAAATCGCAGGGCGAAACCGCCGTTCGCAGTTATCAGGACGAACGCCGCCTCGCCTATCAGAGCGAAGCACCCGTTAACTGGTGCCCGGCTCTCGGCACCGTGCTTGCCAATGAAGAAGTCACTTCAGAAGGCAAGAGCGAACGGGGCAACCACCCGGTCGAACGCCGTAAGCTCCGTCAGTGGATGTTGCGGATCACCGCCTTCGCCGAGCGGCTTCTCAATGAACTCGAACCGCTCGACTGGCCGGAATCGGTGAAGTCGCTCCAGCGGAACTGGATTGGCAAGAGCATCGGAGCCGAAGTCGATTTCTTCGTCCTCGAACCGGGCAAGAAAGCCGATTCCTCCGATCAATATCTCAGCCAGCGAGCCTCGTCCGGCTTCCCGGCCAAACCGGGCGACGATGTCCTCCGCGTTTACACCACACGGCCCGATACGCTCTTCGGGGCCACCTACATGGTCGTTGCGCCGGAGCATCCGATTGTCGATCGCATCGTCACGGCTGAGCAGAAAGAGGCCGTCGAAGAGTACCGTCGGAAGTCGGCCAGCAAGACCGATCTTGACCGGACCGATCTGGCCAAGGAAAAGTCGGGTGTCTTCACCGGAGCCTATGCTCTCAATCCGGTCAACGGAGCCGAGACGCCGATCTGGGTCGCCGATTACGTCCTCATGAGTTACGGCACCGGAGCAATCATGGCCGTGCCGGCTCACGATGAACGCGACCTTGAATTCGCACAGACATTCGACCTGCCCGTCATTCCTGTCGTGCAGCCGCCCGATGAGAAGACCAATCCGATCGGCTTCACCGATCCCGGCACCGCCATCAACTCGGGTGACTACGACGGCACGCCGACCGCTGACTTCAAGAAGAAGATTACCGCCGATCTCGCGGAACGCGGCCTCGGACGCGAAGCGGTCAACTATCGTCTTCGCGACTGGCTCTTCTCCCGTCAGCGGTACTGGGGCGAGCCGTTCCCGATCTGGCATGAACTCGATGACCAGGGCAACCCGACCGGCATGATTCGCGGCGTCGACGAAAGCGAACTCCCCGTTACACTTCCCGACATGGACGATTTCGCCCCCAAGGGAACGCCCGATCCGCCCCTCTCGGCTGCTCCCGAAAGCTGGCTCTACAAAACCGCCGCGGACGGCACCCGTCTCCGCCGTGAAACCAACAGCATGCCGCAATGGGCCGGCAGCTGCTGGTATTACTTGCGGTTCTGCGATCCGAAGAACACCGACGCCTTCATCGATCCCGAGAAGGAAAAGTACTGGCTCCCGGTCGACTGCTACATCGGCGGAGCCGAGCACGCCGTGCTGCATCTCCTCTACTCGCGATTCTGGCACAAGGCGCTGTTCGACCTCGGACATCTCAGTAAGCCCGAACCGTTCCAGAAGCTCGTCAACCAGGGGATGATCCTTGGCGAAGCGGAGCTTACCGCGTATCGCATTGCCGATGAATCGGCCTACAGCGATCAGCGCGATGAGAAGTTCGCCACCGATCTGCAACGCCCGTGGGTTTCGGCTCGCAATGTCGAAGAGAAGGACGGCCAGTACGTCGAAAAGGAAACCGGAGCCGTCCTCGAAGCGGTGATGATCGAGAATGATCAGGTTGCCAAGAAGGGGAACGACTTCGTTCTCAAAGACGACGCCAGCATCGTTGTCGATTCGCGGGCGCACAAGATGTCAAAGTCTCGCGGCAACGTCATCAACCCGGACGACATCGTAAAGCACTACGGAGCCGACGCCCTCCGGCTCTACGAGATGTTCATGGGTCCGCTCGAACAGACGAAGCCCTGGAGCATGTCGGGCGTGGAAGGAGTCTACCGCTTCCTCGGCCGCGTGTGGCGCATGATCGTCGACGACGCCGCCGAGTCGGTCGTGCTCAACCCGGCCATCAAGGACGTCGAGCCGACCGAAGCTCAGGACCGCGTGCTCCACAAGACGATCAAAGCGGTGACCGAAGACATCGAGAAGCTGTCGTTCAACACGGCGATCAGCCGCATGATGGAATTCACGAACGAATTCAGCGGCCAGAACCCCCGCCCCAAATCGGCCATGAGCCAGTTCCTCCTGCTCCTCAGCCCGTTCGCCCCGCACCTCGCCGAAGAACTCTGGCAGGTCCTCGGCCACAGCGATTCCCTCGCCTACGCCGCCTGGCCCAAGTTCGACGAAGCCAAACTCGTCGAATCCGAAATCGAAATCCCGGTCCAGGTGAACGGCAAACTCCGAGCCAAAATCAAAGTCCCGGCCGACTCAGATGCAAAGGCAATGGAAGAGGCCGCAAAAGCCGATGAATCGGTCGCGGCTCAACTCGAAGGCAAGCAGATCGTGAAAACAGTCTGCATCCCGGGACGACTGGTGAACTTCGTGGTGAAGGGGTAGTGGGCGGCATCCGTCGGGTGCCACTGGCGTCTCGCCAGTGCGAACCATCACTCCAAGTCCCAATGAGCATCGGCGGCCTCTTAAAGCATGCCCACGCAAGCGTGGGCATGGCACCCGGCCCGTCGGTGTTGGTAAACCGCAGACGCGAAGCCTTAGAAAACACGACTTGCCTACCGTGGGATGGGACGCGTTCAATACCGAAGTCCGTCAATGGGAAACCGCTTGTTGCTGCGCAACCCGGAGGTAAACCTCCGGGCCATCCCGCCGAAGGCAGTGTGAGCTTTTTAGCTTAGAACTGTTGGCCGCAATCGCTCAAACAATGCTTCAAATGTCTCGTGGTCTGGCGTGGCGAAGGGGCAGAGTCGCATTGCCTTTTGCAGAACCTCAAATACATCTTCGGCCAGTTCATCGTCACCACCACGATGTGAACAACCAGCCAACACTTGAAAGAAGCCGTCGTTGTTTTCGACTTCTTCAAAGAACTCTGGGGGTTGGTCGTCAGTGATTCCAACGAGTATTGCTTCATGAATTGGGTGTTCCAATTCAACGCTTTCAAACGCATCCATCAATGGTTGCAGCTTTGTGCGAACACGTCGCATTGCCTTCGAGAATGCTCTGTTGCGAGCTAACACACTAAATCTAAGTTGCATAGTAAAAGCCTTGTCAATGGTTCACCGGATTGAAGGGTGGCCGCTGACCAAACACCCGAATGTAAGTGTCGATGTATCGGCAGGATGGCCCGGAGGTTCACCTCCGGGTGACGAAGTCACAAGCAGTCGCCCGTCGGTGTTGGTAAACCGCAGACGCGAAGCCGTAGAAAACACGACTTGCCTACCGTGGGATGGGACGCGTTCAAGACCCAAGTCCGTCAATGGGAAACCGCTTGTTGCTGCGTCACAAGCAGTCGCCCGTAGCCGTTGGCAAACAGCAGACGCGGAGACCGGTAAACACAACTTGCTTCCTCATGAGATGGGACCCCGCCAGGAGAAAATTCCGTCAATGCGAAACCTCCGGGCCATCCCGCCGTGCCCGATCAATGTTCAGTGAGAATGGGTTGTGAGAGTGGTTCTACTCTCTCGGCATTGGATGTGAAGAGTATGGCCAAAAAAATGCTGGATAGTACTCAGCGAACCATGTTGGAAGATCCGACGAAATTTACCCACCCCAAAGCTCTTCTGATCACGCGGCAAGAAAATGAGAGCAGCTCACGTGAAGTACGAGCATCCTACCTCACCGACGTACGAGCACCCGACTTGTGTCGTACTTCGAAATGAACTTGCATATGACCTCTACCTCCCTGTCCGTATAATCATCTTCATCAAATGTAAACTGAATAGTTTTCTGCGAGATGAGCACCAATACCTGATAGCCATTTATTTCAATCTGGCAATTCAGGCAGGGGGCTCGCCGTAGGAGCGATTTAACAAGAGTTAGCATTAACAAACGTGATCTCTGCAACTTCACCCAATCATAAGAATTCACGAAGCCTTCTTGCATCCGCAAATATGTGTCGCACTGCGAGATGGCCGCATCGGAAAAACGATTATCTTTAACCTGGAAGGATTCCATCATTGCGCTGACCCAATGACCATGCAACAACGACACAGTTCCTACAGGCTGAACGACGAATGTCACGTACATCCCATTGCCTGACTATTCAATGTATTCCTCGACCCCCCCCCTACCAAGGGGAAGTCTACGATATCAACAAATCCCTCTCCAGGATCCGTCCAATCACTTGGTGAACCTGTACTCAATGGCGGGATGGCCCGGAGGTTCGCCTCCGGGTGACGAAGTCACAAGCAGTCGCCCGTCGGTGTTGGTAAACCGCAGACGCGAAGCCTTAGAAAACACAACTTGCCTACCATGGGATGGGACGCGTTCAAGACCGAAGTCCGTCTATGGGAAACCGCTTGTTGCTGCGCAACCCGGAGGTAAACCTCCGGGCCATCCGGCAATCGAGTAGTATATTCGCTTCCAGCAGGGTACGCAGTCGATATGTCTCCCTTTCTCCCGTTCTTTGAACCGTTTGGTATCCTCGTGCTCCTGATGAGCATCGCAGGCGTCGCGGTCTATTTCTGGCGACGAAAGACCCGGAAAGTGGACGGCGGGTTCGAAGCCGATGCGATCCTTGCTCTGCAGGGCGATCTGGATATTGAGGTCGCGAGAGCGATGAATGCCCGGCACCTTCAAACCAGTTCCCGACACGCGACGTTGATCAGAAAGCTTCAGATCTTCGGAGACTCCGTCGCGATCGCACTCCGCAGCAGGAACCCGGAGACGATCCGTTCCCGAGCCGTACTGGCCCGGGAACTCTATCACGAGATTGACGAGTATCGCGATCTGATGAGTTCCCGCGTGCGTCGGAAAGTGCGTGAGAGATACCGGCAGCTCGCAGCCAAAGGGGTCCGCCGTTAATCGACCGTCGCGAATCGCCCTGCGTTTCTCACGGCTTCCAGATCCTCCGGAAGTTCCAGCGCTTTCTCGGCTCGGGCGACGGACAGTCGGGCGTGAATGAGCGAAACCCGGCGGGCGTCCATGTTGCCGACCGACGCCAGTGCCTCGAAGCTTTTCTGCAGCCGGACAACCACCTCCACCGCACCGGCTCCGTCTCGTGCGATCATCGTGAACGCGTCATCAAACATGTCTTTGAGATCCAACTCGGGCACGGCGACACGAGTGAACTGCGGTTCGTCCGGTGTGTCGTTTTCAGCCGGCTCGGCCCAGAGCACAAGAAGTCGCACGAGCGATCCCAGAACGCCGATTGCGGATCCGGAATCGTTGATGCCGGGCGACAGCGCACGGCTGCCGATCTCCGAGAGAACAACGAGTCCATAGCGGGGGTCGTCTTCAAAGGTCCGATCCCGGCCGATGACAAACGCCGCGGAGATCTCGACCATCACTTCGGAAGAAATGCCCGCCTGGTTCGGGACATAAGCCAGCGGCCGGGCTGGAGACGCGAACGTTCCCGGCAGGGCCGCCACCTCGATAACGGTCTCGTGCTCCTCGGCAATGGACTGCAGCGAGGCCACCTTCACATGTCGGACATAGCCCACCGCCTCGCCGTAAACCACAATCGCATCCGCATCGCGCGGGACCACCTTCGAGCCGCCAAGCCTTGGAGCGTGACGACGCCGCCGGATCGCGGCTGCTGCGGCCGCCTCGACTTTATCCATCGTGGCACCGAGCCGACCGAGGCGAGCGATTCGATCAACCCACCAGACGAAGGTGAGAATGACAACGGAGAACACGAAGAACGTCATCAGCAAAAGGGCGAACCGGCCTGCTGGACCATAGTATTCATTCTGAAGCGCAAACAGCGCGACGATGCTGAAGATGAATGCTCCGATAAAGGCCGTGAGGGCGTTCTGGGACACATCGTCGGCGATAATCAGCGGGAACGCCCGGGGCGTAGCGCTGCTGCTCGCGGATGCAAACGCGGAAACCATGGAGCCGACCGCGAAGATGGCCATCACGAGCATGCTCGCGGCAATCACTTTCAGCAGCGTCTCCAGAGAATCGACAGATACATTCGGGGCCACGGAGCCGAGGCCCGTATCATCCGCCGCTTTGGCGAGAAACACGACGATCACCGACAGGCCGCAGATCACCGCAGGCTTCGCCCAGAGCTGCTCCCGAAAGCGATGGTAGAGGAAGTTGAACCAGTCGCGCATTGCAGTTCCCCGCTTTCTAAATCTCAGTCGCTCCGGTTGACCCGAAAAGGTCTCTCATCCTCGCCAGAAGAGGGGGTGAGGAAAACGCGGGCGACAGCTTTACAGATCCCATCAGCATACCCACGGCGAGCGTGGCCTGGCACCAAGATTGGGTGATGACTCGGCCGGGGTGAAGATCAGGTCGTCTTTTCCGGGCGGGAAAGGCGTTTCTTCGTGGTGTTGGAGAAGCGTTCGCTGTTCCTCGGTAGTTCCGGTGAAGACGAGGCCGGTGTCGGCGTCGAGGAGGGGGAATTCGTCCTGCGCACACCCTCGGAATTCGCGCAGTCACATCGTACCGGCGGCATCCTGCCGCCGTTTAGACGTCGCCATTCCGTGACCGATTGCTGCGAGCGATGTCCATTGGGCGGCAGGATGCCGCCGGTACGAGCTGCTTGGTCGGAATCACGGTTTTCCGAAAAAAATTGGGGCGAATTGTCAGAATTCTGTACGGATTCTCGTTCACGGCGCCACTAACAGGGTGGGGGAACTCCCCTCGCACTGCCATGACTGGATTTTACGCGAAGACCGGTACCTACCATGCGACTCACCTTACGATACCTGCTGGCTTATCTCGACGACGTTCTGAAACCGACCGACGCGGCGACGGTCGGGCGGATTATTAAGGAGAACAAGTCGGTCCGCGATCTGGCGGAACGGCTGCGGAAGATCATTCGCATGCGGCGGCTGGCGGCTCCTGATCCGCATGAGAAGCGGGCCATGGTGAGCGCGAATGATGTCGCCGAGTACCTTGATAATCTGACGCCCCCGGACAAGGTGGCTGAGTTTGAGTCGGAGTGCATGAAGTCCGATGAGCGACTGGCTGAGGTCGCAGCGACGCATCAGATTCTTTCGCAGGTTCTGGGAGGCCGCCCGACGATCCCGTCGACCACGAAGCCAAATCTGCAGAAGATTGCGATGTCGTTTCTGCCGGATGATTCGGAGTTCGACGATGACCAGAATCCCGGTTCGTCGGTTGCGATCCCGGCAATGGAGGCTCCGACGATTGCCGCGACGGCGACGCCGGAAGTCGATATTCCATTCGAGATTCGCCGACAACAGGGAGACTGGCGACAGTTCGTGGCGATTCTCGGAATCCTCGTACTGGTCGGGGCCTGGGTCTACAGTATCGCGACCGATCGTTCCTTCCGGGGAGCGGCGGACAGTTACACCGAACGTCGCTTCGATCGCGTGGAGAATCGGGGGAAGAACGAGCAAATTGCCGCGCTGCCGGAAGGGACGTCCACCGTCGAGAAGCCTGCGACCGCCCCGCCCCGCCCCGCGTCGACATCGATGCCGGTCGCTGCTGCGGATACCACGGCACCCCGTCCGCCGGGAAGTCCGAGACCAACGTCTACGACACAGCCGCCGACGACTCCACCCGAAATGCAGCCAGCCGCTCCCGCGCCTGGCGAAGAGAACGGAGAGGCGATCGCTGCCAATATGAAACCGGCTGAGGTTCAACCGGACGTTCCGCCGGTAGCTCCGAATCCGATTCTGTTTGCCCCGCAGGTTCAATTCGTCTCCGCTGATCGCGGTCTGATTCTCGACGATTCAGGCCCGACAGGGTCCATTTCGGTGCTCGCTCCTCAGGGAGTGGAACCGCGAATCGGGAACGCGCTTTACACGCCGCCGTATTCGACCGCCGATTTTACGGTGAACGGCAACAGTGGCCGCCTGCATCTACGGGAGAACGCTGCGGCTCGTTTGATTGGCTGCGAGGAGATGGATTGCCTGGCGCTGGAACTGATTCAGGGACAATTCATCATCGAGTCGCTCCCTCAGCCCGCCGAACGGCCGCTCGAAAAGGCTCAACTGGTCATCGATGGTTTGACCTGGACGATTCTGCTGCCCGAGGAAGCAACCCGACTGATGATCGACGTTCGGCCGCAAATGGCCAATCATTTCGAACAGTTGCCCGCCGAGGGGCTGACGATCACCGAACTGTGGGTCGAAGGCGCTCCGGTTCAGATCCAGCCGCCGAACGGCGCCCCGGTGGACGTGAAGGAATATCATTCGGTGTTGCCCGTCGATTCCGCTGCGCCCGCTATTAACGCGGCGAACGGAAACCCGCCTCCGGCCAACGCCGCTGCCGAACCACCCGCAGTCGCCCCGGTCGATCAGCCGCTGCCGCCTCCTCAACCAGCGTGGACTGACGGTGGTCCACTGCAGATGACGCTCGCGCAGCGACGGGATCAGCAGGAGTTCATGAAGTATCTGGAGCGCTCGACCAACCTGTGGCTCGATATGCAGGGGGTCGCGAACGATCCTAATCCGCGTATCGCCGAACTGGCCACGCGCGTGCTCTCTCTCGGGCGGCGGTATGAATCGCTGGTGACGATTCTCGCCCGATCCCAGCACGAGGAATCGAGAACCGAAGCCATTGCCGGCCTCCGGGTCTGGCTGCCTCAGGATCCGGAAAACCGGACGCTGGTCATGGCATCGCTGGAAAAGACGTTTACTCCCGGAACGGCGGATCTGGTTTACTCGCTGCTCTGGGGCTTCGATACTCAGGACGCCCGGAAGCCGGACATCTCCCGTCGTCTGGTGAACGGACTCCGTCACGAGCATGTCGCCGTGCGTGAGCTGTCGATTTACTGGATTTCGAACCTGACCGGACAGCGGCTCGGCTATCGTCCCCTGGCCGTGCTGGCGACGCGCGAACAGGCGGTCACCTCGTGGGAACGGCATCTGGATCGTGTCGGGGCGTTGCTGCCTCCAGAACAGTAGGCACTCCGCCGGGCTGCACGAGACAAGTTGGCGGTTCCGAACGATCGCCACTGGTATTTCGTGCACGGCTGCTCTAAGGTAGTTTCGTCGCCTTTTGCCTGCCCGCCCTGGCGACCGTATGTCCTGTCCAGTCTGGAAAATGCAGCCCGTCCCCGCCGTGCCTCGCCTGAGTCGGAGCCAACGTGTCGATCGAAATCAGAACTTACGAGGGAACCGCGGAAGATCTGAGCCGATTTATCGTCGGAGCCTGGCTGCAGTCCTACGGCGGTAAAATGGCCGTCCCCGACTGGTCAGCCGAATACTTCGAATGGCAAATGACTGGTCCGGGGATTTGCCGGGAGTTTCTGATTTCGGCGTGGAAAGACGAGAAGATCGTCGGCACGCTGCTGGCCATGCCGTTTCGGCTCTGGTGTCTCGGCGAGGAAACACAGGGCGACCAGGGAAGCTGGCTGACCGTGCTGCCTGAACACCGGCGTGATGGCGTCGCCAAAGCGATGGCTATGGAAGTCGCCCGACGAGAAGCCAATCACGGCTGCACGGGTCGCGTCGGCTATGCATTTCGAGGTTCGCGGATTTCGATGGGCCCCCGGTTCTGGAAGAAGGCCGGCAAACGAACGAACTTTCTTCGGCCGGTCTTTCTGTGGGCACGCCTGCTGGAATCACGATCGGTGCGGGAATGGACGAACAGCGGTCTCGACCGGACACTGCTAAAGGTCCTCCCCGATTCCGTCTGTAACATCGGCAAGGTCGATGCCCGGGTAACGATTCGCGACTTTCAGCCCGAAGACGTCAGCCGCTGTTGCGAACTGATCAATACGCAGGCCCGGAAGGCTGATCTGGCCGTGCTCTGGGAAGAATCCCGGCTCGCCCGCCAGCTCCACTACAGCGACTTCGTCAATACAATGGTCGTCGAACGGGACGGACAGGTTGTCGGGTTCGTGAACTATCACAAGATCGGCATGCATCTCAAAACGAGAATCCCGGCGGCCATTATCGATCTGCTTGCCTGCCAGGACCTGAGCCCCCGGGAAACGCGCAGTCTGCTGAATGCACTCTGCCTGCGACTTCGCGATGAGGGCGTAAAGATGATGCTGATGCGGGAGTTTCACGGGCAGCCGACCGGGTCGCTGCTGCGGACACGCTTCATTCCTCAGTTCGTCGATTCCGACCTGTTATTTTCCACACCCGACCCGGAAAGTCAGGTCGATCTCGGCAGGATTCGCAAAATCCATGTGTTGTGGCGATAATACGGACATTCCATCCGGGAGCCGTCAGCTCGTCTTGCATTTGAGTTGCGGGATGCTTTACTGAAGAGACGGGACCGTCTGCGCGAGTCCCGGCCACGTTCGTTCCCGTGACCTGATTTTGAGACGACTTTGAATTCCTGTCCCACCGTTGATTCGACTGCTCCGTCGATGTCTGAATCTGCTGTCGATCGTGACCATCTCGAACGGACAGCGTTCGCCCACAGTCCGTATCCCGACTCGTATCTCACCACCGAGCCGGAGTATCGTCAGTTCTGGAACGAGAGCCGGACAGGCTACATCGGCTATCTGCAGGACCGAAAATACCTGCACCTGATTGGCGGGTTGATCGCACCGGACAATGAACGGGAAGAACTGCTCCGGCAGTTCACCGAGTACGTCGATCAGAATCGCTATCTCGCGTCGTTCTTCAACATTGCCGAAGCGGATCGACCGCTCTTTCAGAAGTACGGCTACGAAGCGACCAAGTTCGGCGAGAACGCCACGATCGATCTGAAGGGACACAGCTGGGGTGGCAAGCCGTATTCGTGGATTCGCCGTCAGGTCAGTTTCGTGCAACGGCAGGGAATCGTCGCGCGGGAGATCGGCCTCGAACAGCTTTCCGAACAGGATCGACACGACGCGTTCGCCCGGCTGCAGCGGATGAACGAGGAACAACTCTCGGAGCGTGTGCTTCCGCATGAAATCGGTCTGCTCGAAGGGCGGCTTTATCCCGATCACTTCTATCGCCGCCGCCTCTTCGTGGCCCATCCGGAGAACGAGCCGGACAACTGGCAGGCATTCGTCGCCTGTACGCCGATGGAAAACGGTCGGGGTTGGGCGACGGAAATGTATCGCAGTCAGAAGGACGCTGTCCGTGGGATCACGCCGTTTCTGTTCGTCCAACTCATCGACACGATGAAGAAGGAAGGCGTCGAGTTTGTCTCGCTCTGCATGGTCCCGGCTGTGAACTGCGGGCAGAAGACTCCCGGTGATTCCTGGAAGACGCGGTACTTCCTCACTCTCTGGGAGAAGCGGCTCAACTTCCTGTTCAATGTGCAGGGCCTGTACCACTTCAAAAGTCGATTCCGACCGGAGTTCGAGCCGGTTTACCTGTGCGTGAAACCGCGAATCACGAACGGTTCGACGTTTTCATTCCTGAAGTGCTGCGGCGTGTTCCAGATGCACTGGAGCAATTTCTTCCGCCTGCTGAAGTCGAGAAAAAAGCGGGCGGAACAGGACTGAGGTCGATCAGAAACGGACTTCGGTCTGCTGCTCAGTCGAAGTGCTCGTCAGCCGGATCGAACTTCGGAATGACGATATTCAGAATCTTCATGCAGCCGACGGCTCGGTGTCGCGTTCCGGGGGGAATCATGATGCACATCCCGGCTTTGATGGGCGTGATCGTGCCATTCAGTTCGATCCCGGCGTTCTCATCGCATTCGAGAATGTAATAGGTCTCGGTGAGTGTGCGATGGTAGTGGGTCTCGGCTTCGTCAGAGATTTCCGTGAGATGAATCGTCGCGGGATACTCCGGCACATCGGCAAAGGCTCGGCGTGCGGTGCCACAGGGGCACGGGACTCCCGGCAGACTGGCCAGGTCGACGATCTTCGGCTCCAGCGAGATTTCCGAACTCATGCAGATACCTCTCCGCGGCGGGTCCGGCCGCAATACGGACAATCAGGGGTGTAGATAATCCGGAAGCATTTGCGACACTCCCGGGGACCATAGACGACCGGCTCGTACTGCAGTCGCTGATAAATCAGGTAGATAAAAACGAGGACCACGAAGCCGGCGATCAGGTAGCCGCTCGAACTCCAGGCGAGCATCATCTGCAGCACAATCGCCGCACAACAGACGATGTAAATCCCGACCGTCCACCATTTGTTGCGGTTGTTGTGGGCCTGCATCTGCCGTTCGTTGATCTTGTCGGAAAACTCGCGTTCGAGCAGTTCCTGCTTCCGCTCGTAGATCATCCGGGCTTCGGTGTCGCAACCAATCGCACTGAGCAGCCGCTCGATGCTGTCGAGCACGCGATAAGTATCGTCGAAGTTCAACTGGCGTTGATGAGCCCAGCGATTGCGAAACTCACGTAGCTCGCTGACAAGCGAACGTTCGTAGTGCCCGAGGTGCTGACGGAAGACGGCGTTCCACTGATCCCACATCACGGTCAGCGTCGAGTGAGCGTCCCAAGTGAACTCTTCCTGCCGTCCCGAGCCGCTTTGCTCACGAGGGCGGCGAAAACTGGCGCGAGCTTGACGAATCCACTGATCGCCAAACACGGTCTTCAGCTGGCTCTCGACATACGGAGCCAGACCCGCGGTCAGCACATCCAGAGCGTCGCCCACGTAATCCCAGTGGAGTTCCCCCTGCTGCTCCTCCGAGTGCGGGATGTCCGCAGTCTCATTATTGGGGGCAACAGTCGTCATAACCGCATCTGCTCCGGGGCTGTCTCAGCGATCTGCATTCGACAGCCGTATCAACGTATTCAAAGAAAGGTCATTCAAGGAGACGGAAGTCCGCAATCACGGGGCGATGGTCGGATGCGGAACTCCATCCGGCGAAGCAGTCGTCAAAACTGAGTCCGGCGTTCGACCAGACCTGGTCCAGCGTCAGCAGCGGGAGTGGCCAGGGCCACGTGGGCTGGAAACCTCTACCAGAGCTATCGTAGGCGTTGCTTGTGCGTTCATCAATAGGCTGAAACAGCGGGGACTCGCGGGGCGTGTTGAAGTCGCCGGCGATCAGCAGCGGTTGGTTGCCGGTCTGATCAATCAATTCGGCCAGCCTGTTCATCGCCGGTGCCCTGTCGTAATCGGGACGTCCGTGAATGTCGACAAACAGCACCGACAGATCCCGGTCGCCCAGCGACACTTCGACCTGACGGTAATGCCCGTCGATCCCCAGATCGCCCGCCGCGACATCGTGAGCGGTTCCGCCGCGAATCAGCAGAACCATCTCGCCGCCGAGCAGAGTGACTTCGTGTTCCGGAAATCCCGACTCCCAAATTTGCCGCATCTCTTCGGTCGGCGGGCCGGCTTCGACCAGGGTGATGATGTCCGGATCATACTTCTGAATCTCAGTCACCACCTGCTGCCAGCCATGCCGCCCGTGGCAGACATTCCACAGCAGCAGCCGTTGAGACGAAGTCGTGACCACGTCCGGCAACGCCGGCGTCACCACGCGATGCGACCCCGCGCTTTGAGCGACGACCAGAGCAAGAACGCCCCAGCAGGCCATGCGTCGCGGACGACCGAGAATCAGACAGAGCATTCCGAGGAACAGGGCCAGCAGGAACAACAGTGGTCCGGGAGAGGCGTAATAGAACCCGGAGACCAGAGGAATCGGCCCGAGATCGCGAATGGTCAGGCGAAGCACCGCGGCGACAGTCCACCCCAGCGTCATCCAGGCATACAGAGCAATCAACAGATTGCGGACCTGGATCGCCGGACGATCCGATGGCTTCGGAACTGAAACAGCAGACAGAAAAGCTTTCATGGAGTCGAACGTCGTTGGTCGGACAACCTGGATCGCTCATCGAGGCATTCCTGCCGATGAAGCAAGGTCGTTCCGGACACTACGGTGACAGAATCGTAGTCGACGTCCGATGTCGCTGCGTAAATGCATACGGTCCAGCCATTAACGGCTGCCGCACTCAGATCTTACCGGGAAACTCTCCCCGCTGCGCGCACAATCTGAGCGGCCTGGAGAGTTTTCCCTGTAGTCCTCATCGGACGATGCCTGCGTGCACCTTGAGAAAAAACGCCTCAAGAAACCGATTCCACGATCAGGCGATGACGTCGTGCACGATATTTCCATGCACATCCGTTAGCCGGAAATCCCGGCCCGAATACCGATAGGTCAGCTTCTCGTGGTCGAAGCCGAGCAGGTGCAGAATGGTCGCGTGCAGGTCGTGGACATGAACCGGTTTCTCGACCGCCTTGAAGCCGAGTTCGTCGGTCGCTCCGTAGCGGTAACCGCCCTTCACACCACCCCCGGCCATCCACGCAGTGAAGCCGTAGTGGTTATGGTCGCGACCGTTCACCTTCCCGGCGTTCGCTCCCGGGGTCGGGAGTTCGACCACCGGGGTTCGGCCGAATTCGCCGCTACAGACGATCAGCGTTTCGTTGAGCAGCCCTCGCTGCTTGAGGTCCTTGATCAGCGCAGCGATCGGTTGATCACATTGTCCGGCGAGTCGGCGATGACCTTTTTCGAGATCATCGTGGTTGTCCCACGGCTGCCCGTTCCCATGCCACAGCTGGACGAAGCGGACGCCCCGTTCCACGAGTCGACGGGCAATCAGGCACTGGCGGGCGTGCACGCCTTCGCCGTACATGTCGAGAACGTGCTTCGGTTCCCGGTTCACATCAAATGCATCCGTCGCTTCCATCTGCATGCGGTAAGCCAGCTCGAACGACTGAATGCGGGCTTCGAGTTGACCGTCTCCCGACCGTTTCTCGAGATGCCGCTCGTTGAGCTTCTGGAGCAGATCGATTTGAGACCGTTGCCGCTGGTAAGGCAGCTGGTTGTTCTTAACGTTGGCGATCAGCTCTTCAACATTTTTCGAAGTCGGATCGATGTGCGTTCCCTGAAAAACGCCAGGCAGGAAGGCCGAGCGCCAGTTCTCCGATTCCTTAATCGGATAGCCGCCGGGACAGAGGACGACGAAACCGGGGAGGTTCTGGTTTTCCGTTCCCATTCCGTAGGTGACCCAGGAGCCCAGACAGGGACGAACGAGCCGCGATTCGCCGCAGTTCATCAGCATGAGCGACGGTTCGTGGTTCGGGACATCGGCGTGCATCGAGTGAATGAACGTCATGTCGTCGACGCACTCGCCGAGGTTCTGGAAGATCTCGCTGACTTCGATGCCGGACTGGCCGTACTTCTTGAACTTGTAAGGCGAAGGCATCACGCCGCCGGTCTTCCGCTCGGTCCGAAGGTTTCCCCCTTCGAGGGTTTTGCCGGCCCACTTCTCGAGCTCGGGCTTCGGATCGAAGGTATCGACCTGAGAGGCGCCACCGTTGAGGAAGATGTGAATGACGTGCTTGGCCTGAGCCGGGAAATGCGTCGGATGAGCCAGCATCGGATTTTCCACGCTGCCCTTCGCCTGATCGGCGAGCATCGTGGCGAAAGTCATGGCCCCGAAACCCATCCCACAGCGGCGAAGCATTTCACGTCGAGAGTAAAGTGTTTCGTACATATCAGTCATCCTGAAACAGGAGTTGTGTTCGTATTGGTGTGTCTCTGGCAGAGCCCGTGAACGTCGGAACGGCTGGTTCAATCCACGAACATGAACTCGTTGGACATCATCAGCGTCTGAGCCAGTTCTTTCCGGGCCGCGCTCTGATCGGCAGCCCCGTTGAGATAACCCACGCACCAGGTGAGTTCTTCACTCGACGGGTCTCGCTGGAGCAGTCGCTGGTAGAGTTCGGTCACGTATTTGTCAGCCGGGGCTTCCGCACCCGTTTCTTCAATCGTCTGCCCGGCCATCTTCTGGCAGAGTTCCTGCACGAACGGTGAGTTCATCACGTACAGAGCCTGTTGAGGCACGGTGGTGCGACTGCGGGCCGAGGTACTCGTATTCGGGCTGGCGACGTCGAAGCTGGCGAGAAGCTGCGAGACGTTGTTGCGATCGATATAGCCATAAATCGCCCGTCGCGTCGAGGGCTTCTCGCCTTCAAGTTGAACCGACCGGCCGCCATGGGTTTTGTCGAGCACGCCGGCACAGTCGAGGATCGAATCCCGCATCTGTTCAAAGGTCAGACGCTTTCGATTCATCCGCCAGACGAGACGATTTTCCAGATCGGCCTTTGCCCCTTCCGGCGTACTGAAAGAACTCTGACGGTACGTCTCGGAAGTGACGATCTCGCGGATCAGCCATTTGACGGACCAGTTATTCTCCATGAACTTGTACGACAGATAGTCGAGCAGTTCCGGATGCGTCGGGGGAGCCGTCCGCAAGCCAAAGTCACTGGTTTCACTGACGAGCGGCTGTCCGATCAGCAGCATCCAGACGCGGTTGACGAGAACCCGCGCGGTCAGCGGGTTGTCCTTGGACACAATGGCCTGAGCCAGTTCGAGCCGTCCGCTGGAAGAGTCGCTGAACGGCTCCTTACGAACGAAATCCAGGACCTTCAGAAATCGGCGATCGACCTTATCGCCACGGCTGCCCGGGTTGCCTCGCTTGAAGATCACCGGGCTCGCTGGTTTGTCTTTATCGTTTACGACCATCGCCCGAGGCGGAGCCCCGGCAGAGGTGACGACCAGTTCATCAACCTTCTTCTCGAGGTTGCGATGTCGATTGCGTTCGTCCCGGTTATAGAGCGAAACGGAATCTGGTCCGCTGTAGTTGACCGGAAACCCCGAGGTCAGCACGGCCTGGTGGAGGTCTTTCCACTGTTCCCGCTCGGCTTCCGGAACTTCGGCTTCGGCTTTGAACGCATAAGCGAGCAAGTCGGCATAGATCTTGATGAGATCGTACGAATGCACCGGACGCTTTTCTTCGAGCCGCTTCTTCAACAACGGGTGCGGCTCGAATTCCCCTTTAGCCATCTGAGCGTAAAGCTGCTCGATTCGCTGAGGAGCCTGCTCGTTGTACTGCTCTTCATTTAAGAACATGATCCGTCGGTAGACGCCGAACAGCGGATCCTTCACATCCCGGTCCCGCAGGAAACTGTTGAGGACATCCCGGGCCCGGTTGCGGATTTCATACTTGCCTTCCAGCTCGTAACGGCCCGACTGCAGACCCTGCCGGCTGGCAATCTCATGCAGATACCGCTCGATATTCGCTTTCAGCTCGGCGTTGATCTTCTCGGCTTCTTTGTTCTCGAAATCGTCCACAGCCTGCTCGCGCTTCGCGAGTTCGACTTTGTATTCCTCGTAGGCCTTCTTGTCCGTCGGTTCGCCGATCTGCGGCAGTTTCTCCGGCTCGATGCAGCTGTCGAAGACGCCGTACAGGGCGTAGTAGTCGGCCGCTTCGAGGGGATCGAACTTGTGATCGTGACAGCGGGCACAGGCCAGGGTGAGCCCCATCAGGCCGCGCATCGTCACATCGATCCGATCGTCGAAGATATCCGGAGTGCGATTCAGGAATCGGTTTCCGACCGTCAGGAACCCCATCCCGGCGAGTGCTTCATCACTGCGGCGATTCGGCATCAGATCGGCTGCCAGCTGCTCGGTAACGAACTGATCGTAGGGCAGATCGCGATTGAGAGCATCGATCACATAATCGCGATAGGTATACGCGAACGGATAGCGTCGCTCTTCGGTGAACACGTAGCCTTTGGTGTCCGCGTACCGGGCCAGATCGAGCCAGTAACGGGCCCACTTCTGACCGAAGTCCGTCGAGCCGAGATAGCGATCAATAGAACCCTGCCAGGCCGCGGCATTCGGATCAGCCGCGAACTTCTGAATGTCTTCGTACGAAGCCGGCAGTCCGGCCAGGTCGAAGGCCAGTCGACGCAGTTGTTGACGTGGCTCAGCCTGCGGCGACTGCTTCAGACCGGCTTCTTCCAGTTTTTTCACGATAAAGGCGTCGACAGGGTTGGCGACGCGCGCTTCCGGGTTGACCTGGGGCACTTCCGGGAGCTGAACGGGCTGGAACGCCCAGTGTGTCTTGGCCTGTTCAAAGTAGTCGACCACGACGGCATCATCGGCCGATTCCGGCCAGTAGGCGCCCTGCGAAACCCATTCGGTCAGGCTGGCGATCTGTTCGTCGGTCAGTTTGCCATCCGGCGGCATCTGAGAATCGTCTTCGGAGTAGCGGATCACCTGAATCAGGCGGCTCTCATCGGGATTGCCGGGCACCACAGCAGGGCCGCTTTCGCCCCCCTTCATCAGAAAGGCGTGGCTGTCGAGACGGAGTTCGGCCCACTGTTCTTTAGCACCATGGCATTCCTGACAATGCTGTGCGAGAATCGGGCGGATCTTCGTCTCGAAGAAATGTTCCCTGTCCGCATCTGACGGTTCGGCTGCTGAAAGCGAACCAAACGTCAGCACGAAGGCAAAGACCATCGATAATGTGACTGAATATTTCATGCAGCTGTATTCCGAGGCGGGCAGTCTTGGAGGAGGGAGAGCAATCGGTGTCTTCGGGAAAACATCGCAATCGCTTCATGTATTCTATCGTCTTTTCCCTGCAGATCAAAAGGATATCGGGCAATTCAGCCGCCTCTGAGGGGTGGGACGGATTGCCTCAAGCCGTTGATTTCTGGCTGTTCAGGTAGGCTGCTGGCATGCGAAAACTCCTGAGAACCGTCGTTCCGCCACTGCTGTTCCTGGCGATGTTCCTGTTGAGCTGGGATCTGCTGGTTCGGCTTGGCGGAATCGGACCGTACCTGCTGCCCTCGCCGGCAGCCGTGGCGAAGGTCTTCGTAACCCGCTCGGCGGATCTGTTCGCGGCGGCTCAGATTACCCTGTTTTCCGCCGTGGTCGGCTTTCTGGCGAGCCTGATCGTCGGTTTAATTACGGCTGTGTTCTTCGCCGAATTTCGCTGGCTGCGGATCAGCTGCTATCCGTATGCAATCTTCCTGCACACGGTCCCGATCGTGGCGATTTCCCCGCTGATCATCACCTGGTTCGGCTACGGCGCCACCAGCGTGATCGTCATTACCTTCATTATCAGCCTGTTCCCGATAATCACTTCGGCCACAAACGGCTTCCTCGAAGCCCCTGAGGAATTGCGGGAACTGTTCGATCTGTACGACGCCAGCCGACTGCAACGGCTGCTCAAGCTCCGGTTTCCGTCGGCCATCCCGCAGATTGTCAGCGGGGCTCAGACGGCCTCCGGCATGGCCATCGTCGGGGCGATTGTCGGCGAGTTCTTTGCCGGACATGAAGCGGGGCGATACGGTCTCGGCTATTACATGTTCACCGCTCAGGGGCAGTTCCGCATCGACATTCTGATTGCCGCGATCCTCATCTCAACACTTCAGGGCATCGGCCTGTTCGCCGCCGTGACCCTGTTCGCGAAGACGGCTCTCCGGCGCTGGATGACGTCCTGATGTTCATCCAACAACGTAAGATGTGCCCTGTCCGGGGAATGCGACTTGTCGATCTGGTCCAGACGGGGTACAAACCGTCAACGGTGACTGCTCTGCTCAGCTTTACGTCAAGGATGAACGTCATGCGATTTATGTTCCTGGTTGCGTCGATTCTCTCGGCCGGTCCGATGGTCTCTTCAGCCGCGGCGGAGTCGTATTCGCTCAAGGAACCGCTCAGCGACGGCCGGACTTATCAGGTTCAGGTCAGCGTGCAGGGCAAAGGCACACTCGAAACGCCGACGCAGGAAAAGACGGCACTCGAAATGCCGCTCGAAGTGCAGGCGTCCGCCGCCTTCTACGAACGGCGTCTCCCCTCAGCCGGGCGGGATGAACGGGCCTGGCGATCGCTGCGGAAGTACGACAACGCCCGCTCCGATATCAAGGTGCGAAATCAGGTCACCAATCTGAAACTCTCTTCCACGGTCCGCGATGTGATCTGCGAAGGACGCCGGGAAGGCATTCAGTATTACACCGCCGACATGCCGATGCGCCGGGTCGATCTCGACCTGCTCACCACGCCGGGCGATCCGCTGGCTCTGCTCTCCATGCTGCCGGCTCAGGAAGTGGAAGTCGGCGATACCTGGTCGGTCCCCCAATGGGCCGCTCAGATGTTCGTCGCCATCGAAGCGGCGACCAGTACCGACATCACCGGCAAACTGCTGTCGGTCGAGAACGACATCGCCACGATGCAGTTCACTGGAGAGGTTTCCGGGGCCACCGCGGGTGCGACGTCAAAGATCATCATCAATGGCACCGCGACCTTCGATCTGGCTCAAACGATGCTCACCTCACTGAAGTTGATCCAACAGGAAGAGCGTTCGATCAGCACGGTCTCCCCTGGCATCAAGGTCACCGCCACCGTGCAGTGGAAGCGGGGAGTCAGTTCGGGCACGAAAATTGGCGACAGTGAAATCGAAGGAATCCCGTTCGATCCGCCGACGATCGCCAGTCTGCTGCTGTTCCAGTCGAAGCACTGGGATGTGAGCTTCATTCACGACCGCACCTGGTACGTTTTTCAGGAAACGCCTGAAGTGGTTGTGCTGCGAATGGTCGAGAATGGCAGCCTGATCAGCCAGTGCAACATCGCCCGCATCGGCGACGTTCAGCCCGGCGAGCATGTTGCTCCCGAGAAGTTCGAGAGCGATATCAAAGTCTCTCTCGGCGACCAGTTCTCGCAGATCGTCGACCAGCAGGAAATGACGACCGAAAGCGGTCTGTATATTAACCGCGTGGTCGCCGCAGGCTCAGCCAATGGTCTGGAGATGGCGTGGATCTATTACCTGTGTGCTGCCCAGAACGGTCGCCAGCTGTCCTTCGTGTATGCTGTCGAATCCAATAATCTCGAGGCGCTCAACGGACGCGACCTGTCGATCGTGGAATCGGTCGAGTTTCTCCCCGCCGAGTAGTGTTTCCGCAGCAAAGGCCCGGTGGCTGCTCCGTGCAGAATAATGGCTCGCTCAGACGCGTGCGTCTGAGTAGCAACGGCACACGAAGTTGCTGACCGACGTTCGCACTCCGCACGGGCGGAGCCAGCGGCACTTAATTGTGTGTCCCTTACGAGTTCGGCAGGTCGATACTGACCGGGTCGGACTCGACTTCGCTGGCGAAGCATTCGATGTTCGGGAACTGATGACCAAGAATCGTCGCCAGCTTTTCGCAGGCAAATCGCTCTGAGGCGAAGTGTCCAACGAGGATCAGCCCAATATTTCGCTGGCGGGCTTCCAGACAGGCGTGAAAGCGGGCTTCACCGGTGATCAGCACCTGGCACTCGGCTGCCGCCGCTTCTTTCATGAACTCCGCGGCTGCTCCACAGGCGACTCCGATGCGGCTGACCGTCTGCTCCCGATTCCCCACGAACTGCAGATAATCGAGCGTCCAGTCGCGGCGAATCTGTTCCAGCAGAGCGGCGAACGTCAGCGGCTCCGGAAGATCGCCGTGTCGTCCGGCACCGCGAGCCGGCCTGGCTTCGATTTCTTCAAGCGGACGCAGAGGTTTGCAGTTTCGCAGTTGAAGGCGCTCGCACCACTGCTGATTAATGCCCTCGGCGGCACTGTCGAACGCGGTGTGAGGTGAGTAGACCGAAACCTCGTTCCGGATCAGATCGAGCAGCATGCGTCCTTCTGCGGATTCGGTTGTCAGTCGCTGGACGGCACGGAACAGAACCGGATGATGCGTGACGATCAGGCCGACCTGTTTCTCGATGGCCTCTGTGGCGACATCCGGCGTCAGAGTCAGACAGGTCATCAACCGTGACGGACGGACGGCTGGGTCCCCCAGCAGCACACCCACGTTATCCCAGGATTCGGACAGGTCCAGCGGTGCAAACTGTTGCAGGTACTCCACGACAGTGAGATCGGATTGGCTGCTCATTTGTGCTGTCCTTTGTCCGCTCCGCCGCCGGGCCGGCCGCCTGGGAGCAAAGTCGATGCGAAAGGTGGAGAAGGATGGCGGAGCGGTGTCCGGGGTCTACAATGAATCGAATTCTGTTTGCTGACAGGATGGCCGTTCGCAAGCTCTTCGGAAAGCTAACACAGTCCGATGTTTGACGCAATTTTTAAGCTCTTTGATACCGCCGGCTTCCCACCGCGGTGGTATTGTGGCACCACGTGGGCGCAGGAGCCGTTCTGGGGATGGTCGCACATCATCGCCGACACGGCCATCTGGGGTGCCTACATGGGCATCCCCGCAGTTCTGTTCTACTTTCTTCGACAGCGCAAGGATCTCCCGCTGCCCGGAGTCCTCTGGCTTTTCGGCGCCTTCATTTTCTGCTGCGGCCTGACGCACCTGATCGACGCGCTGATCTTCGAATGGCCGATCTACCGCTTCTCAGCCGTAATGAAAATGGTGACCGCGACGGTCTCCTGGGCGACAGTATTCACCCTCGTCCCGCTGATTCCGGTTGTCCTCTCCTTCCGCAGTCCGGTTCATCTTGAGGAAGTCATTTCGCGTCGAACGATCGAACTCCAGAAACTGACGGAAGAGTTACAGGAGCAGATTCGTGATCATGAACGGACCTCGCGCGAGTTGAGCGAGCAGAAGGAAACGCTCCAGCTCGCCCTGGCAGCCGGCCGAATGGGAACGTGGGACTGGGACCTGAGAACCAATGAGGTAAAGTACGACCCGCTCGAACAGGACCTGATTGGCTTCACACTGGATCAACAGGCGGACCCGGTAGAAAACTTCTTTAAGGCCGTTCACCCCGACGACCGCGACTCGATCAAACAGGCCCTCGATCATGCCATCAAAGAAGGCGTCGGTTACGATCACGAGTTTCGCTTTCACGTTCCCGGCTTCGGCTACAAATGGCTGGTCGGACGGGGTGCCGTCATTTACGACGATTCCGGAAAACCGATCCGTATGCGGGGACTGAACTACGACATCACCGATCGCAAACGAGCCGAAGAATCGACCCGCGAGAACGAACGGAAACTCAAGCGGGTTCTCGGTAGTCTGTCGAGCTTCGTCTGTGTGCTCGATGAAGAAGGCAACCTGCTCGACATGAACCGGTATGCGGCTGAACTCAGCCGAACCCGAGTCGACGAAGCACTCGGCAAACCCCTGTGGGAATGCCCCTGGTGGAACTACGACAACGACGTTCGCGAACAGGTGCGGCAGGCCGTGCTTGAATGCAAGTCCGGCATCAGCGGCCGCTTCGATCTCGAAACGGAAATCGCCAACGGCGAGCGGATTATCCTCGACTTCACCATCACGCCCCTCTACGACAACAATGGTCAACTGGAGTGGATGATCCCCTCGGGCATCGACATCACGACCCGGAAGAATGCCGAAGAAACACTTCGACTTCACACCCGGGCCATCGAGTTTGCTCAGAACGGAATCGTGATCGCTCACGCCCAGAACGACCAGCCGCTGATTTACTGCAATTCCGCGATGGAAACGCTCACGGGCTATTCGCTCGAAGAGTTGCTGGGAAAGAATTGCCGGATGCTTCAGGGGCCGGAGACGGATCCCAAAACCGTCAGGATCGTGCACGACGCCGTGGCGACGCAGACGGAATGCCGGGTCACCATCCTCAACTACCGGAAAGACGGCACGCCCTTCTGGAACGATCTGCATATCTCGCCGGTCGAAGACGTGAACGGCGAAGTTACTCACTTTGTCGGCGTGCAGTCCGACGTCAGCGAGCGGATTCGGTACGAACAGCGACTCATCGAAGCCCGCCGGGCGGCTGATCAGGCCAGTCAGGCCAAGTCGCAGTTCCTGGCCAATATGAGCCACGAGATCCGAACCCCGATGACCTCGCTGCTCGGCTGTGCGGACATGCTGCACCGTCAGATTCAGGAGCCTGACGCCAAGGATCTGGCCCGAATGATCCGCGATCAGGGGCAGATGTTGCTCGGGATCCTCAATGACATTCTCGATCTGTCGAAGATCGAGGCCGGCAAACTCGACATTCACCCCGAACCGAACGATGTGTGCGCGACACTCGAAACGGTGCACTCGCTGATGCATCCGGTCGCTGTGGAACGGGGACTCGAACTTGAGTTGAAATATCTCACGCCGGTCCCACGAGCCGCCACGTTCGATCCGCTGCGAATCCGTCAGATTGTGCTCAACCTGGTCAGTAACGCTCTCAAGTTCACCGAAGCAGGCCGCGTGACCATCGAAGTCTCGTGCCAGGACTCCACTCCAGCGACACTGCTGCACGTGAGCGTGGTCGACACGGGCGTGGGAATCGATCCAGAGAATCTGCAGGCGATCTTCGAAGCCTTCACGCAGGACACCAAGGTCAAACGGGCCAGCGGGGGAACCGGGCTCGGGCTGACGATCAGTCAGAAGCTGGCCGAGATGATGGACGGAGAACTGCTGGTCGAAAGTGAAGTCAACCAGGGAAGTCGCTTCACGCTGAGGGTTCCAATTCACGATGTCTCCGACGAGGTCCGCTCCGCTAAGCAGCCACACATCGAAGACAACGGACAGTTCGACGGCGGCACGCAATCCGATCAACTGTTCGAGTGTCGCGTTCTGGTCGCTGAAGATACCCCTGGCATCCAGTTCCTGCTGAAACGGATTCTCGCCGACAAGGTGCGGACGGTCGAAGTGGTCGATAACGGACAACAGGCTGTTGACGCCGTGACTCGAGCCGAGGAGGCACGCACGCCGTACGACCTGATTCTCATGGACATGCAGATGCCTGTGATGACTGGCTACGAAGCGACGCGTCAGTTGCGATCCACAGGATTTTCGAGGCCCATCATCGCCCTCACGGCTGGGGCGATGGCGGAGGATCGGGAACGTTGCCTCGACGCGGGCTGCAGCGATTATCTCCCCAAGCCAATCAGCCTCGATCAACTCATGGAAAAGATTCACGACACGGTTCAGAAAGACCGGGGCGGGAGCGATTCTTCGGAAAAATAGGGGCTTGGTTCCTGCCTGGCTTGAGCTACGATCAGCATTGACGTTTTCCCCCCATCTGTGACCGCTCTGACTGGCCTGGGTTTCCCTGATGAATAATCAAGCACCGTGGACGACCAACCATCCGTTCGATGTTGATGAGCCTGTGATGCTGGTTACCGGCGGCGGCCGCCATCGTGTTGGCAGCGTCATTGCCAGATACTTCGCCGCCCGGAGCTACGCGCTGGCCCTGCATTATCATTCGTCTGAAGAGGAAGCACAGGAAGGCCGCGAAGAGCTTCGGAAGGACGGCACGCGATGCGAAATCTTCAAGGCGGATGTCACCTCCGAAGCGGACGTCTCGCGGATGGTTGAAGCGGTCTACAAGAAGTTCGGCCGCATTGATGCGCTCGTGACCACCGCATCGATCTGGTCGCCCAGGCCGTGGGCGAAGGTCACCGCAGATGACCTGCGGAAGAACTTCGACGTCAATACGTTGGGAACGTTTCTGTGCGCGAAGGCCGTGGGCGAAGTGATGATCCAGCAGCCAACTGGCGGCGCGATCGTGACCTTTGGCGATTCCTCTATCAATCGGCCTTATCTCGACTTCGCGCCTTACTTCATCTCCAAGGGGGCGATCCCCACCTTGACGCAGGTCCTGGCTGTGGAGTTAGCCGATCGGAACCCCAACGTGCGGGTCAACTGCATTCACCCGGGCCCGGTGATGTTGCCGCCCGATACCGACGATGACAAAGCCGCTCGCATCCGTGAGCTGACGCTGCTCAAGACCGCCGACCGCCCGGACATGGTTGCTCAGGCGGTTGAGGCCCTCGTGAACAATGTCTTCATGACGGGGGTCTGTCTTCCGGTCGATGCCGGCAAACATATGCACTGCCCGGCCGAGCGTCGGCGTCCCTGATCAGTTCGCTCAATTCGACTTCCAGCGACTCGCCAGCAGATAGATCACCAGCCCCCCGAACAGGGTCGCCAGGCCGGAGATACTTTCCAGCGGATGACGAGACGCACTCAGTAGCGCGATTCCGGTCGTGGCCACCACAAAAAATCCGGCCGCGATGCTCTGCGACCACGAGAGCTTCTCGTCCCGCTCAATCCAGAACAGACTGGCCACCGTAATGGCCGAACTGAGGGAAAGCGTGAAGCTCAGGTAGGTCAGCAGATCCTGTAGCGACGTGATCGCGATCATCAGCATTGCCGCGGCGGCCTGGACCAGAATGCTGAACCGGGGCGTCGTCCCCTGAAAGGCGAACATACGGGGCAGGACTCCGTCGGCGGCCATCTGCGCATAAATCCGAGGCCCGGTCATGATCAGGGCCGAAACGGATGTGTAGAGCGAAACGCAGATCGTCAGCCCCATCACCCAGGCGAAGCCGCGACCGGCCAGTTCTCCCGCGACGATTGTCGCCACCTGCTCCTGACCGGCGACTTTGTCCATCGCCACGGAGTAGACGAAGACCGCATTCACGGCAATGTAGAAAAGAGTCACCAGAGCCGTCCCCAGCAGCAATGCTCGTCGAACCGTTCGCCCCCGTTCTACGAACTCGCCCGAACAATAAATCGCCGCATTGAATCCGCAATAGCTCAGCGAAATCCACATCAGACTCGTGGCAAACACGGCTGGGTCCACTGACGCTGACTTTCCGGCGAAACCTTCATTGAGTCCCTCCCAGCCGCCGGGGAACTGGCTTGCCGCCACCGCCACGAACAGTGTCAGCAGCAACAGATTCAAAGCGACCATCCCATTCTGAATGGATGCGCCCAGTCGAACGCGAAACAGATGCTGCACCGTCGCCAGGCCGACGGCGAGGAGCGCAAATGTTCCTCCCGGGAGCCCGGTTCCGGCGGGAATCAGATCGCGAACGAGCGATTCGAGAGCCGAAGCGGCGAAGGCGATCGCGCCAGTGAAGCCGGCGATCATTGAGACGAGGCCGGCGAGAACTCCCAGAGCCGGATGCACGCCTCTCGCCAGAAACAGATACTCGCCGCCCGACTCCTGAAAGTGAGCCGCCAGAACGCCGTACGAGGTTGCGCCGCAGAGGGCGACCACACCGCCCACAAGCCAGGCGAGCATCACCAGAGTCGGATTCCCCAGATCGGCCAGAGCAAATCCACTCGTGGTGTAAAGCCCGGCGCCGACCATGCTCGAAACCACGATGGCGATGGCGGAAAAGAGTCCGAGTGAATTCGCTGGAGGGGCCTCTGAAGTCATGAACCGATTCTTCTGAGTTCCGCAGTCTGATGTTCAGTAAGAGTCTCGCGGCCGCACGGAATCCTGTTGACTTGTCCTGACCGTCCTTTAGCCTAGAGCAGATTCAGCATGCAGGAGGTTGTCGCTCAAGCGACAGCAGGAGAAGCATGAAAATGGTCCAGACCGGACCATTCCCTCGAAAGTCCATGCTAACGATCGTCGCATCATATCGCCCGACATCTCAGAAAGTCTTCCCATGAGTGTGACGGAACTGATTCTGCTGTTGATTGTCGCCGGGATTTGCGGAAGCATCGGACAGGGAATCGCGGGGTATTCTCGAACGGGCTGCCTCGGTTCGATTGCGCTCGGCTTCATCGGCGCCCTGTTCGGAGCCTGGATCTCCAAAGCGATCGGCTTGCCGGAAGTTCTCAATGTCCGCTTTGGAGACATGAACTTCCCGATCATCTGGTCCATCGCCGGCTCGGCGATCTTTGTCGCCGTACTCAGCCTGTTTACCCGTCGTCGCGTTCGCTGAATCAACCGAACGGTCTCAATTCGCGTTGAGTCCGTCTGCTGTTCCGCCGGACGGTCTGACGAGAGCGATCATCCGATGAATTTCGTCCTGCATCAGCTGGACCAGGCGACTGACGTACTCATCGGAGAGATAGTCGTTGTTATAGATCACGCCGAGGTGCAGTTCCGGACCATTGCCCAGGACGCCGACCGCGAGGTTGACGCCTTCCCGCAGCGGCGGAAAGAGCACCGCACTGGCGAGTTGATTCTCACCCCAGGAGAAGTCGTTGTTCATTTCGACGCCGACGCGGCCGATGTTGCTCAGGATCATGCTCGATCCGGTGATCGATTTCGGGAGCCAGTGCCAGGGATAGATCGCCCGCAGAGTGTGCAACATCGACATGTGCAGCCGATGTTCGCGCAGCGTCCCGGTTTCGGTGGCGATCGACTTGAGCAGCTCCAGCCGGTTTTCATCGGTCGGCTCGGCGATGGCCGGACGATCGAGAAACGTCATGGAGACACAGTTAGCGACCAGTTCGCGTTCTCTTGAGGCGTCCCGCGTGCTGACCGGCACGCCAAGCCGGTACATTTTTCCGGGCTGCACATCCTCGGCGGCCGCCATCCGGAACATTGCGAAATAGGCCGCACAAACCAGGACGTCGTTCAGCGTCCAGCGGATCCCGTCCACGGGAGGGCGATCCTTCAGTTGCTCGACCACATCCGGAATTCGCTCGATGAACCCCTTGCGGTTGTACTGCGTGCGTTGTTCCTGATTCTGCAACTGGACAACGTTTCGCGTTCGGTAGAAGCGGAAGATTCGCTGAATCTGTCTCTTGCTGATCCAGCCGATCTTGTGCTCGCCGCGAAGCCGTAACCGACGAAGCTCGGCCTTGACGAACTCCTGCTGATCGAGCTGGGCTTCCTTGACCTCTTCTGGCGAGCCGGCATCAATGTCCCGCCATTCCTTGATCAATTGCAGGATCGCCAGCCCATCGGCACAGCAATGGTGAATTTCAAGCCAGATCTCTGTCTGATCGCCCTGAGCCGCGGGAATCGTCCAGACGCGGATCCCCCGCTCCTTGCGGATATCGATCGGCGGCTGATTGAACAGGTCGCGGAGCGTCGTGGGTGCGAAACGGAGTGGCGTCCGAGGCAGCGTCTCCCAGCACGGAATAATGCCTCGATAAATGATGCGGGCATTGAGAAGCGGGTGCCGGGCCACGGCCAGACTCAGCGATCGCTGCAGACGCTCGAGGTCGAGCGGACCATCGAGAAGCAGGCGACCATAGATGACCATCGGCTGATGAGGCCAATCGCTGGAAAACAGAAAGTTTTCGAACGGCGTTAAGCGGTCTATTACAACAGCCATCGAGGACGCAGCCGCCAACTGAAAGGTACAGAGTCGACCACAATCTGGACATCCGATTGCCGGTCAGGGCTTATTGTACGGGCTCTCTTCTAAAAACCAACCCCGTCGAATGATTGTAAGTGCTGAAATATTCGGGGTTTACTCGCGATTTTCAGCGACTCGGGCCGTGCCGAAGCCACCGCGCAGCAAAAAACCCGCTCGACTTCGAACGGGTGAATCTTCTGTCAGCAGCAGAGGCCGGCCTTAGGAAAGGCGAATGTGCTTCCGCTTGGAACGCCGTGCCTTGGCACTGGCGGGCCGCTTACCGTGATTTGCTTTCTTCAGTTTTCGCTGTGTCTTAGCCACCGTCATCACTCCCGATATGTATCAATTCCTGGCAGCCCTGGGCGTTTCTTCCCGCTGCGCATGCCGATCCGCTTCAAACGAGCCGACCATTATACCGCATTCCCACGTTCTCGCAAGACATCCCCATTATCGGCAGCGATTGCCCGCGAACCTGCCCACGAAGCACCTCCGGTTAGAGAGCAGCTGGAATTGCGAGGGCCAGATCGCCCGTTCGCCATATCCGATTCATTCTGCTCAATCTCGCACCGCCTGCGACGGCGACGCACTCTGAACAGAAGTATCAACGCCGGAGATGACCAGATTCAAACGCTTGTTCGAGAAAATCGAAAAGCAGGATCGGGCAATGTCAAACTTTGCGGGTGCTGAGGCCGATAACGGATATAGGAATTCGTGCGCGGATTCCGTCTCTAACGACATTATGGCTGGTGCATGCGCCGCTGACGGCAGGATTCTCTGCGGTCGGCACCCGCTGCAGGCACCGGAAACTCGGTCGGATGGTTCAAAGATCTGGCCGAGAACGTTCAGGACGGGGTGGGGAAATGACTGCTATGAATCGAGTTCGAGCTTCGAAGAGCCTCAAAATCTGCCTGGCTCTCCTGTTGCCGCTTTCGTCCGGTTGCCAGCACGGTTACACCCGTTATTTCTACCTGGGTAAGCCGAACCCGCAGCTCGAACAGTACCGCGAGAATGCGATGGAGGAAGACCATCCCGGCGTCGCTCAGGCGATGCCGCTCCAATTGGAAACGACTTCGCCCCCCCGGACGGTCGCGACCATCAAGCGCGATGAGATCTGGGATCTCTCGCTCGAAGAATCTGTCCATATCGCGCTGGCCAACAGTGATGTCATCCGTTCGGCTGGGCAATTCCTTTCGCCAGGGAACAGCCTGCTCGCCAACCCGCTGCAAGTCGCCAGTACGTTCGACCCGGCGATTCAGGACTCGGGCGTGCTCTTCGGCGGAGTCGGTACCGAAGCGGCTCTGGCCGAATTCGATGCCACCCTCTCCAGCAGCCTGTTCTTCAGCCGTGAAGAAACGGTCTCCAACAGTGCCTTTACCGGAACGCAAACCGGACGGGTGCTGGAACAGGAAACGGGACAGTTTAACGCCGCCATCAATAAGCAAATGGCCTACGGGGCTCAGTTCACGTTGAGTCACCAGGTCAACTACCTCGATACCAACTCAACCGCCGTGCTGTTCCCCTCGTCTTATTCGGGCAACGTGCAGGCCGAGTACCGTCAGCAGTTGCTCTCCGGTTCGGGAGCCGAGTTCGTTCGTGTCGCCGGTCCTCTGAGTACCGGTTTTACGAACATTACCGGGGTATCGAACGGGGTGCTCATTGCCCGTATTAACGCCGATATCTCGATCACCGAATTCGAAGCCAATGTGCGGAACCTGGTGAAGGATGTTGAAGACACCTATTGGGATCTCTATCTGGCTTATCGCAACTTCGATACCTCAGTCACCGCCCGAAACACGGCTCTGGATACGTGGCGAGTCGCCAAGGCGAAACGTGATCTGGGTGGGGTCCGTGGATTCAGCAACTCTGAAGAAGCACAGGCTCGGGACCGTTACTTCGAAACCCGCGCTCAGGCGGAGAACGCGCTCGGCAATCTCTACGTGACCGAACAGCGGCTGCGGGAACTGCTCGCTCTGCCAATCAATGACTGCAAAGTCATTCGTCCGGCCGACGATCCCGTCGCCGCCCGATTGCATGCCGAATGGTATCACAGCCTCGCCGAAGCTCTGACCGAACGCGTCGAACTGCGTCGTCAGAAGTGGAACATCAAGAGTCTTGAACTGCAGTTGGGTGCGGCCAGAAACTTCGCCCGTCCGCGGCTCGATGTCGTTGCTCGTTACCGCGTGAACGGCTTCGGGGACCATCTGCTCGCCAACAGCGACGATGACCGCTTCGGCGGAGACCTGAACTCCTTCTACGGCAAAGTGGCCGAAGGGGAAGAAACCGGATACGACCTCGGTCTCGAATTCAACATGCCATTCGGTCTGCGACTGGCGAAAACACAGATCCAGAACATCGAGTTGCGGCTCGCCAAGGCTCGCAAAGTGCTGGCTGCTCAGGAACTCGAAGTCGGCCACGAACTCGCCGTCGCCTTCCAGCAGCTGGAAACTTCTTACGCCACAGCCGTGTCCAACTTCAGCCGCCGCAACGCCGCTCTCGAACGCGTGCGGATGATCGGACAGGAACTCGAAGTCGGCTCCGGGTCCAATACGCTCGACCGTTACCTGCGTGCTCAGGAATCGCTCGCCGCAGCGGAGAACGCTTACCATCAGTCGCTCGTCGACTACAACAAAGCCATCGTGAACCTGCACTTCCGTCAGGGAACGCTGCTTCAGCACGATAGCATCCAGCTCGCCGAAGGGAAATGGGATCCGGCGGCTTACCAGCAGGCCTACGCCCGAGCCAAATCACGGGCTCACGCGATTCCTGCTCCACACAAACGAACCGTGCCGCCAGCCTTCGCTGCTGATGGTCACATTCAGAAGTACGGTTTCTCGGCTCCGGAAGCCCAGGGCCTTTCGACCCAGGATCAACTCGATCAGGAAACGGAACTGGCCCCTTATCCGGAACGCCTCCCGCTGCCGTTCGCCCCGGACCAGATGGACAAGTCGAACGAGAAGGGAAGCGATGTCCCGCAGGTTCCCGGAGCTCCGGATTCCGAGCCGAGTCCGCCACCGTACTTCGAAAAGAAGAACGGAACGCCACAGCTCATCGAGCCGGTGCCGACCGACGGACGCGAGGTTCGGAATGGCTCCGCCGCTCCGGCCTTCCCGACCGCAGAAGCAACACCGACCGGATCGTTCCCAACGAAAACAGGAACGGCGTTCCCGGTGCAGAACCCGGACACCGTCCCACGAACCGGGGGTGGCGTGAGCCCGGCCGGTTACGTACCAGCAGCCGGCAGTGCCCGACTGCCGGAACTGATTCAGAATCCGGTTCAGCAGCCGGCAGGTCCGGCTGACCTGAAGAATCAGTTCCCGGTTTCGGGAGATCAGTTCCCAGCAGCCGGTTCGCCCTGGAAAGCGGTCGACTCCAACACTTCGGAACCTGCTCAGGCTCCGAACTTTCCGATGCCCGAAGTGAACTCGACTCCAGTTCAGGACAGCGAATCGACTCCGGCGACGACGCCGCAGGCGACTCCCGTCGCTCGGGAAATCGGGAACGCGATTCCGTCTTACAACAAGTAAGCTCGGAACCGAGGGGGATCGCCCGGTTGCACGCAGATGAAAGAAGCTTCTGGAATCAACGAAGGGTGGCCCGTCTATCACAGACAGGCCACCCTTCTCGATGATCACTTCGCGTCGTGCGTAGGGGATTACCTGCGGCTATTCCAGCCGACGACCTGCTCGACTACTCTTCACTCTCGTTGAGCTGCCAGTCGCCGTTGAACAGATCGGCCCAGGTGGTCGTTTCTTCGTAGCCCTTATCGGTCTTGCTGTAGTTCAACACGGCGATATCTCCCAGCTTGGGGAACAACCACGAGTTGCTGGCTTTGAAGTCCGGTTCGTGCGTCGTCATGCCGGAATTGATGACGATGTACTTGTGCGGATTCAGCGGGTTCGGGTAGATCATCGCCAGGCCGTGCTTCTCGACTGGGTACGACTTCCCGCCGACGGTGATCTCCTGCCGGTTCCATTCAATCGGCAACTTCTCCAGCATCCCGTTCAGCAGTTTGTTGGAACCGGGATCGCCGAACAGAATCAGGTGCGAATCCTTCATCATCTCGAGGGTCACTTCGCTGTCGTTGACGATGCGAATCTCTCCCCGCATCCACTTGTCGAACTCGCGGCCAAATCGTTCCAGCGTCCAGTCGGTCCAGGCCTGATGCTCGTCGGACCAGGGCGTTCCGGTACCGCGAACACAGAGGAACGAACTCATGAACGCATCATCGATCGGCCCCTGAAGATCGTGCCGCTTCCGACCGCTGCCGAGTTCCTGGTAAGCCCGCGATTCATCGTAGTTGAACACTTCCCAACCGGCGTCGAGCTTCTCGAAGTACACCGACGGCAGCAGTCCGTCAGCCGCATCCCGCAACGGCAGCGGCGGTTCATCGTCGATCGAAATTTCATCGGCGATATCGCGACTGATGCTGAGCAGCCGGCAGTTCTTCGTTTCCAGCGACAGCAGTCCCGAGCTCTCGTCGTACTTCGATTCGACGGTCGTTTCTTCGTACATCTCGTCGAGCTCTTCGATCGTGCACCAGAAGCACTGATTGTACTTCGGCGTGTAGGTCACAAACCGAATCTGCTTCGGCCCGGGGTACTTCGGGAGCCCCTGACGATTGTTACGACCCAGAAACTGCTGAAACTCCGCCTCGGCTTCCGGCGTGAACTTGTGGCCGATGTCCTTGCCGATAATCAACTCGAGGGGAACGTCGTGCTTCTCGGCCTGCTCCTGCATCAACAGACTCGTCTTGAGCTGGCTGTCCTGATCGCCGCCGTAAGTCACGAAGTGAACATTCGCCAGGTTGAGACCGTAGTTGATGGTGTCGTAGATCCGCAGCGGTTTGTGCTGATAGTCCGGCAACTGTTCGGTCTTCTTCTGGTAGTTGTAAAAGTCGACAAATCCAGCCCCCGCCCCGACTGAAGCCCACTGCGACGGATGATGCATTCCGAGATGCCACGCCCCTGCTCCTCCCATCGAGAAACCCCAGAGGGTGATGTGACGATCGTCGATCGCGAAGCGACGGGAGACATCGGCAATCGCTTCGAAGACATCCGTCTCGCCCGCCCAGCGGTAAGCGTTGTCGATTCGTCCGAAGACATCGATCTGAATCCACGTCTGCTTCTCGCCGGGTTTCTTCTCCCGATGCTGTGCAATGAATCCGACTTCATTTCGCCCGCCGCGACCGTGCAGGACCACATACAGCGGCATCCGGCTGGATCGGGAAGGATCGAAGTTCGATGGCAGCGACAGGGCGTACGGCTGTACCGAATGATCGACTTTGGAAACGTATCCGCAAATCTGGCTTCCCGCGTTGTAATTGCGGCTCTTCCGGGACTGCAGTTCCCGCAGCAGGGTATCGGCGTCCTGCAGAGCGGTCATCGTCTGTTGATAGGTCGATTTCTTATCGAAGTCGTTGTGACGGATAATCCACTCGGCTGCCTTGATGTGCACCGACAGATCGGCATAGTCAGTCCACACCTGCTGCTCGCCGATGTAGTACGAACGCCCGTGCTTCTGGCGGTCATCGGCCCATTCGGTGCGGATCTCATCCAGCTTCCGCCGCATGGCCGAGACCTGTTCCTTGAGCTTGTTGAGCTCGTCCTCGCTCGGTTTCTGAGCGACTGCGACGGTCGCCTGCGACGTCATCAGCAGAGTGAGGAGAAACAGGGAGAGTACAAAGCGAATCATGGTGTCACCTGTGACGGGAAAGTGTGAATCGGTTCGCCTTTCAGTTTAGACACCCGCCTTCAAGTTCGAAACCATCCCCGATCCGGAATGGCAGGCTCCCTGATGTCGGAGTACGATGAACGGGACCCCCTGGTGTTCGAGACTATCGATTGAATCGGAGATGCCCTTGCGATCTCAACTGCGCTTCTGTCTGATCGCGATCCTGTTCATCCTGCCTGCAGCGAGTCCGCTTGCGTCGACTTATGCCGGGCCGACCGATGCACCGAAAGCCGAAGCAACTCGCGTTCAGGAGATCATCGAACATCTGGCGAGCGAGGACTTCGCCGGTCGCCGGGGCGTCGATGCTCGACGTGCGGCGGAGTACCTGGCGCGGGAGTTTGAGGACCTCGATCTCAAGCCGGTTTTCGCGCACGAGTCGTTCCTGCAGCCCGTCCCCGGTCCGCCTGGTGAAGAGGGAGAATCGACGACCGCAGGTTGGAATGTCACGGCACGATACACGCATCCCGAGGCCCGCTTCCCGCACGAGTATGTGATCATTGCTGCCCATCACGATCACCTTGGTCGCACGAAGTCGGACATCTATTTCGGAGCCGACGACAATGCCTCCGGCGTGGCGATGCTTCTGGAAGCCGCCCGACTGATTTCGTCCTCCGATCAGGTCCTCGACCGCTCGGTGCTGTTCGTAAGCTTCGACCTGGAAGAACATCTTCTATTCGGATCCCGGTGGTGGACTGCCCATGCCCCTGTGCCGCTGGAGCAGGTGAAGTTCATCATCGTCGCCGACATGCTCGGTCGGTCGCTGGGCGATCTACCTCTGGAGACGGTTTTTCTGTTTGGAGCCGAGCACGGGGCCGGGATCCGTGAATCGATTCGAAAAATCGACTTCGGACCAGCCGCGAAACCGACACTGCTCAGTGATGATTTCGTCGGGTTGCGGAGTGACTATGGTCCCTTCCGGGATCGAGAAATTCCCTTCGTCTTCGCTTCCACTGGTCAGTCCAGAGACTACCACACCCCTCAGGACACGGCTGACAAGATCGACTTCGAACAGGTGGCCACAATCAGCACGGGACTGACGAAACTGCTGATCGAGGTGGCCGGTCGCTCCGAACCGCCGCGCTGGATTCTCGACCCGCCGGTCGAAATGGAAGAAGTCGCCGCGATTGAAGAAATCTGCGCACAGATCCGCCGCAAAGCGGAAGACTGGAAGCTGACTCCCGTGCAGCGATTTTTCGTCGACCAGGCCTCGACCCACGCTGCGAAGATTCTTCGCCAGGACGAGATCACTCCGGCCGACCAGGCATGGCTTACCCGGACCACCCAGCTACTCCTCTTTTCCGTATTCTAAGCTGTCCTCTTCCTCGCGATGACAAGCCAGATTGCGTGCTTCCAGTTTCCGCAGTCCCAGTGAAGAGCAAGGGTCCGGACGCGGAAAGAAATTCCGTCGAAATGCTCCGCCCGGCTGCGATCTCGCGAGAGAATTCGACAGGCTCGAGCGTTTTACTTAGGAGTCCCTGCATTTTTTTTCACGCTCCCAAACACTTCGTGTCTGTTTCCGCAGGTCTGGAGGGCAATGGGGCGATTGTGAAAAACGAACAAGTTTCGACGCAGCTTTACTCAGCAGATGAGGTGCATCTGGTACTGCGACAGACCTTGAACCGAGTACGACTTCATTGAGCGCTCACATTTAACGTCTGAGATCCAGGAAGTCTGACATGGCAGGTACATATCTTTTCCGTGGAGATGATCCCATCTTCGAGATAACCGACGAGAGCGGTTACCTGATCCTCCACATCTCCGAACGACCGGTCGATCACAATTACGAGTCCAAGCAGCACGAATACAATCGGCTGTACCGGACCCTCTACATGCGCGACAATCCGTGCGTCCTGTTCGACCTGAGCCGGTGCGTCGTGATGGATTCGATCACGATCGGCATTCTGGTGAAGCTGACGACTCTCTGCAGGCAACGGAGAGGCACCGCCGTGGTCGCCTGTGTGGCTCCCAACATTCAGGAATCGTTCGAAAGTCTGATGCTGCTTCAGGCTGATAAGCAACGGGCGACCTGGAGGATGTTCGACACCGTTTCCGAAGCCAAAGCCGCCTTTCCCTGGTAACCCCGCAAAGAAACGGAATGACCCCGAGAACTCCCGGAGTCATTCGCGCTTCCGTTGCCGCCGGATATCAGAACTCGCCGGGAACTTCGCCGCCATCGCGTGAACTCAGTCCGCGATAAACGCCGAGATCCACATTCTCGCTGATACTCCGCACGGAACCATCGCAGAGAGTGAACTGAGCCTGCCCCTGATGCGGAGCCGACACGCCACGATCCGGACCGAAGTTGTAGGTCCCCGATCCATCCTGCTCGGCTCGGTTCGGCCCGAATTCGGTATCGAACAGCACCATGTGGCCGTGATCGTCGCCGGCATCGGTTTCATCGCGGCAGGCAGCGGCCCAGGCATTCTCGAAGATCTCGTGACCGCCTCCGGCTCCGGCAATCGGATTCCCATTGGAATCGTAGATCAGCCCATTGGTCCGCTCGCCGATCAGCAGCGTGTTCGACAGCCCATCGGTAATATCCCGAAAGCCGGTTTTGCTGTTGCGATAGAGAACTCCCTCGCAGGCCCGGAAGGCAGCTCCAGCCGGAGCGGATCCCAGAGCGGGTGTGTCGTCGAGATTCACATCGTCAGACGTGTTTCCCGGAGTGTTGACCCGCCCGCTGGCTGGTCCCCAGTTGCCGGCGTACGAGGACGCCGCAAAGTTCACGTCCCGCTCGACAAACTTGCCTTCCGAATACGCATCGGAGGGACAGAGATAAGTGCTGATCGGCGTTTCCCGAGCCGCCCGATTCGCCGAGTCGAAGCAGGGCAAACCAAAGTTGAACCGATCGTACAGAGCCGGCTGTTCGATGAACGGCAGAATCATCGTTCCCCACGCCAGACCCATGTGGTTGTCCACCGGGTCGTTGCTCATCGGGTAGCCCGGATTGCTGATGGTCGTGAACCGCGTTCCGTCCTGCCACAGGTAGCCAGGAGGCATCACGCCGTGGGTCGATTCGTAATTGTGAATCGCCAGCCCGATTTGCTTGAGGTTGTTCTTGCAGCTCGATCGTCGAGCCGCCTCCCGAGCCTGCTGGACGGCTGGCAACAACAGAGCGACCAGGATGGCAATGATTGCGATGACAACAAGAAGTTCGATCAACGTAAAGGCTTTACGTTGGAGCATGGTTTCCTCCAGAGTTCCTCAAAGGAATGAAAATGAAACGAGTTTCGAACGTCAGACAACGACGTTCGGGAGCGTTTCATTCGACTCGGGAGGAGGCGTCGGCGGAGCGTCCGCGAACGGGGTGACAAGCAGATCAGCCGCTTCCACAAGACCGGTTTCCGGCGACACGGCATTCAGCTCGACACGCTCGGGACCTGCAGGCAGATCGAACCGCAACAGCAGGACGCGGCTCGGCGGCAGGTCGACTTCAAAAGCACCGTTCGAAACGGGAATCGCCGTCGCGACCGCCTCGGCTGAGGTCTGAGGTTGCGATCCTTCACGCGGCTTCTTTACCGGTTGAGCGGCGGGGCGGGGTCGCGATGTTGTCGGCAGAGTCAGCGTGAATCCGAGAATCGTGACGTGAGCATGCTCCTGCACGATCTCCTGGTTCCCCGGAGGACGGTGGGTGTGCGAATGCCCGTGGCCATGCGAATGCGAGTGGCCATGATCATGATGGTGATTGTGCCCGTGGGAATGCGTGTGGCCACGATGCGTATGCTGGTGCGGCCCCTCGCCGCCGGAGTGCGTGTGATACCAGACCGGCGAGGAGAGACTGATCCCCACGATCAACAGTGCCAGTGCACCAACGCCAAGTTTGATCGTGAAGCGGGACATGAACCAGGGACGCTTATCAACTGAGAGCGTTTACTTCGTGCAAGCCGATCTGCTCTACAGCTCGGGAACCTGCCACTGCGGAATACCGCCGGCGGCCTGCTGCTGCTCGAACTGAACGTGGAAGGGTCGCACGGGCGACATCGGGGCGGATTCGTTGACCATCAACGGGCGGGACTTCTGCCAGAACTGATCGTACGCCCGGCGGAGTCGCTGCACAACTTCGGGGTGCTCATCGGCGATATCCTTCGTCTGCCCCGGATCGTTCCGCATGTCATACAGCTGATCCTCGACCAGTCGATACCGCTGATTTCGCACGGCGAACTTCTTCCACTGGAAGTCGTCCGGATTCGCTCCCGTCGGCCAGCGTCCGACGTGCGTAAACAGCAATCGGCCTTTCCAGTCGGCTTCCGGATTCTGAATCAGCGGCCACAAACTGCGGCCGGCGACCTGGCCATTCGGCAGTTCGGCTCCGGCGATGTCGGCCAATGTCGGCAGGAGATCGATATGAGCCGCGATGCGATCGATTTCCTGTCCCGGCTTCACGACGCCATCCCAGCGAACAAAAAACGGCACACGAACGCCCCCTTCGTCGGCACTCCCTTTGAGACCTTTCATGTCGCCGTTGTAAGCCCGCAGTTCGGTGCCGTCCGGCTTCGTCCCGACCACATGTCCCGGTCGACCGCTGCCTCCTCCGGTGGTGCCGTTGTCGGACATGAAGATGATCATCGTGTCATCAAGCAGATCCCACTTTCCCAGATGCGAAACCAGCCGGCCGAGGTTCTCGTCGATGTTCTCAATCATCCCGTAGTACCCGGCGTGTTTGTCGCTAAAGCCGAGGTCCGTGAACTTCTTCGTGTTCTTCTCTGGAGCAATAAACGGGCCGTGCGGAGCGTTGGTCGCGATGTATGCGAAGAACGGCTCCTGCTTTTCCGACTGCTTCTTCATGAAGCCGAGAGCAGCCGTGAAGAACAGGTCGGTGCAGTATCCGTCCGTTTTGACGAACGAGCCGTTGTGCTTGATCGCCGGGTCGAAGTACTCGTTGTCCGGGGCGTCGGCACAGCTGCATTCATACGACTGGCCGATTCCTCCGCCGCCGTGAATGAAGGCTTCATCGAATCCACGATTGTGCGGCTGGTAAGGATCTTCATCGCCCAGATGCCATTTGCCGAAGATGCCCGAGGTATAGCCGGCCGTCTTCAACACCTGCGGCAGAATCGTCGCGTCGAGTGTCATCCGTTCGCGTTCGAGAATGGTATGCGTGACGCCGTTCTGCAGCGGATGCCGGCCGGTCATCATCGCCGAGCGTGTCGGAGCACAGGTCGGGCTGACCAGAAACCGGGTGAATCGCGTGCTGTGATCGTAAAGGTCGTCCATGTGAGGCGTGTCGAGCCACGGATGTCCGTGCCGCCCGAGCTGCGCGTAGCCCTGATCGTCGGTCATGATCAGCACGATGTTCGGCTTCTTCGGTTCCGCCGCCGTCGCGAACGGAGCCAGAGCGTGAACGAGAACAGTCAACAACAGGAGATGAGTCAGGCGCATGCAATACCTCTCTGAATGGGCGTAGAAGTCTCGTGTCACGTTACCGGAAACATTGTCCCAGCACAATTTCCCAGTGACGGGATCAGTTCAGCTTCCAGACGCGGATGGGGTCGCCGGTTTTGGCGTCGGTGTACTCGATCGACTGGATCTCGACGGGGCTTTCGTCAGCCGGAAGATAGAGGCGGACAATCTGAGTCGGACTCTTCACCGGCAGATCGACTTTCACTGTTTGCCATTCGTTCCCGCCGGCGATGTTGAATGCGACCGTCTGCTCCCCCTCGGGAAATTGTTCCTGATTCACCGACTTCCACCAGACCTTCCCCGAGCCGCCCGCTTCACTGCGAACCTTCAGCGTGAGGGTCATCGGGCCGTTGTGTTTCACCTGGGCGGAGCCGAGAAACGGCGCACGCCTCTCGGCTTCCATCCGATAAGCACCATCGATTTTCGTCAGCGTGCTGAACTTGGGCACCAGCCCGAGGGCGGCATCTCGTCCGGGACTCGTGTTTCGCGACGGCTGGTAGTTCGGATTCGGCTGCGGATAAAGCGCACCGGTTCGTTCGACGAACTCGTCGATCAGGTCATCGAGTTCCTTCACTTTCTCCGGCATCTTCTCGGCGAGGTTGTTCGTCTCGCCAATGTCTTTCTTGAGGTTGTAGAGCTCGCGGACGTCGGGATACTTCGGATGGGGCTCGAACCGGCGGATCAGTTTCCAGTCTCCCTGCCGCACAGAAACGGCTGGAACAATATGCGGGAACCAGGTGAAGTAGGCCGTTCGCTGCAGTTCGCCCGTCTGCTTGAGCACGGGAAGAATTGATTCGCCATCGATGGTCTGCGACTCGGCTCGTTCCATATTGAGGGCGTCGAGAATTGTCGGATACAGATCGATCGGACCGACGACAGCATCACTCGTTGTGCCCGGTTCGATATGTCCCGGCCAGCGGACCATCAGCGGCACACGCTGTCCCCCTTCATAAATGCGACTTTTGCCTTCACGCAACGGGGCATTGTTCGTCGGGGGTTTGAAGCCGGCCCATTTCTGATAACTTTCGAGAGCCGGATTGGCCTTCGCTCTGCGCATCGCTTTGGCGTCATCTTCGGTATTGCTGTGCACGTTGCCGCCGTTGTCGGAATAGAAGATCAGCAGCGTATTGTCAGCCAGTTCGAGTTCATCGAGCTTGTCCATAATGCGCCCGAGGCTGTCGTCGACACTCTTCAGCATCGAGGCCATGACCGGGTTCGACTGCCGGCCGGTCGGATCCGTCTTTTTCGCAAACTGAGCCGTGTAGCTTTCCTTGTGTCCCCACGGACCATGCACACCAAACTGCCAGACGTTCGCGAAGAAAGGACGATCTTTGTTCGCTTCCAGAAACGCGACCACTTCATCGGTCAGTCGATCGGTGATGTACTCGCCATCGGGGCCATCGGTGATGGTGCCGCGATGCTTGGCTTTGCGGGCGATCTCAGGCGGCGCATCCGGAGGAACGACCCCATAAGGGGAGAAGTAATATCCCGGTGGTCCCGGGCTCGGTTCGCTATGCCAGGCGACATCGAAGCCCTGCGTTTCCGGCCAGTGTGGTTCGGTCAACCCGAGATGCCATTTGCCGAAATGCCCCGTCCGATAGCCGGCGTCTTTCAGCGCTTCCGCCAGCGTGTACTGCGACGGCTCCAGATAGTTCCTGCTGATCGGCATGATCAGGGGACGATTCGGCGGAGCGGTGTCGGGCAGAAAGTCAAAACCTTCTGGCTGCGGCTTTTGATGACCTGAAGCACTCGTCACGCCGTGACGGGAGGAGTACTGACCGGTCAGAATCGAAGCCCGCGTCGGCGAGCAGAGCGGCACCGCGTAGGCATCGGTGAATCGCATCGACTGCTCAGCCAGCCGCTGCATGTTGGGTGTGTCGTAGTACTGGGAACCATAAGGTTCGGAGTCAACCCAGCCCATGTCATCGACCAGAAATAGAATGACATTCGTCGGCTGGTCGGCCGCCGAAAGGGAACTGGCCAGTAGCAGGACAAGCAACGAAGAGAGGATCGTCAACGGGCGAGGCGGCATCGGGCGGTCTCCTGAGCGATTCAAAGATCAGCGCATTCCGATAGGAAGCATACCGGGCAAGCTGCAGCGATCTCAACTTCGCCCCCGATTTCACGGGTCGGGCGGGAGATGTCGCGCTATCGGAGTTCGGACTATACCGAAGGAAAAACAAGGCTTCGGCGGTCGTGACAGCGGTGCGGGAAGCCATTGCGGACAGCGAGCACTGCGAAAGGCCCGCACATGCCCCCGCAATGCCCGCTGCCCAGTGCACTGGCCGTCGGAACAGTGATCACCATGACATCGACCCGATCTCGATCGATGGGCAGAAGAGATGTCTGGAACGTCTCTATTAATCACCTGCGGGCGGGGGCAAATCTCACCCGTTTTTTGCCGGCAGGGAGCTCGATTTCCCAAATTCGTCGATTATTCAGCCCGAAAACTGATCGAGAGCAACCGGGATGTTCCTCTGCAGTGGAGGCTCAAAAGCTTGTAGATCGCCTTTTAATCCTTCGGTTGCGGCCACGGTTCGGAATCGGCAGGCCCGCTTTCCCGGCTGACAACGGAAAGTTCCGCGTTCGCTTCGAGTGTGACCATCCGAACATCATCGAGCGAGGCGATTCCTTTATCACGGATGGTCTGAAGGATTTCGTCCCGGGAGACGCGCTCCTTCCGCATGGCGACGTGATCGAATTCGCCGTCCGAAAACAGCACACTGGGAGCGGCTAGAAACAGCCGGCGGGCCCATTCCCAGCGAGAGGTAGAAATCGTAAGTACATACTGCAGTCCCAAGAGCAGTGCCATCGCAAGAAGTCCGTCGGCGACTGTCACATCCTTCAGCACGGCCATCGACGCGAGCACCGAACCAACGGCCACCGTGACGATCCAGTCGAAGTTATTCATCTTCGACGTCGACCGTTTCCCGGCCGTGCGGACGAAGAGAATCAGCATGAAGTAGCCGAAGACCGTGCTGACCGTGATCTTGAAAAGACTGTCCCAGGATTCAAACCAGGCCGAGTGGTCCATCGTTCGTTTCTCCCATGGATGCGGCGGCTGTTCCCTTTTCATGCTCGTGCATAATCACTGCGATGCAAGGATCCTTCGGATCGAGAACAGGAAAGACTAATAAACTTGGCGCGAATAAAGAAAAGTTTATTATACATTCACGGTCTCATTCTCGAGCATTCAGGGGACGCGGTATGACGTCGATGGAAAAAGCCTGCTGGTGGGAACTGGGAGTTTCGCTGCTCAGTCTCTCGGTCGTTCTGATTCTTCTCCTCGTTGTGCCCGAAGTCGCCCCGGCCGGGTTTGCATTTCTCGCCCTGATCGCGTTCGGTCGAGTCTTTCTCACACAAGGAGCCAAAGGTCGGATTATTGACGAGCGGGATCAGGCGATCGAAATTGGTGCACGTCATACGGGTGTCGCCGTGGCAATGATCGTTCTCATCTGCGGCCTGTCGGTCCTGGTTGCATTCGGCGACGAACCGTCCGTGCCTAAATCGACCCTGGTCTGGATGGTCTGGACCGCTTTTACCCTCTCCTGTCTGGTGAAGGGACTGGTTGCGGTTGTGCAGTATCGAGCTGATCATGCCGCGTAAATTAGAACCTCGGCTACTCAACCGTGTTCGCGAACTGCGAACCGACACGGGCATGACTCAGCAGGAAATCGCTGACCAGCTGGGGATCACGCGGCAGACCATCGTCGCATTGGAACGCGGGGGGTACACACCGTCACTGGCACTGGCTCTACGCATCGCTCAACTGTTCGAGACAGCCGTCGACGACATCTTCTGGTTTGAGGGGAGTACCTGATGCGAGAAGTACTGGCTCATCGCGTCTACACAGGTCATGCCGGGGACGCCCGGGATCTGCGCACCCTGATGAGTGCCGAGTTCGCAGCCGTGGTCGACGTCGCGATGGAAGAACCTCCGGCGACACTCAGCCGGGAACTGATCTACTGCCGAATCCCTCTCATTGATGGAGGCGACAACGATGGCCGGTTATTGGATTTTGCAATTGATACGGTCGTGGAACTGATCCACTCGAAACTCAAAGTTCTCATTGCCTGCAGCGGAGGAATGAGTCGTTCTCCATTAATTACGGCAGCTGCGCTCGCCCGAACGCAAGGGACGAGTTTCTCAGAAGCCCTCCATGTGGTGACATCGACGGGCCCTTGTGATTTTTCTCCGATCCTGTTCAAAGAGATCCAGGACCGCGCACGGGCGACTGCAGGAGAAGCCTGAAAATGCTCTAGGCGGACGCCGGGCTTGCACTACACTGGGGTGAAGAAACTCTTCGCCTGGACAACAGGCGAAATGAATGCGTACCGACTCTGAAGAAAGACCTCTGTGATGAGTGACCACGTTTATAAGAAGATTGAGATCGTCGGCAGTTCCACGACGTCCTCGGATGATGCGATCCGCAATGCGCTGGCCAAGGCGAGTTCGAGCGTGAGCGATATTTCCTGGTACGAAGTTGTTGAACATCGAGGCCATATCGTCGATGGCAAGATCGCCCACTTTCAGGTGACCGTGAAGTTCGGCTTCCGGATCAACGACTGATCCCCGCGTATGAACGAGTTCACGCGGAAACGCAATCTGGTTCTCATCGGAATGCCGGGCGCTGGCAAGAGTACGATTGGTGTGCTGCTGGCCAAGCTGACGGCTCGTGATTTTGTCGATACCGATGTGCTCATCCAGTTGCAGGAAGAAACGACACTGCAGGAGATCGTCGACCGTCGGGGCTATCTCGAACTGCGCGAGATCGAAGCCGGGGTGCTCGGGTCACTCGATCTGCAGAACACCGTCATCGCCACCGGTGGGAGTGCGGTCTACAGCGACTCGGCCATGGAGCATCTGCGAACTCTGGGGCCGATCGTCTATCTCAAGGTCGAACTCAACGAGTTGCAGAACCGCGTGAACAACGAAGCGCAACGGGGACTGGCCCGGCCGGAAGGGCAGTCGTTCGCCGCGATGTATCGCGAACGCTGCCGCCTGTATGAGCAGTACGCCGAGGTGACCGTCGAATGCGCCGGGCTGACCCCGGATCAGATCGCCGCCGTCATCGCCGAACAGACATAGGACAAAAGAAAAGAACCGGACCACACCTGGTGCGATCCGGTTCTTTGTCGATCAGATTCCCGTCCAACGGTTTCGTTTAGAACTCGCCGATCACTTCGCCTTCATCACGGGTCGCAAGACCCTGATAGGTCTGGAAGCTGATGTTTTCCGAGAGGAAACGGACGGATCCATCGGCCAGGCAGAACTGAGCTCCCCCGGTGTGCTGGCTGCTGAATGCGACATCGTTGAACAGCCGTGTCGCCGTGCCGCCGGTGTAAACGTTCGGAAGCTGGTTAATCGTTCTCTGAACGTTCTTACTGGAATACATCGCCGCACCGCCTGTGTCGTTGCTCAATCCCTGAGTCCACGGACGAAGGGCGTTGGTGAACCCCGTTTCCGGCCGGCCCGATACTTCGCCGACAATAATCGTGTTGGAAGTTCCATCTGTGTTGTCAGCAAATCCGAAGCAGGTATTCCGCCCGAGCAGACCGTTGTTCGCGACCCCGCCATGATCGGTCGTCGTATTGCCGAAGTGGCCATAACTGCCCGTCAATGGAGCCGGTCGCGGTCCTTTGGCTCCGGCAACGCCCACGTAGTGGTTCGTGAACACGGCAGCCGTGGTGGAGAAGATATCGGTACTGCGGGCACTGGGACAGAAGTACGAGTCGACCTTGTTCTGACTGACGGCCACGTTGGCAGCAGCCGTGTAGTTCAGGTTGAAATCGACGAGGTCATACAGGGCGCTTTCTTCGACGAAGGGCAGAATCATGACCTGCCAGCCCATGTTGTTCGCCGGAGCGGTCGCCGAGTTTGGTCGGCCCATCGCCCCATAAGGGAAGACGCGGTGGGTGTCGTGGTAGTTGTGGAGAGCCAGGCCGATCTGCTTGAGCTGATTCTTGCAGCTCGATCGTCGAGCCGCTTCGCGAGCCTGTTGGACAGCAGGCAGCAGCAGGGCCACGAGGATCGCAATAATTGCAATAACCACGAGAAGTTCGATCAGTGTGAAAGCAGACCGATCTCGGGCTACTACGGAGGAAGTGCGCATACGAATCTCCAGAGAGATGAAAGGAAAGGACGAGAAACCGCTCAGTAGCGTCGGGACGTGCGGCAGCAGGCACGCCAGAAGCAACATCTCAGTCGATGGAACCCCGATGAGTATCGGAAGTTTCGACGAGGTGCGCAAATGTTATCCTGCGGGAATTCTTCTGGCAATCGGCAATTCGCTCCAGAGCCCCGGAATTCAGCGATCCAGAGCCGAATCGACAAGACCCAGCCAAACGGGGCTGGGTCTTGTGAATTTCGTAGCTGCGGCTGCAGGGACCGCAGCCCCTTGCGGATGCTCGACTCTACCCCTTGAGGCGGGTGAGGATCTCTTCAGTCAGCTTATTGATCGGAACGCGGACCTGTTCCAGCGTATCACGATCGCGAACCGTCACCGTCTGATCGTCAGCCGTCTGTCCATCAACGGTGATGCAGTACGGCGTGCCGATCTCGTCGTGTCGACGGTACCGACGTCCGATGGCTCCCTGCTGATCGTAATCGACGTTCAGACCGGCTTCGCGGAACTCGGCGTAAATTTTTGCCGCCGTTTCCGGCATGCCTTCCTTCTTGATAAGAGGAAAGATTGCCGCTTTCACCGGAGCAAGCCGCGGGTGGAACTTCAGCAGCGTTCGTGTCTGCATCTCGCCCTTGTCGTCCGGTGCTTCGTCGACGGTGTAGGCTTCACACAGAAACGCGAGTGTCGCCCGGTCGGCTCCAGCCGATGGTTCGATCACGTGAGGCACGAAGCGTTCGCGGGCCTGATCGTCGAAGTAGCTCAGATCCTTGCCACTGCCGCGATGCTTCGGCTGGCCGTTCTCGTCGAGCTGCAGCTTCAGATTACCATCGAGCTTACCTTCCATGTGCGAACGCAGGTCGAAATCGCCGCGATGAGCAACCCCTTCGAGCTCGCCGAACTCGCCCGGCGTCAGGAACGGGAAGGCGTACTCGATGTCAGCCGTTCCGACCGAGTAGTGAGCCAGCTCTTCTTTGTGATGTTCCCGCAGCTGCAGTTTGTCCGAGCCGATGCCCAGGCTGGTGTACCAGGCGAAACGACGGTTCCGCCAGTATTCGTACCACTTCGCGCTTTCATCCGGACGACAGAAGAACTCGATCTCCATCTGCTCGAACTCACGCGAACGGAAGGTGAAGTTTCTCGGCGTGATCTCGTTGCGGAAGCTCTTGCCGATCTGACAGATTCCGAACGGCAGCTTCACGCGGCTGCTGTCGACCACGTTCTTGAAGTTGACGAACATCCCCTGAGCGGTTTCAGGACGCAGAAACGCCGCGTCTTCCGCCCCGCCGAGCGCTCCGAGCGTCGTCTTGAACATCAGGTTGAACTCGCGCGGTTCGGTCATCGTGCCGACGCGGCTGGCATCGGGAGCAACCGCCTGGCTCAGATCATCCAGCTTTTCGAGCGGCATAATTTCGCCCTGCCAGTCGATCTGATCTTTGTACTTCGCCTTGAGGCCGAAGAACTTCAGCGCCTTTTCAACGAGCTGCTGCTCGGTCTCTTCGCCGGCGTCCATCGTGGTGATGAAGACTTTCATCTGCTCCGACGTGCCGGGCTGTCCGTCGACGCCCCGTGTCTTCTTCTCGGCTTCGGCCCAGCGACCCTTCACGTGGTCGAACCGGTATCGCTTTTTCGATTCGGTGCAGTCGACCATGAAGTCGTGGAACAGGTCGTAGTGCCCGGAACATTTCCAGACCTGCGGGTGCATGATGATTGACGACTCGATCCCGACCATAGAATAAGCAGAGGGAGCCCCCTCGGGGCAGTTGATTTCATCGTGACGACCGATCATGTCGGCCCACCACGAGTTCCGGACATTCCGCTTGAGCTCAGTGCCCAGCGGGCCGTAATCCCAGAACCCGTTGATGCCCCCGTAGATTTCAGAAGACTGAAACAGAAATCCGCGGCGTTTGCACAGCGCGACGATCTGGTCCATCGTGTTTTCGGTCTGACTCATTCGTTCGTTTTCTCAAGTATCGGAGGAGCGTTCTGGTCTGAAATCTGCGACTGTCGGGACTGACACGAACCGGACAGCAAAGTTCAAGAATAGCATACGACCGCCGGCCGTGACTATTGAACTTCCCGGGGCCGGAGACGACGTTTCAATTCACTTCCCGGTCGCACTATACTGCGGAAAAACAGACCAAACGCCGCTACAAACAGGCTTTCTTCATGGAAATCGTCCTTTATCCTCATCCCGCTCTGCACTTCAAGTCGGCTCCCGTCCGCGCAATCGATGCCTCACTGCGGAAGACCGTGGCTGAGATGTTCGAACTGATGTATGACGCCAGGGGAATCGGTCTGGCCGCCAATCAGGTCGCCCTTCCCTACCGGTTGTTCATCATTAACCTGACGGCTGAACCGGAAGAAAAGGATGAAGAGATCGTCTTCATCAACCCGGTGATCAAAAAACGCCGTGGCCAGGAAGTTGGTGAAGAAGGCTGCCTCAGCTTCCCGGAACTGTATGGTCCGGTCGAACGCTCGGCGGAAATCACCGTCGAAGCCTATAACCTCAAGGGCGAACTGATGAGCTACGACCTCAACGATCTCGCCGCCCGGGCTGTCCAGCACGAGAACGACCATATTGACGGTATTCTCTTCATCGATCGCATGACCGAAGTCGAACGGGCCAAAGTGGCGGCTGTGGTCGATGACTTCGAAGCCCAGTTCCGCGATGCTCAGGGCAAAGACAAAATCCCCAGCGACGATGAACTGACCAAAACCCTGAAACAGCTGGCCGCCGGCAACGCGTAACCCACTTCGTCATCAGAAGCCAGTGGGACAGACATTCCTGTCTGTGGACGAAAAACCGTAGCAACGGCAGTAAACTCGGATAACAAAGAATGGTCCGGACTTTCAATTCCGGGTGGTGCAGCCTCTTGCTGCTGCATAACGTCGAACCGTGAACGGTGAGCGTTCAACACAGAGATCAATCGCTGTGCCATCCCTGATGATGAAAGAATCTCGTCGAAGACGCACAGCAATCCCTGTTTGTGCCGCCCTTTCGAAGTCTCACGCTCTACTGCTGAAACGGAAGCAGGACAACAATGGCACTCAACGTGGTCATGATGGCAACCGGCGCCTTTGCGTTGCCGGGATTCAAGGCTCTGGTCGGATCCGGACACAATGTCACCGCGCTGATCACGCAGCCGGACCGGCTCAACCCTCGGGGGAAGCCGCATCCGCATCCGTTGAAAGAGTTCGCGGAAGCCAACGGCATCCCGGTGCTCCAGCCGGAATCGATCAACACGCAGGAGTCGATCCGCAAACTGCAGTCTCTGCGGCCCGACGTTGTTCTTGTTGCCGCTTACGGACAGATCCTCAAGGCGGAGGTCATCAACATTCCGCGGCTTGGGATGTACAACCTCCACGGATCGCTGCTGCCTCGGCATCGTGGCGCCGCCCCGGTGCAGTACGCCGTCTGGAAGGGAGACAAAAAGTCAGGCGTGACGATCTTCCGGATCGAGCCAAAGCTCGACGCCGGCCCCATGATCGTTCGCATGGAAACGGAGATCCAGCCCCGCGAAACTTCCGGAGAACTGCACGACCGTCTGGCGGAAATCGGAGCCGAGGCTCTGCTCGAAACGGTTCGGTTACTCGAAGCCGGCGAAGCCAAACCGTTGGTTCAGGATGAAACCGAGGTCACACAATCGCCGAAAATCCGCAAGGAACAGGGACTGATCGACTGGTCTCAGTCGCCCGCTGAACTCGACTGTCATATCCGCGCCATGCAGCCCTGGCCGAATCCGTTCACGTTTCTCCATCGTCTCGATGGCTCCTCGGAACGCATGCTGATCCTCCAGATCACGCCCGATCATTCGCTGGAGGTCTCCGGTAAACCCGGCGAAGTCGTCCAAAGCGATTCCCGGATGCTTGTGAGTACTGGAAATGGTGTGATCGCAGTCGACCGCCTGCAGCCGGCCGGGAAGAAAGCGATGGCAACGGCTGATTATCTGCGAGGCCGTCCGCTGACCGGCGGCGAGTTCTTCAGCCCAGAAGAATAACCACAATCCGGGCGGCTCATCCGTCGGAGAGGGTGCATGACGAAGCCACACCATTCTGCGCCATGTGCAGGGTAAGCTGAGCGGGCCGTTGTGATCGTTAAAATCACGGAGGACACCGCCTCCTGTGGCGTTACGACCCGTCTGAAATCGGATCGGCCACTCCGTTGGTGGAAGAATTTGTTGCGACTGCTGCACTCAAATCGATCAGTGGGGAACCGTTGGCCGCAAAGAAGCTGCGATGAACATCGCTTCCCGATCGACTTCAAGACATGTCGAAAACTTGTGGATCGGTCGTCACTTCATCCCGGGCTCGATTGTGGGTTATGCGGCGAAATTCTCTGCTGTGGATAACCGCCCCAGTTATCCACGGCTTCACACCGGAACTCCACGACCCGGCAACACCTTTTCAACGCCATTTCCGCTGTCTATAATTTTCGTAACACAATGACCATTCATGCCTTACGAAATATTGGATGCCGGTTATCCACAATTCTGGCCGCCCCTTTTAATAATGTTACTGAATTAAGAATCTTTAAAGAGAAGGAGGGGACCTGCGGTCCTCTCCGGTGTGGAAAACCATCGTTGAGAATTTCATGCGACGTCTTCCGGGAGACGCTCTGGAATCTCCGTCTCCTTCCCACTTGCAACAGGCGGGCCACGATTCCGTTTTCAGGCCGATTTCGCTAAGATAACAGGCCTTGTTGAAGTAAATGATAGGCCGAAAATTTCCCCAGTACGAGACGACGTCGCTATGCAACTGAAATTCAAACGGGATGTCCTGGCTGGCGCTCTGCAGACCGTCGCCGGAGTTGTTCCGTCGCGAACTCCGAAAGACATTCTGAAGAACACGAAGCTCGTGATTGAATCGGGTTCGGCGATGCTGATGGCGACCGATCTCGAAATCGGCATGCGATACCAGATTCCGGAAGTCGAAACCGGATCGACCGGCGAAGTTCTGCTGCCGACCGCCCGTCTGATGCAGATCCTCCGCGAAGTGACCGTCGATGAGATCGTGCTGAACGTCAACGAGGACCTGCTCGAAGTGCAGGCTGGACAGAGCGAGTTCCGGCTGCCGGTGGAAGATCCCCGCGAGTTTCCCGATGTGGCTCCATTCTCAGCCGAAGCCTGTTACGCGATTTCGGGTCAAGCACTGCGACAGGCAATTCGCCGCGTGATTTTTGCGGCTGATGATGAAAGCACGCGTTACGCCCTCGGCGGGATTTTCGTCGAGATGGCTCCGACTCAGATGGTCCTGGCCGCCACCGACAGCCGTCGTCTGGCAGTCATGGAAGCCGTGTCCGGCACCCAGGGAGAAGTTTCCGAGACCCGTTCGATCGTGGTGCCCCGTAAGGCCATGACGCTGATTGAACGCAGCATCGAAGGGGATGACGCGGAAATCCTGCTCGCCCCGGGCGATAATGAAATCACCGTTCGCAGCGGCAACTGCATGATCTATTCCCGCCTGGTGGAAGGACGTTTCCCGAACTTCCGCGATGTGCTGCCGAGTGATGTTCCGATTTCAGTCGATCTGGTCGCAGGCCCCTTCCATAACCTCGTGCGGCAGTCCCAGATTGTGACCAGCGATGAGAGCCGCGGCGTCGATTTCGTCTTCACGCCGGGCACCGTAACTTTGAAATCCCAGGCAGCCGATGTCGGGCAGTCGAAGGTCGAAATGCCGATCGATTACGACGGAGACGAGCTGGCGATCATGTTCGATCCGCGGTTCGTCGCCGAGTTTCTGCGGGTACTGGAGCCGGAAACGACGATTCAGCTGGGTCTGATCGGCGGCGAAGATCCGGCCGTGTTCCGCTGCGAAGAAGAATACAAGTATGTCATCATGCCGCTGGCCCGGGATGCGTGAAACTGTTCCCACGGAGTGGACGTTTCAACGGGTCGGGAGTTGTCGAGCAGGGATCGAGTCTGTGACGGAGCCTCAGAAAGAACTCGATGAAGATCAACGGGAGTTGATTCAGCACGTGATGCAGCAGCGTCGTCAGGAGCTGCAGGTTCGAGGTGGCGGTCCGCAATCGCTGGCCGGCTCGTTACGGGAAGTGATTGCGGCTCGGAAGATCGGCCGCGTGATGGAGTCGCGAGAGCTGAGTCTACTCTGGAAGAGTTGTGTCGACGAAGCCATCGAACCGAACACCCGGGTCGTTTCGCTGCGAAACCGGGTTCTGCTTGTCGAAGTGACCGACTCCGTTCTGATGAGCGAACTGTCGAACTTTCATCGCCGTCCGATTCTGGCGGCTCTGAAGAAAGCCCGGCCCGATATGCAGATCACAAACCTCAAGTTCCGTCTGAACGCGGGACTGAGTCGAGGTCACTGAGAGAAGCTCCGTCGTCCTTCAGGGATAGCAAGCGTGCTCTCTCTTCAGACGGAAGAAGACAAGAACAGCGGAAATGGGGAGATTGACGATGCGGGTTCAATACGAGGGAACCCACATTTCCCCTTATTCAGACAGATCCTCAGCCGCCAGCCGGATGAGGAAATCGGAATCCAGAGACCATTGGCGCGGGCGAAGGACTGTCCGGCGAAATACAACGTTTTCAACACATCCGACACGGATCAGGAACAACGATGGAAGAAACGAACAAACCGAGCAACTACAGCGAAGCCAACATCCGGGCCCTGGAAGGGATCGAGGGGATTCGGTTGCGTCCGGCGATGTACATCGGCGGAACCGATCTGGTCGGTCTGCATCACCTGGTGTTCGAGCTGACCGACAACGTGCTCGACGAGTACGTCAACGGTCACGCCGCATCAATGACGGTGAAGATCAACGCCGATAACTCCGTCACAGTGACCGACGATGGCCGTGGGATTCCTGTCGGGAACATGGCCGCTCAGGGCAACAAGTCCGCCCTGGAGATCGTGTTCACGAAGATCCACGCCGGCGGAAAATTCGACCGCGAGAGTGGTTATGCCACCGGGACGGGCGGTCTGCACGGCGTCGGGATCACGGCGGTGAATGCCTGTAGCGAATGGCTCGAAGCCGAGGTCCGCCGCGAAGGCCATGTCTGGATGATGGAGTTCTCCAAGGGCGAAGTGACCAGTGGCCTGACCAAACTCGGCACGAGCGACAAGACCGGCACCCGGGTCACATTCAAGCCGGATCCGACGATCTTCCCGGATACCGTCTTCGTCTACGATACGATTAAGAAACGGTTGCAGGACGCCGCGTTCCTGAATGCCGGTGTTCGCATTCGCCTGATGGACGAGCGAACCAGCCAGTCCGATGAGTTTTACTATGAAGACGGCCTGGTCGAGTTCGTCAAGCATCTGAATCGCACGGACAACGCCCTTCATCCCGACGTCATCAAGATTCAGGGTAAGGAGGGGGATGTCGTTGTTGATATCGCGATGCAGTACAACGACGGCTATTCCGAAAACATCCGCTGCTACGCCAACGGGATCTACAACCCGGAAGGGGGAACGCACCTTAGCGGCTTCCGTGGCGCGTTGACGCGATCGCTCAACAACTACGGGAAGAAGGAAAACATCTTCAAAGATGTGACCATGTCCGGCGAGGATTTCCGAGAAGGTCTGGCCGCGGTGATTACCGTCCGCATTCCAAACCCGCAGTTTGAATCGCAGACGAAAATCAAACTGACGAACTCCGAAGTCGATGGAGCCGTCGGGACGGTCGTTGCCGAACAGCTGACGAAGTTCCTGGAAGAGAATCCGCCCCTGGCCAAGAAAATCCTGCAGAAGGGAATCCTGGCAGCAGAAGCCCGTGAGGCGGCTCGCAAGCAGCGGGAAATGGTGCGTCGCAAGGGAGCCCTGACAACGGGGGGCCTGCCGGAAAAACTCCGCGACTGTCGCAGCCGTGAACTCGACATCACCGAAGTGTACCTCGTCGAAGGGGACTCGGCCGGCGGATCGGCTGATACCGGACGTGACTCGAACACGCAGGCGATTCTGCCGCTTCGCGGTAAGATTCTGAACGTCGAGAAAGCTCAGCTCGTCAAGGTGCTCGACAACGCCGAAATTTCCAACATGTTCAAGGCGATCGGTGTCCCGCCGGGAGCCGAGCTGGAAGATGTGAGCAAACGACGTTACGGCAAGATCATTCTGATGACCGATGCCGACGTCGACGGTAGCCACATTCGCACACTGCTGTTGACCTTCCTGTTCCGTCACATGCGTCTGCTTGTCCAGGAAGGCTGCGTCTACATTGCTCAGCCGCCGCTCTACAAGGTGACGCCGAAGAGCAACAAGGATGTCCGTTACATTCAGACGCACGAAACGATGATGCGGGAGCTGATCGACCTGGCGTTGTCGAATTCTCAGCTGATCTGCAAAGTCGATGGAGCCGTCTTCGAGGGCGACCATTTCCGCAAGCTGATCGACCTGATGCGGGAACTGTCCGAACCGCTCGAAACGCTCGAACGTCGCGGCATCACGCTGCGATTCATGCAGCAGAATGATCTCTACAAAGATGGCAAACTGCCTCGCTACCAGGTCTTCATTGGCAAAGAGGTCCACTGGTTCTACGACAAGAGCGAAATGGAGACCTTTCTGCAGGAAGAAACGGAGCGTCGCGGCACCGAGTTCGAAGTGGCGGCCGACGACACCCAGACTGCTGACAGCAAGTCGTCTGATGATTCCGAAGAGGAAGAAAGCGAAGATCTTCGCAGTCAGTTGTACATGATCGACATGCACGAAGTCCGCAAGATTAACGTGCTCCTGCCGCAGCTCAAGGATTACGGCATTCAGCTCCAGGATCTTATCCCGGCTGGCTTGAAGGATGGCGAAGTCTTCTTCCCGTATCGACTCGAAACCGAGAAGAAAACGATCCCGCTCCCCAGCCTTCGCGATCTGCTTCAGGATCTCCGCAAACTCGGCGAAGACCTGATCCAGGGCCGTATCACCCGCTTCAAAGGACTGGGTGAAATGGATGCCGAGGAACTGTGGCTCACGACGATGGACCCGGAAACCCGCAACCTGTTGCAGGTGACGATGGAAGACGCGGCTGCCGCCGATGAAATCTTTCGCGTCCTGATGGGCGACCATGTCGAACCACGTCGAGAGTTCATCGAGAAGCACGCGCTGGACGTGAGAGAACTGGACGTTTAAGACGAAGTGAAGCTGGTGTGCGGACGAGACCCTCGAGCCGTTCGCACACCGCACTCACCAGTCGTTCGGTTTCTCACTCGGAAGCACCCAACCGTACTGGAGCATCCTGCCGCCGAAGCGACGTGCCTCGAAGAAGGTGCAAGGAGTCTGTTCGCAATCGGTCCACACTCAACGTCCGTTGAAGACTCAGCATCGCCACTGCATGGGCGCTGCCGTTCACGTTCGCAAATCGAGTTTGCGGAGGGTGGTGAGTTCCTGTTCGACGGCTCGGAACTCTTCGGAGCGGGGGAGGTCTGATGCTGTCTGGAGGTCGTCGAGCAGGGTGCCCCAGAGGTGCTCCTGCAGTTGCTTGAGCAGCCAGAGTTTGCGGATCTGCACGAAGTTCTGATGGAACTGATGGAACCAGGCTTCGAGGTATCGGACTCCCGTCGAGGTGCCTGAGGAAATTGCCGTGTCGCCCACCGCTGCGGTGACGGTTCCCGCGGTCACATCTCCGGCGACATGCAAAGCTGCCTGAAGAGCCGTGTCGGTCACCATCGGCATCATTGCATTGCCTACTGGTCCGACGCCGGTCGCGAAGAGCGCGACGGTTACGGCTGGCCGGGCAGCGGCGGCGGCTGTGTCGAGCCGCTTGAACATCTTGAACCAGTCTTTCTGATCGTCGCGGAACTTCTGCATCTGCACTTTAACGAGCGCCTGCAGCTCTTCCTCAAATGGCGACTCCTTGTGCAGCTGCTTGAGTTTGGCCAGCGTTTCCTCGCGGGACTGGCCGGCCATCAGTTGTTCGAGCCGCGTTCGCAACACGGGATGACCATGCTCGCTCAACGATTCGAGGCGATCGTAGATGCCAACCAGCTGCACCTGGATCGTCCGCCATTCTTCCTGGCGATACGTCTTGATCCATTGCGGCTCGTCATCGGCGGAACGTCCCTGGAACTGACGGACCGGCCACATCAGACCTCGGCCGATCGCGTCGTAGAAGCCGTGCACATTGGCTTCCCAGCCGGTCCTCTGTTCTCCCCACCAGTTGCGCACTTCCTGAATGACGACGCGATTCGGCACCACCGGCCAGGTGACCGAGATCTCCTGCATCCGTTCGGTGAGTCGCTTCCAGGCATCGCCATGAATTCCGCTGCGGCGACGGATCTCGTCCAGATAGGTCGGCACGCCGAAGGTCTTATCGCACAGCGTATCGAGAGCCCCGGCCAGCGATTTGAGTTTGATCTCTTCAAACCGCAGCTGAGACAGATCCTCCATCAGGTTTCGCGGCTGTTCGTTGCTCGTCGACTCGTCGGTTTGCGGCCAGTCTCTGTTGTAGAACGGCAGCTGATTCTGCTCGGCAGCCCGGCGATCGTGCGGGGCGAGATACACGTACTCCGGCGAAATCCCCGTCTCCTCGCAGAAGGTCTGCAGCCAGATCGGCCAGTATTCTTCGTCTTCCGGAAGAAGCAGCTGGTTGAAGACGACGAGAATCGATTTGTCTTCCTCGGCTGCGGCTCGGAAAAACTTCTTCACAGCCGCGTCGTTGTACTTCTGCTGCGTGAGCACGGCGATGAGCACATCGGCGGCTCGGCGGACTTTGTCGGCCCGGCTCCAGTTCACCTGGGCGTCGCTGTCGATGTCGGGCGTATCGAGCAGCAGCAGATTCTCGGGTGCCTCGGGCGACTCCCGCCAGAAGAGGAAGTCGTCGTCCGAACCCTGGAGGGCATCTTCGGCGTCATCGGAATGGCGGAGCTCGAATTCGCTGAAAACGGGGGTCAGAAGTTCATCAGAAGCGAGCCGCGTCGGCGTGAGGCAGGTCGGATGCTTCGTTCCCGAAGCCAGAGGGCTGGTCGCGGAAACCTTGCTGCCGCAAAGATGGTTAAAAATCACACTCTTGCCGATATTCGTCCCGCCAACGACCGCCACGACAAGGTAAGTACTGTCAGAGAGCTGCGGCAGCAGCTTCTGTGTGATGAGCTGATACCACTCGGTGGAGGTCACCGGGGCAATATCGAGCGGAGCGGCGGCCCCGGAAAGAGCATCGACTCGCTCCCTGAGCGAAATGATCGCGTTTCCAACTTCCTGCAGCGATTGCACGGGAACTTTCTGCGTCGAAAAAGTGTCGAAGGTCTCGATATCCATGAACGCCGACGTTTTGCCGCCGCGATCATGAGGAAGATGACCTGATTCCCCAAATCGGAATTCGAGACGTCTATTGAGGCTGAAAATGGCACCAGGAGTCCATGAGTCGGGCAGTCTGCATTCGGCGGCAGGGGGCCGCCGCTCCGTGTTTTGCTTCGACTCTGACGCCTGACGGCCATTCCCTCACGCCGATTTCCCCAGAAATCCAAATGGCGGTTTGTGGGGTAGTCTACCGAGGTTTATACTATTGCTCGCTGCTTCCCGCGTCGATTGAGAGATTTCACGTTTTTTCCGTGCCTGCCATGAGTTCAACTTCTTCCCTGTCGTTGCCGATCCTCAACGAGAACGAATCGACTGAGATCGTTCCCTTCGCGACCGGTCTGTCGCAACAGTTTGAAGGAATCGACAAGACCTGCCGGCTGGTGACTCTGGGCTGTAAGGTCAATCAGTACGAAACCCAGCTCGTCTACGAAACGCTGCAGAAGAACGGTTTTCGGGAAGCCGGGGATGGCGAAACCGCCGATCTTTGCGTCGTAAATACTTGTACGGTCACACATACCGGCGATTCCAAGTCGCGACAGGTGATTCGCCAGCTGGCCCGGAAGAATCCCGGCACGCGTACGCTGGTGATGGGCTGCTACGCGACCCGCGATCCGCAGGAACTGGCGGAGCTTCCGGGGGTGTTCGAGGTTGTGACCGACAAACGGGAACTGCCGGACATCCTGCAGCGACACGGCATCCACGACATGCCGAACGGCATCAGTCAGTTCGAAGGGCGTCGCCGGGCGTATGTGAAGGTCCAGGACGGCTGCATCCTGAAATGTACCTACTGCATCATCCCGCAGGTACGACCGGGGCTGCAGAGCCGCTCGCCGCAGGATATTGAAGACGAAGTCCGCCGGCTGATCGACAACGGGTATCTGGAAATCGTCATTACTGGTGTCCACGTCGGACATTACGGCGTCGACACGACCCGCGGGAAGTCGGGCAAGCCCCCGTTCCGGTTGTGGCATCTGTTCGAGAAGCTCGACAAGATTCCGGGCAACTGGCGAATGCGGCTCTCCAGTATTGAAGCGGTTGAAGTGAACGACGATTTCATCTCGGCAGCCGCGAATTGTGAACATCTCTGCCCGCAGTTTCATCCGGCCCTGCAGAGCGGCTCGGAAACGGTGTTGCGGCGGATGCGTCGCCGCTACAGCATGGCGAGATTCCTCGAAAAACTTGAGAAGATGCGAGAAAGGCTCGAACATCCGGCCTTTACGACGGATGTGATTGTGGGATTCCCCGGGGAGACCGACGAAGAATTCGAGGAGACGCTGCAATCCTGCCGCGACGCCCGATTCATGAAGGTCCACGTCTTTCCGTACAGTGTGCGTAAAGGGACGAAAGCGGCCGAGTTCGCCAATCAGCTTCCGCCGCCGGTGATCAAGGAACGGGTCGCCCGGCTCGGAGAGCTGGAACGTGAACTGGCCATGGAGTTTTATCGCGAGCGAATCGGCCAAGCCAGTCAGGTTCTGGTCGAGCGGGAATCGCAGCGGCGACCAGGCTGGCTACAGGGAACGGACGAACGGTACGTCCCGGTTGAGTTGCCGGGGAAGAAATCGGACATCGGATCGTTCCTTCAGGCAGAAGGCGTCGAAGCCTTTCGAGATCATCTTTCAGCGATTCAAAGCGGGCAACACCATGACTAGCGATTCCCACGACTTCCAGCCGTCGTTTTTCACGCTGGAACGGACCGGTGAAGTAGCTGTAATCCGGATCCGCAAATCGACGTTGTCCGAAGAAGACAATGTCGAGCAACTCGGCTTCGAGTTGATGCAAATTGTCGATCAGCTCGGCTACAATCGGGTCGTCCTCTCCCTGAAGGGAGTCGACTGGGTGACCTCGTCCATTCTCGGCAAGCTCATTCATCTGCACCGCCATCTCCGTCGTCTGGAAGGCGAGATGGCAATCTGCGACTTGGCTCCGGCCGTGCAGGAAGTGATGGAAACAAGTCGGCTGCATACCTATTTTCTCGTCCATCCTGACGTGGACACCGCTGTGCAGCAGTTCCAGACGCAGGTGTAACAGCCGCCGGATTCGAGGGCATCGCCTTCGGATGTTCCTTCGCCCCCTTCACGGGGAGCGGCTTACTTTCTCCGCCATATGCGGAAAGCCCGAAGGACGAGGAGGGGGCGATCAACCAGCGGCGCTCCTCACAGTTGCGAGACTACGGCCCAATAAACATGGACCCTGCATTTCCCTCTCACCCTAACCCTTTCCCCCCGGGGGGCGAGGGAACCGCTCTTGAAAAAGAACGGTCTTTGTCCAACACAACACGAAGTTGCCCGGCCGCTTGAGTCGCCGTGTGGCGTGAAGGAACTGGTTTGTCTTATTTCGTTGCGATCGAAGGAATCGATGGGTCCGGCAAAGGGACGCAGACCGCGGCTCTGGTCGACTTCTTTCAGACGTCCGGGTTGAGCACCGGCACGATCACCTTTCCCCGTTACAGCGAAACGCTGACCGGCAAACAGATCGGCCGCTTTCTCGATGGTCAGTTCGGCACGCTCGAGAATCTGCATCCCATTCCGATCTCGCTGATGTATGCCACTGAGCGGTTTGAATCGCGGGATGTCATCTGCCAGAAACTCGACGACCACGATCTGCTCATCGCCGATCGTTACGTCGGCTCGAACTTCGCTCATCAGGGAGCCCGATTGCTGGGCGCTGAGCGGCAGGAATTTCTGCAGTGGATCGAGCAGGTCGAATACGGGATCTTCAAGGTGCCTCGTCCCGATCTGGTGATCGTTCTCGATCTGCCCGCAGAAGTCTCTGCCGAACGGGTGGCTCGAAAGAATGCCCGCGATTACACCCGTCAGGTAACGGATCTGCACGAGTCCGACTGCGATTACCTCATCGGCGTGAGAGACGTCTATCTGCAGTTGTGCAGAGAGAACGAACACTGGCATGTCGTGAACTGCCTGACAGAATCTGGCGAAGGGCGTTCGATCGAGGAAATTCAGAACGAACTTCGCAGCCTGATCACGGCTCAGTTCGATCTGACGACGGACGCCGCAAACTGAACGCTGAATCGCTCAAATCCATGTTGTCGCCCGCCGGATCCGTCATAGACTGAAACGAAACGTTTCCTGGGCGCCCGGCAGTTCTGGATCGCGACTTATGCAGTTCTTGCGGAAGATTCCTCATCCCATTCAGAAGTTCATGACGTGGCTGGGCAGCCATGAGCTTGCGACGTTAGTCCTCGTGGGGCTGGTCGCGGCGGGAACGTGGGGCTTCGTGGAACTGGCCGATGAAGTTCGCGAGGGCGAGAGCGAGAAGTTCGACCGCACCGTACTGCTCAGCATGCGACAGGCGGACGACGTGACCGATCCGCTCGGGCCGCACTGGGTGGAAGAAACCGCCCGGGATGTGACTGCCCTCGGAGGAACGGTGATTGTGACCTTTCTGACGATCGGCGTCGCCGGCTTCCTGTTCCTGCAGGGAAAACGAACCGAAGCTCTCTTCCTTGTCCTGGCCGTCGTCAGTGGGATGCTGCTGAGTACGGGTCTGAAGTATTTCTTCGACCGGCCCCGTCCCGACCTCGTCCCTCACGGACAATATGTCTACACCCGCAGTTTCCCGAGTGGACATTCCGCAATCTCAGCCGTGGTTTACCTGACACTGGGAGCGTTGCTGGCTCGCGTGCAAACGCGACACCGTATCAAGGCTTACTTTCTGCTCCTGGCCTTCTTTCTGACGATACTGATCGGCATCAGTCGCGTGTATCTCGGAGTGCACTGGCCCACGGACGTGCTGGCTGGCTGGACCATGGGCGCCACCTGGGCTGCTGGCTGCTGGCTCGTCTTTCGCTGGCTCCAGCGGCATAACTCGGAAATGGAAAACCCGGACGACGCCTCTGCGGCGGCGAAGACCTGACCTTCCCCCCCGGTCCGGCAACTGTGAAATCAGTGCGGCGTCTCCGAGAGTGTCTCCCCGAAGGCGTTCACAGATCGCGACTCACGCTCACGATGCACATATCGTCCTGTTGCCGCTTGCCGCGGGTGTGTATCCGGACATCCTCAACCAGAGTAGACACAGCTTGGTCGGCGTTTGGTCGAGATTTAAGGATGGAGTTCTCCAGACCATCCATGCCGAACAGGTTCGACTGCCCATCCATCGCTTCGGTAATCCCGTCCGTGCAGAGCACGACCAGGTCGCCCGGATCGAACTTGTATGTCATCGGGTGATACTCAAAATCTTTCTCTACCCCTAGAGGCAATCCATCTTTTTCGTGCTGCATGTACTCCACTGCGGTTGATCCGGCCCGTCGACGGAGCGGAGGAATATGCCCCGCGTTGGCAATGGTCAGCTCGTGCTTCTGGACATTGAAGATGCAGAGCACGAATGTGATCAGGGAGATATCGGTCGGGTCATTGAAGGCTCCCTGGTTCAGGCGGTGCATGGCGACCTTCAAGCTCCGGGCCGTTCCCATGACGTGATGCAGGTGCGTATTCATGTGAGCCATTTTCAAAGCGGCCGGCATCCCTTTCCCGCAGATATCTCCGATCGCGACGACCAGCTGATTAGCTTTCAACCAGCGATAGTAGAAGAAGTCTCCTCCAACCTGCCCGGCCGCGGCGTAGAAGTCGCTGAAGGTGTAACCGGTCACTTCTGGCCGGTCGCGGGGCAACATCCGCATCTGAACCTCGTGAGCCATTTCCAACTGCTGCTGATGCCGGGCTCGAGCCATCTGCTGGGCGTGGGCTCGCGCATAGGCGATCGCCAGCCCGGTCATGTCGGCGACACTGCGAAGGACATGCAGGTCATCATCGTGAAACATCGACTGGTCGTCGGTCGTTTCGACTTCGATCACCCCCAGCGGAGCGCGATCGGGATTGAGCAGTCTGACGCACATCGTCGAGCAGACGTCTTCATCGAGCACCGACTCACTGAAGGCGTCGGAGTTCGAGAGCATGTCCTTGCCGGATTCGAGCACCGTCGAAGCCAGTTCGCTTCCGAGCGGAACCTGGGTCAGGATGCTGCTGTTGTCGTCGCGGCCGGCTTTGCAGGCGTAAGGGACCAGCTCGCCGTCTTCCTCGACCAGGAGGATTCGCCCATTGGTCGATTGAGGAAAGATCTCGAAGAGAATGTCGAGGACTTTGGGAAGAATCTCATCCAGATTCAACGAGCCGGCGAGCTTCGAGTTGATATCGAGCAGGTACTGGAACCGCTTCGTCCCCCAGACGTTATTCTCTGCGGGGACGCTGACCGTGTGATTGTTCACGGCTTGCTCTTGAGCCCTGTCGAACGGCTCGGGGGTAAACGTCGGTATTTCGCCGGACGATTCGTTTTTATGGAAAACCAGATGGATCTCGTAAAAGTTGATCCGGCTGCCTTCATGCAGTTGTTGTCGACTCTTGATTCGTTTCCCGTCGACGCAGGTTCCGTTAACACTCCCGAGATCTTCGATGAAATAATGATCGCCATCGCAGAAGATCTGCGCGTGATGGCGGGAAATGCTTCGCACCGGAAGAACAATGTCCGATGTGCCGTCTCGACCGACGGCGGTCACTCCGTTAGATCGGAGTGAGTACGTCGTCCCGGAATGGGGACCTGAAATGACCTCCAGTCTCGCCATGGCCCGTGACTCCTCCTACAACTCGCGTGGAAAGCGTGTTGTGCAAACGGGGGTGACACAGCTCGGGATCTCCACAACTCCGTGGCTGGTAAATTACCCTATGCTACATCCTAACACTACTACGTCGAATCGCTACGGGTTTTTCGACAAACGATTTCTGATCTGAAAAAACATCCACGCAAGACTTGTACCGGTATGGACACCGGCTCTCGTTGGCGGGATCGCTGGGGATCGTCGGTTCTTTCCAGTATACTCGAAGCTTTCAGACGCATCGTCGCGCCGCCCGGTCGCGAATTCTTGCAGCCAGCCTCTCCGGTAGTTTTGGAATCATTGATGAGCCAGTTCGACAGCCCCGTTTCTTCCTCAGGTTTGAACCGCTACAGCTCCCGCATCACGCAGCCGCGCAAGCAGGGTGTCTCTCAGTCGATGCTCTATGCGACGGGTATGACCGAAGAGGACATGAACAAGCCGCAGGTCGGCATCGCCAGCCTCTGGTATGACGGCAATCCCTGCAACATGCACCTCGACAAGCTGGCCACCGCGGTCCGTGAAAGCGTGCAGCAGGAAGCGCTCATCGGCATGCGATTCAATACGATTGGCGTCAGTGACGGCATCTCGATGGGGACCGAAGGGATGTCGTTCTCGCTGCAGTCGCGCGATCTGATTGCCGACTCGATCGAAACGGTGATGTCCGCCTTCTGGTACGATGCTCTGGTTGCTCTCCCCGGTTGTGATAAGAACATGCCGGGTTGCCTGATCGCCGCAGGTCGACTCAATCGACCGGCGGTCATGATTTATGGCGGTACCATTCAGCCTGGTTGCTGGAACGACAAGATGATCGATGTCGGCTCGGCGAACGAAGTCTACGGCGAGTATCTGGCCGGCCGCATTACCGATGAAGAACGGCATAACGTCGTTCGTAACAGCTGCCCCGGAGCGGGTGCCTGCGGAGGCATGTTCACGGCCAATACGATGTCGGTCGCGATGGAAGCGATGGGCATGACCGTGCCTTACAGCTCGTCCATTCCCGCCGTCGATGACCGGAAGATTGAAGAGTGTCGCTCGATCGGAAAGATCGTCCGCACGCTTCTGGAAATGGACCTGAAGCCCCGCGACATCATGACGCGCGAAGCCTTCGAGAACGCCATCACGATGATCGTCGCTCTGGGCGGGTCTACCAACGGAGTCCTGCATCTCCTGGCCGTCGCCCGATCGGTCGATGTGCCGTTGTCGATCGAAGACTTCCAGCGGATCAGCGATAAGACACCGTTGCTGGCCAACATGCGTCCCAGCGGCAAGTACTCCATGGTGGACCTGCACAAAGCGGGCGGAACACCAGCCGTGATGAAGTACATGCTGGCCGAAGGCTATCTCAAAGGAGACTGCATCACCGTGACCGGGAAGACGCTGGCGGAAAACCTGGCCGAGATCCCGGATCTGGTCGCCGGGCAGGACGTCGTGCACGACATTCCCCACGCCATCAAACCGACCGGACATCTGCGGATCCTTCGCGGCAATCTTGCCCCGGACGGAGCCGTTGCGAAAATTACAGGGAAGGAAGGCGTTCGCTTTTCCGGACCTGCTCGGGTGTTCGACTGCGAAGAAGACATGATTCTCGCCGTGGAAGAGCGGCAGATTCAGAAAGGCGATGTCGTCGTCATTCGTTATGAAGGTCCCAAGGGCGGACCGGGCATGCCGGAAATGCTCTCTCCCACCGCTGCTCTGATGGGAACGGGCATGGGCAAGGACGTGGCTCTGATCACCGACGGACGCTTCTCCGGAGCGTCTCACGGGTTCATCGTGGGACATATCTGCCCCGAAGCCCAGGATGGGGGACCGATTGCACTGGTCAAAGATGGGGACCTGATTACGATCGATGCAGAGTCAAACGAGATCTCGTTCGATGTGACCCCGGAAGAACTGGCCGTGCGACAGGCGACCTGGACCATGCCGCCCTATAAAGCCGAGCGGGGTGTCCTGCATCGATATATCATGACGGTCAAATCGGCTTCGGAAGGATGTGTCACCGATGAGTCCTGAGGAAATGTTCGAAGAGGAACTGGAGCCACTCACTCAATCCCAGGTGACCAGCTCGAGCACGCCGAACCGCAAGACCAAAGTTGTCATCGATGCCGATCCCGGGATCGGCGACGCCCTGGCGATTCTCGTCGCCATTCTCGACCCTCAGATGGACGTGCTCGCTCTCACGGCGACCGCCGGTATGGTGACAGGCTCCCAGGCCAACCATAATTTGCAGACGATCGTGAACCGGATCGATCCGCAGAAATATCCCCGCCTCGGCTGCTGCGACGAACAACTGCCTGCTTCGATCTCGGCGATCCGGGAAGTCCCCTGCCCACTGCTGCTCGGCGAAACCGGACTGGGCGACTGTCCCACCAGCGCCGTCAGCCTCGCCAGTCCTCATGTCTCGGCCAAGGTAATGGCGGAACTGGTTCGGACGAATCCGCACGAAGTGACGATCCTCACGCTCGGCCCGTTGACGAACATCGTGCTCGCCTGTGAGATTCACCCCGACTTCCTGCAGGAAGTGAAGACGCTTGTCTGTCTGGGGGGATCGATCAACGAAGGGGGCGACACCACCGCAGCTGCGGAAGGAAATATCTACGCCGATCCCGATTCGGCTCGATACGTTCTGCAAACGGACTGCAACAAGATCCTCGTCCCGCTCGATGTTTCTCATCAACTGCGGTTGACCTTTGGCGAACTGAACCGGTTGCCTCAGGATGGGAAGTCGCACATTACCGAGTTCATCAATCTGCTGCTGCCCTTTGCGCTGCGATCGGCACGGCGGCATCTGGGACAGGAAGGCGTCTCCCTGCCGGCACTGGCCGCGCTCACAGCCGTGGCTCGTCCGCAGCTGTTTACCCGCAAGTTGATGGCGGTCGATGTCGAAACGACCGGAGAACTGACCCGTGGCATGACCGTCGTCGACCGGCGCAGCCTCCGCCAGAAGAACGCGAACGTCGAAGTCCTGACCGAAATCGACCGCGCAGCCGCCTTCGACTACATCACCGGAGTCCTCTGGAGCGCCCTCGAAAACGGCGACGAACCCTAAGGACACCACCTTTAATCGCAACCCGAATCATCAGCGAGAAGGGAGGCATCGCTAACTAGCTCCCGCTCGCGCTTCGGGTGAGGATGAAGCTCTGCATCCCCGGCCTCTGCCCACTGGGCCATGGAGACGCGGCATCTTCTCGATGGATGCGATTGCGACGTGTCACTGTGAAACGAAGCATGCCCACGACAGGCGTGGGCATGGCACCGGATGGTAGACTCTACGCGGGGTGACTAAAGCGGATCGCTCTACCGTATGTCCGCATAGAATCGAGTTTTCGCCTGAAACGCGGCAACTTATACGGACGGAACGGCTACACAATTAAGTAGTCCGCTCTAACGAGTCAGGCCGATGTAGAACGAGAAGATCTGGCGGATATCGGTTTCCTGCTTCACAACCGGGAAGGCCCAGTCGAGAGCGATCGGAACCGGACCCATTTGAGGCACGGTGATTCGCAGACCGGCACCGACCGACACGCGGAATTCTTCGAACGAGACCGCTCGGTCGACAGTACCGAAGTCGGAGAAGGCGACGACGCGGACGGCTTCGTTGGCGGTCACCGGCATCATGTACTCCACCGTGCCGAGTGTCTGGAAGAAGCCCCCGACGGCGGCTCCGTTGGTGCCGATGTTATCCGGCTCCAGTGGCGTGACCGAACGGAACTCGAAACCGCGGAACGTCTGGAAACCCCCGGCATAGAACCGTTCGAAGGCTGGTGTGTCTTCCGTGGTCCAGCCGACGTTTCCTCGCAGCGAGACCACATGCTTACCGGCTCCGTCTGGGCGCTGATAAACCGTGAAGTACTCACTGGCGTTGAGATCGAGTTTCGTGAAGTCGAAGTCAGCAAAGGCCTGTTCGACGCTTGAGGACACATTGAAGCCCTCGGTCGCCATGTAGGACGAATCTCGGGTATCGTATGCCATGGTGAAGCGGCCGGTTCCCAGGAAGTTGGAGCCGAGGATCTCATCGATCGACGGAGCCATGCCCGGAGCGAGACGGGGATCCCCAATATCGACTTGTTCCATTCGCAGAGCCGCGTTGACCGACAGTTCTCGAGTGAGCAGTTTCCCGACATTCACACGACCGCCGAGACGGGTTTCGTCGTAGTCGCGGAAGAAGCGTTCGTAATAGAAGCCGCTCACACCGAGGCTGTAGTCGGTGTTCAGGAAGTACGGGTCGGTCCAGCTCGCCAGATAACGGCTGACCTGGCTACCGGGAGTGGCTTCGAGTCGGAACTGCTGTCCGCCGCCGCGGAAGGCGTAGCCATCAGTCACGTCGCGCCAGCTGGTTGGGAAGCGGGTGATATCGAAGTTCTGTTCTTCGAGCACGATATTACCGACCACCCCGGAGTCCGAGTTCACCCCGGCTCCGACCATGAAACGACCGGTGCGGGCTTCCGAGAGATACACATCGAGATCGACATATCCCGGCGGCAGCTGAGGATTCTGGAATTGAGGTCCGAGCAGGTCACCTTGAGGCGTCTGGCTGTAGATCAGATTCGGGGGATCGTGGTAGTTGTCGTAGTTCTGTCCACGAACAACCGGAGTTTCTTTGCCGGTCGTTCCGGCTGTGGTCATGGGAGCCAGAAACGGTTCGCCCGGTTCAAAGAAGACGGTTTCCCGTTCCAGATCCATCGGCACGTACAGAGCCGGCACCATGGAGGTCTCGCGTTCGATCCGCTGCTCTCGCAGGTAACGATTCGAGGGAACTTCGGGAATGGTCTCCGTCTCGAGCGTGTGTCCCGAACCCGGGACCATGCGATCAATCTGAACCCGACCCGGTTCGGCCTGTTCGGCGTGATAGCTGGTCGGCAGAAACTCCGTGTAATTGGGCGGCACCTGGGGAGTCGCCGAGACCGTTTGCGCGGGATTGGTCGCGGAATGCAATGTCCGGGAGGTTTCCGGAAGTGCATTCATTGTTGCAAGCGGCGACTGGCCGAAGTAATCGTCGGAGCCGCGATAGACATTTTCCGGTTTCGTTTCGATCTTGCTGAGGTAGCTCGGATCGGAGATCGGACGGATGTTGATTTCCGGGGCCACCGGTCCGCCGCCTTCCCAGATGGCGGCTCCAGCGAAGCGGGCCCGTGAACGACGGATCTTTTCGGGATTCGCCAGCTCGCCGGGGGCGACGAGCATCTGGTTGAGAGCGACGGTTTCCTTGGTATGCGTATGTTGTCCACGCAGGTGGACGTGAATCATGCCGATTCGGTAAACGCGGTCTTCATCGATGCTCAGCTTCAAATCGACGACGCCTGGTTCCTTGGTGAAAACCGTCTGCGTGTTGACTTTGGCGAAGAGTCGACCGAGTTCGCCGTATTTGTCCTGGACCTCGGAGACATCTTCGGCGAGATCGCGGGCACTGAAATACTGTCCGGTGGCGACGTCGAAATCTTTCAACAGCTCTTCGTTGCTGTAGATCTCGTTGCCTTCGATCGAGAGATTTCGAATCCGGTATCGCGGACCTTCATTCACGTTATAGGTGACCGTAACAGTCGACTGGTCTTCAGAGAACTGCACGTCGCTTTCGATCTGGACATCGAAGTAGCCAATGTTGTGGTAGTACTTCTTGAGCAGCATCACATCGTCGGAAATCGTCGTGGGGTCGTATTGCCCGCCGAACGTCCAGAGGATGCGTTTTTTGGTGGTCAATCGGAGTTTGAGAACTTCCGAGCTGACATCTTCGTTGCCGGTGAACTGAACAGTAGCGACGCGGACTTTTGGACCTTCCTTGATCGCGAAAATGACGGCGCGATCGTTGGGTTCGCCCCCTTCCTGAAGTTCGACTTCCGCGAAGAGATAGCCCTTCTGCTTATAGTGTTCATGAATTCGCCGTGCCGCCTCGCGGTTCGTGGCGACTGAGAACGCATGAAGGGGCTTCAGGCCGGTGATTCCGGCGAGTTCTTTCTCTTTGAGCTTTTCATTCCCGACATAGGTCACGCTTCGCAGAATCGGACGTTCCGAAACTTTGTAGACGAGCACGAGTCCGGCTTCCGTGCGACGGTACACCGGAGTGATGCTGAAGAACCATTTGGTGTTGTACAGAGAGCGGACGTCTTCACGGACCTGGTCTTCGGTAATCGGTCGACCGGGTCGAGATTTGATGTATCCAGCCAGCGCGGCGACGGGAATCGTGGTCGTTCCTTCGATCTGAACGTCGACGACTTCTTCGCCATTCTGCGGTTTGACTGGGTTCGGTGTCTCCGACATCACGCTCGATGGCAATGCTGACGTCTGAAGGATTTCCTTCAGGTAGCCGTTGTCATCGGTTTCGGGGACTTCGAGTTTCGGTTCGGACCCGGTGGAGACCGGCTGGAACGGATTATCGTCCGGAGCCTGCGGCCTCGAGGAGTATGCGCCGCCGAAGGCCGGATCCACGTCGTCCGGAGACTGACCTCGAATCTGGATCGGCTCGTCGGAAACGGCGACAGGAATCGCCCAGGGCGACGCGCAGCCGCTCCCGACCAGTGCGAGACCAGCCAGAAACAGAAGGCCCAGGGGGCGGAAATGATTGTGGGTCGAATGATTCAAGGTCGCGAGCGCGGACTGCAGGCGGGAAAGGAGTCCGCTGACCAGAGACGAGGGGCGTCCCTGGTGACCGAGATCTTTCGAAGACCAGCTGGGTATGATCATGAGAAGACCTGACGCTGATACACGTTGAGAGATGCCGAACCGGTGGAGGTGGAATGGATGTTGAGACTGGTCACAACGCCGGCCGGAAACTGGAGAGGTGAGGCTTTACGAAGTGAATAGCGGGTAGAATTACCCGATAGGCCTGAAAAGAGGCAAGGCGAGTTTGTTTCTGGCTTTAGAGCGGCTGTTTTTGGCCGACTTGAAGCAAAGTTTGCATTCGACCAGATTTTTTCAAGAGCCGCAGCGAATACCCAGGGTCTCTATTTACCGCAAGTTTCCAGCAGCGGCGAATGTGGTCTCGGCATCGAAGACCTGCTCGTTGGTTTCAAAGAGCTGATCGATGACATGATGGTGTAATCGCATCTTGAGACCGCCCACACCCAGAGCACCGTAGCAGACAATTCTCCCAACTTCGCGGGCTTTGTCGCCAGATTCGATCCCTTCGATCCCCAAAGGTGGAACGGCGTTCAGGTCGATGGCGACTTTGACACTGGAAGACGCCTGCAGAGCCTTGAGCGAACAGAACTTCACTCCAGCAGCCCCGGCGGCCACGACGACGTCGACTCCCTCGGCCACTGTGTGGAGATCTTCCGGGGAACTCATCGCCACCGGTTGGAGAAGCTTGCTGCCGCTGTCGATGGCGGCACAGGCTGCCCGAGCCCGATCCAGCGAACGGGAGACAACTTTCACTCGGCAACCCGATGACATCAGAATTCGGGCGACACGGCGGCCAACCGGACCAGTTCCACCAAACACGGCTGCCGAACTCTCGGACAGTTTCAGATGGCGACCGGCGCACACGACAGCTGCGGAGGCGGTCGTATTGCAGCCGCTGGCATCCATCATCACCGAAACCCGCATCGGACCGAAGAATGTCTCGCGGACACGTTCCAGCAGGGTCTGAGCGGCATCGATATCGCTGCCCCCGATGAAGATGGCGGTGTTCTGCAGGTCGTTGGGGGAACGAGTGAAGATCGCTCCCTGAACCAGCGACACGACGTTGACCGGGGTCACGTTGCCGTAAGAAAGCAGTTGTTCGACTCCTCCGTCAATCGCAGAGATCGCGTCAAAGCTGCTCGGCTGAGGATCGGTATCGAGGTGGAGAAGAATGCGCTTCATCAGGCCGCTTTTCAGTGAAGTCAACAGGAGTCAACAGAGAGGTTGCGAACCCAGATTATTGAAGCCCCTAATGAGAAAACAACTCTTCAAACCGGAATCTGAAGAGTTGTTTCTGACTTTACGGAAATATGCCTAGGCGGAGTTCCTTGGCTTTGTCCGAATGACTTAGACGCCGGAGAACGGATGCTTCGCCGAGTCCTTCTTCGCGACCATTTCGTCGGCCGAAGGCTCGTTCTTCATCGCGCGTTCGATGGACAGCTTGGTCGCTTCGTAGTTGTATTCGTAGATTTTCTTGTCATCGGCGGCATCCCAGTGGATGAAGACACCGCAGACGATGACGAGGTTTTCGGCCTGATCCTTGGGAATCGTGCCTGCTTCGACGCAATCAGCGACGGCTTTGGCGACAGCGTACTGAGCCGGACCGAACATCTGGACAGCCTGCTTGGCCCCTTTGATGGTGACCTTGGTGATCATGACCGTCGAAGGTTTGACGGCCAGGTTTGGTTCAAGCACGGCCAGCAGATTGCTGTGACCGGCCGACTGCTGAGCCAGGGCGTTGGCGAAAGCAACGCCTGCGGGGCCGTCTTTTTCGCCGATAATCAGGTCAATGTGAGCAATCTCATTGCCATCTCCGACAAGTGCTTCGCCTATACGCATTCCCATCTCTCATCTCCTTCGCTGGTGCTTGCTGTACTGAGTTCGTAATGATTAGAGTGAAATCGGGCGAGTTCGCTGAAACTGGCACCTGGTGCCACTGCAGTGGACTCGCTGATGTCGACCAATTGCTGATCGCATGGATGCCGAGATCATAACGGAAGTCGACCGCACCGATAAGATTCCGGCACGCTTATATGTTGAATATCAGGTTTCCGTTTGTATTGCCAGTTCGCCGGCGCGCCCCCGGTTTCCCAACGAACCTTCGGTCTCGGTGAAATATCGATGGAATCCACGGCCGATACCGAGTCCTCTGCAGCGATGCAGGTTCTGATCTCCGGATATTCGGGCCGAGCGGCCGCCTGGTCGGTGGTACGCGCCGGATTCGAGCCAATCGTCATCGACGAATGTCAGGATCTCGATCTTCCGGCCGGTTCCAGCCCACCTCCCGCGGCGACACTCGGGGCTTTTTCCGAGGACATTCCTTTTCTCCCCACAGGCGGATGGGAAAACCGGCTGGATGAGCTGAGTCAACTGGCGACGATTCGACCGTTGTGGAGTCCTTCGCCCGCCGCCATGCAACAGGCCCGCGATCCGCTTCCGCTGCAGCAGCGTCTGGGCCGAGCCGGATTCGATGCTCTGGCTATCCGGACTCGGGACGCCCTGTGGGTTCCACCGGGAAAGGAACTCCCTCGAGAATGGATCCGGAAGGATCAACGTTCCACCGGAGGAATGGCAGTGCATCGAGTGCACAGCTGTGCTCCATTGGTGCCGGGAACGAACGAATTCGATCAGCAGTACGTGGAAGGGCCGCTTCTCTCGGCTCAGTTTTTCAGCACGGGATCGGTACACAAACTTCTGGGGATCACCCGTATCCTGGTCGGATCGCCGGAACTGCCGGCTCGTCCGTTCGCGTACGTCGGGAACGTCAGCTGTTCGCGTGAAGAGTCCGCAGCCGTAGAGCAACGGATTCAAAGCATCGGCGACCTGCTGGGAAAAGCGTTCTCGCTGGTCGGCCCGTGGGGAATCGATTTCTGCCGGAATGCGAGCGGTCTTTATGTTCTCGAACTTAACCCTCGTTACACCGCGGCGATGGAAGTCCTCGAACTGGCCACTGGCAAATCCATTCTCCAGACATGCAGCGACTTCCAGAAGAAGAACGTCGTCCGGCCGCTCGAAGGCATCGTGGGGAAAGCAACCGTTTACGCTCCCCTCCCCTTTCAACTTCTGCCCGACTGGGACTGGTCCGACGTCGGAGTCGTCCCGTATGACTGCTGGGAAGTGCCTTCCTGTTCCGATCTGGCTCGGCCGGGAACGCAATTCAGCGCAGGCGATCCAGTCTGTACGGTCTGGCAGACGGCTGATTCCGTTGAGCAGTGTCTCATCGCACTGGCGAACCGACGGAGCGAACTGCTGCGAGCTCTTCTCCAATGACGCTCTCAGTCATCGCCGCGGACTTTGCAGCCCGGCAGCTTTTCGGCCAGTTGAGCCGCGCCGGCTGCGGTGATGCTCGTGCCCCGCAGATCGATGTGCTTGAGCTGATCGAGCTGGGACAGCGTTTCGAGACCGGCATCGGTGATGTTCTCACACTGCTTGAGCACAAGATCCTTCAGCAGCAGCGCGTTCTTCAGGTGTCCCAGGCAGCCATCGGTCACGGCTGTTCGTGAGAGACAGAGGTTGGTCAACGAGGGAATCCGTACGAGCGATTTCACGCCGGCATCCGTAACCGACGTATCCCGCAGATCGAGCCAGGCAAGATTGCGAAGAACCGTAAGAGCGGAAAGCGATTCTTCCGGCAGGCTGCAACGTTTAATCGCCAGCGCCTGCAGGGAGTGCAGGTTGCGAATATTGCGGAACTGATCGGCGTCCAGATGGAGATCCTGAAGTTCGACATTTTTGAGCGTCCGCAGCGTGACCAGAGCATCGAACCAGTGCACGGCGGGCGCGGTTGTCTCGTCCGCTTTCAGGGCGATCGCCTCGCCGACCTGATTCTTCTTGACCTGAATGCCGCTCAACTCAAGTCGATCGATATTGCGAACCACAGTGCTTTCCGGTTGCTGACCGGCATCGGTCTTCAGGTTGACGTGCGGTCGGACATCCTGAAAGTGTTCGATCCCCTTCGCCGAGACGGCTGACTTGCGGACATCCAGCGCGACCAGCGAACTGACACGGGAGAGCAGCTTCAACCCTTGATCGCCGACAGCCGTGCCGGCCACGTAGAGCCGCCGCAGTCGTGGCAGCCGGGAGATCACTTCGACGGCTCGATCCGTAATCGGGGTCCCGCCCAGCTCCAGCGATTCGAGCCGGGCGAACTGGAGTAGCGGAAGGACTCCGTCGTCTTCGATGCGATTGCCGCCCAGTTTCAGGGTTTGCAGGCGGCGAAAGAATGTCAGAGCGTTCAAGCCATGATGCGTCAGATGCGTATGCCGGAGATCGAGCTTTTCGAGCAGGACGAGCCGCTGCAGCCATTTGAGGGCTCCGCCAGTCAGCGGCGAGCCACCCAGGCTCAATTCACGCAGCGAGACCAGTCCTTCGAGATGATGCAGACCCGCTTCGGTCACGCCGACCTTGTTCAGGTTGAGTGTTTTCAGACCGCGGAGCTTCTTGAGGGCCATCAGTCCCTGATCGGTCACTCCGGTTTCCGCGAGGCTTAAGGAACTCAGATGTTCGAGCTGAGTCACTCGATCGAGATCCTGATCCGAGAAATTGGTGCCCGAAAAATCGAACTCGACAATCTTCGGAAAATCGAGAAACCGCTGACAGAGCGATGGCGAGAGATGCATATCCCGAAGAGCCAGAATCTGAATCTGCTCGTTCCCTTTGAGTCGGGTGAGCAGCGTTTCGGCTTTCTCACTGTTGGCTCCTTCGAGCTTCCAGGAAAAAACCTCCGCCGGCAGCGGCAGCAGAGACACGTCGCCACGATTCCAGTCGAATCGGGCGAGGTCGATCTGAATGCCTTCGTCGGTCTGTTTGCAGTGTGCGCCCAGAGACAGCCATTGTTCAATGTTCGAAGAGGAAGATGTATTTGTCACCAGAGGTTCCCGTCGGTCGGCACTTGAGTTGATTCGGAGAGATCAGTCCTGAGCAGCTGAGGGGACTGGCTAGCTCAGACGTAACACATCGCGGACATCCGATTCCGGAACTCCCGTGACCACCTCCACGTGGCCCAAACGACTCGGAAGAACAAACCGCAGTTTGCCCGCTTCCGTTTTCTTGTCGATCTTCATGCGATCGAGGACTTCATCAGCCGAGAATGAAACCGGCGTCGGAAGTTTCGTGGGCAAACCGAGCTGAGAGAGCAGCTCGAGTTGCCGCTGCGTCACGCTCTCGTCAATCCGGCCGAGCTTCACGGCCAGTCGAGAGGCGTCGATCATGCCGATGCTGACGGCTTCGCCATGCATCAGTTCGCCATAGCCGCAAAGGGCTTCGTAGGCGTGGGCGAAAGTATGACCGTAATTGAGAATCGCTCTCAGGCCGGACCGCTCGTATTCATCCTGTTCCACGACATCGGCTTTGAGCCTGCAGCTGCGGGTAATGACTTTAACCAGCGTTTCGGCATCGCGACTGTTGAGGGCTTCGACATTGTTTTCGAGAAAGGCGAAGAACTCCTCATCGAGGATCACGCCGTACTTCACAACTTCGGCCAGCCCCGAACGGTAATCACGTTCCGGCAGCGTTTGCAGGGCCCGGGTATTGATCCAGACGCCGAGCGGCTGATGGAAGGCCCCGATCAGGTTCTTGCCCTTCGCGTGGTTGATCCCGACCTTGCCGCCCACCGAGCTGTCGACATCCGCCAGAAGAGTCGTCGGCACCTGAACGAACGGCAGACCCCGGTTGTACGTCGCGGCGACAAACCCGCCCAGGTCGCCAATCACACCGCCGCCGACCGCGATGACCACGGTCTTGCGATCGGCCCGCATGGAGACGAGCTGATCGTAGATCAGTCCGGCCGTCGCCTGGGACTTGGAGTTCTCACCGGCCGGAACGATCGTCAGCTCGGCATTCCATCCCTGCTCCTGAAGCGCTTCGTGCAGCTTCTTTCCGAACAGGTCGGCGACGTTGGTATCTGTAATCACCAGCGCGGCTGGCTGGTCGGACTTCAGATAGGAGATGCTGCGGAGCCAGTCCTGAATCAGCGGCGGGAGAGCGGACACCTCATCGGCATCGACAACGATGTCGTATGACCGTTCGGCCAGATTCACATGTACCAACTGTCGAGTGAGATCGGGAGAGGACGGGATCTGATCGACCATCAGAGTACCTGAAATACGGTGTTCATCGGGGCTCGGATTGCAGCGGGCGGACGTCGCTCCGACCGATAGGACGGCTGTGAACGAGATGTCACCTGCGGAAAACTCAGGGGCTTCGAAACAGGAGAGCGGCCGCACGAGCAAGGACCGTTTCGGAAGGATCCGGTTCGTCCCGCGGCTCCGTTTCGCGACATCACCCGAACCGTGAGGACTTACCAGCTCGCTCGATCGTGACGGGAATTAGCGACGATGAGATTAAAAAGATTGCTCTTGCCTCTCCCTTGAGTCGAATTGATAATAGTAGCGACTCGCCTGTGAGATGACTACAGCACCCCGAGGTCATGATCGTCGGTTCGCAAAGGTCCGGCGCATCATTCCAGGAACGAAGCAGAGTGGCAACGGCCGCGAACGCTTCAAACGGTTCCCGACATCTCCATATTTTACAATTGGATTAAGACCATGGACGGTCGCGCCAACAACCACGCCAGACTCGTTCATTGATGACACGGGTTTGAACGCGTGGTTTTTATGCTGCGCTTTCAGAATTTCTGAGGCGGAGACGGGTGAGTTATCCACGTGGACGGCTGCGGGAAACGGTCCTCTGTCGACCACTTACAACGAAAAAGTGCTGCGCTCAGGGATGATTCCTGCACTCATTTGAAAGACGCGTCTATTGAACTGACAACGGGACGATTGCCACTCACGACGCGCGGGTAGCGCCGGCTCCGGCCGACGCGTTCTCTTTCTGGAAGGGGAAAACCGTGACGAGCGGACAACAACTACTGCAAAAACTGGCCTCGCGAACGGAGAACGATTCATACCGACAGGAGCATTGGGAGGGCTCATTCGCCGATTACCTCGACATCGTGCGAACGTCGCCCAAGGTCACCCGCTCCGCATGGCAGCGTCTTTACGACATGATCATGCAGGAAGGGACCTACGAGTTGGAGGGGACTCGCGAGAAGCAGATTCGCTATCGCTTCTTCGATGATCCGCACAACGGCGGGCAGGATGCCATCTTCGGCCTGACCCGCACCCTGATGGAACTTGTCAACGTTTTCATGTCTGCTGCTCTGAAATACGGAGCAGAACGCCGGGTCCTCCTGCTGCATGGCCCTGTCGGATCGTCCAAGAGCACAATCGCCCGCCTGCTCAAACGTGGCCTCGAACGCTACAGCCGCACCGAGGAAGGTGCCATGTACAGCTTCGGCTGGAAAGAGGCCGATGGCTCCGTCACCTGGGATCCGATGAACGGTGATCCCCTGCAATTGATTCCCGGCCCTCATCGCGCTGGTCTCTGCGAAGAGCTGAACGCCGCCCACAGCGATCCCGATTACGAAATCGAGATTGTCGGCGACATCTGCCCACTCAGCCGCTTCTACTTCCAGGAACGAATGCGCGAGCACAACGGCGACTGGACCAAGGTTCTCGAAAGCGTCGTCATTCGGCGCGTCGTCCTTTCCGAGCAGGATCGCGTCGGCATCGGCACGTTCCAGCCGAAGGACGAGAAGAACCAGGACAGCACCGAGCTGACGGGAGACATCAACTACCGCAAGATCGCCGAATACGGCAGCGAAAGCGATCCCCGCGCGTTTAACTTCGATGGGGAGTTCAACGTCGCCAATCGCGGGCTGATCGAGTTCATCGAAGTCCTCAAGCTCGATGTGGCCTTCCTGTACGATCTCCTGGGAGCTTCTCAGGAACACAAGATTAAGCCGAAGAAGTTCGCTCAGACCGATATCGACACCGTGATCATCGGGCACACGAATGAGCCGGAGTTCCGGAAACTTCAGTCGAACGAGTTCATGGAAGCGCTCCGGGACCGCACGATTAAAATCGATGTCCCGTACGTTACCAAACTGTCCGAGGAAATTCGGATCTACGAAAAGGATTACAACCAGCGTCGCGTGCGGGGCAAACACATTGCACCGCACACGCTGGAAACGGCGGCCATGTGGGCTGTGCTGACCCGACTGGAAGAACCGAAGCATCACGGGCTGACCGTGCTGCAGAAACTCAAGCTCTACAACGGTAAGTCCCTGCCCGGTTTCACGGCTGACAACGTGAAGCAACTCCGTCGCGATGCGAAAGGCGAAGGGATGCACGGCATCTCGCCCCGCTTCGTGCAGGACAAAATCTCGAACGCTCTGGTCGTGAATTCCCAATCCACGAACCTGAACCCGTTCATGGTCCTGAACGAAATGGAAGAAGGGCTCAAGCATCACTCCCTCATCCCGAGCGAGGAAGTGCGGGAGTACTACAGGCATCTCATCTCGATGGTCAAAGAGGAGTACACCGATCTGGTGAAGAACGAAGTCCAGCGGGCCATCGCAGCCGATGAAGAAGCCCTCACTCGCCTCTGCTCGAATTACATCGACAATGTGAAGGCCTACACGCAGAAGGAAAAGGTGAAGAACAAGTTCACCGGACAGGACGAAGAACCGGACGAACGACTGATGCGTTCGATCGAAGAGCGGATCGACATTCCGGAATCCCGGAAGGACGATTTCCGCCGCGAGATCATGAACTACATCGGAGCCCTGGCACTCGACGGCAAGACCTTCAACTACCGCACCAACGAGCGGCTGCAGAAGGCGCTCGAAATGAAACTGTTTGAAGACCAAAAGGACACGATCAAGCTCACCTCGCTGGTCTCGAACGTTGTCGATGCCGAGACGCAGGAGAAGATCGACATCGTCAAATCCCGGCTCATCCGCAACTACGGCTACGACGAAGAATCTGCCACCGACGTCCTCCAGTACGTCGCCAGCATCTTCGCCCGAGGAGACGCCAAAAACGAATCGTAAGAGTCCCACCGACTCCACCAGTACCGGGTGCCATGCCCACGCTCGCGTGGGCATGCGCTCAAAAACGCAGAACTGAAAACAGGCTGGGACAGGCAACGCCGTACCCTGGCATCGAACGTCCAAAGCGCTGGGACACGCCTTCGGCTATTCCGGCCTGCGAGCCAAGAAGAAGGGGACGCCCCTGCTCCGAGTTTCCAGAGCGTCGAGGCGAAGTCCGTCAAAGACAGCATGCCCACGCAAGCGTGGGCATGGCACCCGTTGATCAATTGAGAGCGGCTATCAAGGCTATGCGTAACGAGTAAGGCGGGACCATGACCCAGAACATTGACCGGGATCTGCAGCGATTCAAGCACATCGTCAAGGGGAAGGTCCGTGGCAATCTCCGGAAGTACGTCACCCACGGCGAAATGCTCGGCCGCAAAGGGCGTGAGGTCGTCAGCATTCCGGTGCCGAATATCGATATCCCTCACTTCCGGCATGGTAAAAAAGGCTCCGGCGGAGCCGGCCAGGGGGAAGGCGAAGTCGGACAGTCACTCGGACCCGGCGAACCGGAACCGGGAACAGGGGAAGCCGGCAGCGAGCCGGGACGTCACGTTCGGGAAGTCGAAGTCTCTCTCGAAGAACTCGCCATGATGCTCGGTGAAGAGCTCGAGCTTCCCAATATTGTGCCCAAGGGCGCAGAAACGCTGGATGCCGTGAAAGACCGATACAACTCGGTTTCCCAGGTCGGTCCCGATTCCCTGCGTCACTTCAAGCGCACCTACAAGCAGGCCCTGAAACGACAGATCGCGACCGGACAGTACAATCCCGATCGCCCGATCGTCATCCCGACACGTGATGACACTGTTTACAAGAGCTGGACGACCGTCAGCGAGCCACGGGCGAACGCGGTCATCATCTATGTGATGGACGTGTCCGGCTCGATGGGCGACGAGCAGAAAGAGATCGTCCGCACGGCGGCCTTCTGGATCGATACCTGGCTGTCGTCGCAGTATCGCGGTCTGCAGAAGCGTTACGTCGTTCACGACGCGGCTGCTCATGAAGTCGATGAGGATACGTTCTTTCGCATTCGCGAAAGTGGCGGCACACGGATCTCGTCGGCTTATGAGAAGATCAGCCACATCATCGAATCACGGTACCCGGTCGCCGACTGGAACATCTACGTCTTCCAGTTCTCCGACGGCGACAACTGGGGCGATGACAACAACGCCTGCCTGTCGATCCTGAAGAATCACATTCTCCCCGTCAGCAATCTGTTCTGTTACGGACAGGTCGAAAGCCCGTACGGCTCCGGGGAATACCTCCGCGAAGTCCGCCACATTGCCGAGATTTTCGACAACGTGACGACCTCGCTCATCGAAGACAAGAACGGCATCTACGGCTGCATCAAAGATTTCCTCGGGACCGGCAAGTAACCCAATAACGTGAACCACGAGGGGTGGCCCCGAAAGATTTTTTCGGGGCGGCGCAGCAGTCGGAGAACGGGATTTGATGAAACGGGTCTTGAAGCCCGCTGCGAATTTACAACGAACATGAAAGAAGAACGGACGTCCAACGGCATCCTCCCACGGCTGCGCCGCCCTGATAGCACAGCGATCACGGCCACCCTTGGGGAACTCCTTGGTCCGGCGGGGTGACGCAGGCATTCCTGTCTGTGTCATCCGATGACTCGATGCCTCTGTTGCAGAAGGCAATGAAGAATGACGATCAGTACCTATCGACCGCTGCCCGCTGAGATTCGGGCGATTCAGGATGAGATGGAAGCCATCGCGGCCAGCTACGGGCTCGACTTCTACGAGACCATCTTCGAGATGCTCGACTACGAAGAGCTGAGCATGTTCGCGGCTTACGGCGGCTTCCCGATCCGGTATCCGCACTGGCGGTTTGGAGCCGAGTTCGATGAGCTGATGAAAGGCTATTCGTACGGTCTGCAGAAGATCTACGAAATGGTCATCAACACCGATCCGTGTTACGCCTATCTGCTCAGCTGCAACTCGATCACCGATCAGAAGCTCGTCATCGCGCACGTTTACGGGCACTGCGACTTCTTCAAGAACAATGCCTGGTTCGCGCCGACGAACCGTCGCATGCTTGATCAGATGGCCAATCATGCGGCTCGCATTAATCGTTACATCGATAAGTACGGCCACGAGACCGTCGAGGAATTCATCGACGCCTGCCTGTCGATCGACGACCTGATCGACCCGTATGCCCCGCATATCGTACGAGCCGAAGCGAAGGAACGGACATCGGCCATCCGTGGTGATGAGACGCTTCAGGCGCCTGAACGGAAGTTTCAGGCCAAGGAGTACATGGATTCCTACATCAATCCGCCTGAGGTCATCGCAAAGGAACAGCATGCACACCAGCAGTTGTTGGAACGCCAGCAGGTCAACCGCTCCTTCCCCAATCGCCCCGAACGCGACGTGCTTCAGTTTCTCATCAATCATGCCCAGCTCCGCGAATGGCAGCGGGACGTCCTCTCGATCATTCGGGATGAAGCCTACTACTTCGCTCCGCAGGGGCAGACCAAAATCATGAACGAGGGCTGGGCCAGCTACTGGCACTCGACCATTATGACGGGCCACGGCCTGACCGACGCTGAGGTGATTGATTACGCCGATCATCACTCCGGCACGATGGCGACCAGCCCGACGCGGCTCAATCCGTACAAGCTCGGCATTGAACTGTTCCGCGACATTGAAGAACGCTGGAACAAAGGACAGTTCGGCCCGGAATGGGACGCCTGCGACGATGCCCACGAACGGGAACGCTGGGACAAACAACTCGGTTTAGGGCGGGAGAAGATCTTCGAGGTCCGTCGCATCCACAACGACATCACGTTCATCGATACGTTTCTCACGGAAGACTTCTGCCGGAGACACAAACTGTTCTCGTTCGCTTACAACGATGAGAACAAGACGTACGAGATCGAATCGCGCGAGTTCGAAGAGGTGAAGAAACATCTGCTGAAGAACCTGACCAACTTCGGCCGGCCGGTTATTCGTGTGATGGACGGCAACTACCTCAACCGGGGTGACCTGTACCTGCAGCATCAGTACGAAGGTAACGAGCTGAAGATTGATTACGCCGAAGACACGCTGTCGAACATTCAGAAGATCTGGGGACGCTGCGTGTATCTCGAAACCGTTGTCGATGACATTCAATGCCTGCTGACGTTCGACGGTCACGAACATCAGCGAGCTCCGCTGATCAAGAACTGACCGCTTCGGCTCCGATCTCCATCGAGACGAGGTTCCATTGAGGTGATGACCATGAGTCTGACCAGTCAACTTGAACTGAAGCTGAAGAGCACGGCTGCGGCCGGTCCTCAGGGACACTGCTCTCTCAGCATGACCTCGGGATCCGATCAACTCGATCTCGAACTGCAGGCACTCGATTCGATGAGCTGCGCCCTGCTCGAACTCCAACTGCAGCTCGCCAGGCTGCAGAACTGCTCGTTCGACGACATCAAAAAATGGGCCGAAGCGATCTCGACGCGCATCACGTATCTGCTCGAACAGGTCGCGCCGCTCGAGTTCGACAGTGTCAGTTCTTCAGCCGTCATCCGCTCCGCCCAGCCGACACAGCTTCCCGATGGAACGGTCTATTACGAGTTGATCCTCCAGGCGACCGGCAGCAGCACGGTCACGCTCAATCGCTTCCAGGCCGTCAAAGGCACCCCCGGCCGGAGCCAGGTCGCCATGCAGCTGACGCACGAAGTCCTCGTGAAACTCGTCAACGACCTCATCGCCACCAGCCCGGGTACCCCCTGACCGCGCCCCGGAATGGCCCAGACGTGCACGTCTGGGTGACGAAGTCACAGGAAGCGGGTGATAACCGCTCCCCTCCCCATCAAGTCAGAGAACCCCGGTCAGCGACCTCTTGTGGCTCCGCCACTCAGACGCACGCGTCTGAGCCATCCTTCACTCCACGATCAGTGTTTCGCGCGACGTGATGGCACAGAGATTCATGTCTGTGTTGAATGCTCACCGTGAGTGGCTCGACATTGCAATGCAACAAGAGGCTTGTCTTCGGCGTCGATCTGAACAAGCCTGCTGCCTCACCCCTGACGGATGGCCCAGACGTGCACGTCTGGGTGACGAAGTCACAGGAAGCGAGTGAGAACCGATCCTCCTCTCCATCAAGCCAGAGAACCCCGGTCAGCCACCTCTTGTGGCTCTGCCACTCAGACGCACGCGTCTGAGCCATCCTTCTCTCGGTCCATGTCGTTTCTTCCTTCTCTCGCGATGAATCTCCCCTTCGGCTCCGTTATCATCAGAAGCGGCTGTTCGTGAACGGGCAGACCGGGCCATCCAATCTCCTGTCCGTGGTTCTGCGGACGCTGCCAGGTTTCATCGCGATGTCACTGCTGAAGAATACGCTGTCGGATATCGAAGATCGTTTGCAGGCGGGAGAAACGCTGATGTTTCTCCAGACCGATGACGAACCCCGCTGGCTCGATGTGCTGCAGACATTCGCCGAAGAGAATGATCGCCCTCTTTACGTCTGGTCACTGAGCACGGGGTTGATCTCCGCAGATGGCGTGAAGCAGCCCGAGTCCCGGCAACCGGTCGCATTTCTCAGTCAGCTGGCCGCTCTGCCGGAGAACGCACTGGTGATCGCCAAGGACCTGTCCTACTTCCTGGATGATCCGACCTGCATTCGGCTGCTGCTCGATCAGGCCCAGAAGACCGTCGCCGCAGCCGTGCTGGCTCTGGGACCGGAGTTCGATCTGCCGACCAGTCTACGGAAAGCAACCACCCTGCTCCGGCTGCCGCTGCCCGACTTCGAGGAAACCGCCGGCTGTCTGGAACAGTCGCTGAAAGAACGTGCTCCGTCGCTCGACGTTTCGCCGGAATTCAAAGAGCGAATGGTCAAAGCCGTGATTGGCCTGTCGCTGGCTCAGGCCCGGCGGGCCTTCAACCGGGTTGTCGCCGGACGGAATGATCTGGGGGAAGAGGTGATGACGCAGCTCGTCTCTGAAAAGAAGCAGTTGTTGCAGGGATCGGATCTGCTTGAGTTTCACGACCTCGATGAAACCGCCGACGACATCGGAGGCCTCGATGGGCTGAAGGACTGGATCACCCGCCGGTCCCGGGCCTTCAGTCCGGAAGCGCAGAAGAAACAGGTCGGCCAGCCGAAGGGTGTGCTGCTGCTCGGCGTGCAGGGTTGCGGGAAGAGTCTTTCGGCTCGCGTGATCGCGCGTCAGCTCAGTTTCCCTCTCATTCGGCTCGATTTCGGAAATCTGCTGCAGAGCGAACGCGGCACCTCCGAACAGAATCTGCGGGAAGTCCTCCGCATGATGGATTCGATCGCACCGGCTGTGCTCTGGATCGAGGAATTGGACAAAGGCTTTTCCGGTCTCGATGGCGGCGGCGACGAACAGGGCGACGCCGCGGTCTCGCGAATGTTCGGTCTGTTCCTCACCTGGATGCAGGAACACAAGTCGCCGATCTTCGTGGTGGCGACCGCGAACAATATTGAGAGCCTGCCGCCGGAACTGCTGCGGCGTGGCCGTTTCGATGAGCTGTTTTTTATTGATCTGCCGAACTTCCACGAACGGAATCACATCTACCGGATTCACCTCGCCAAACGGGGCTGCAATCCGGAGCAGTACAACCTCGAGGAAATCTCCGACAAAACGGAAGGCTACTCGGGAGCCGAGATCGAACAGATCATCAATTCGGCGGTCATCGAAGCCTTCACCCGCGATCGATTGCCGACTCAGAAAGATATTCTCGACGCAGCCGACGCGATCGTGCCGTTGTCGATCACCATGGAAGAGAAAATCTTCAATTTGCGCGAGTGGGCTCGCGAACGTTGTCGGCCAGCGACTCCAGACAGCCGAGTCTTCCGGATGATCGAAGACGAACACCGCAAGGGGGAACTGACGCACGAAGATTATGACTTCCCGGATCCCTGGATGGCTCCATTGAAGGCGGGAGATCTTTCCCGCGCGGTGCTCGAGTACGTCCGCGCGGTCGACAATATTCTGTTCCCCAAACTGCTCGAAGAGTTTCAGAAGCATATGCCGGTCACCGGCCAGAGCGCGATCGCTTTGGAGTCGGACACCAACATCCATATCTGGCAGGGACTCAACCACGAACTCGCTGAAGCGATCGCCCGCTACGTCAACAATAAACGGATCTTCCTCAACCCGATCGATGCCAAGGCGTATCTCAAGATTGGGCAGATCCTCAAAGTTCCCTGTCTGCCCGAACTGCGTGAAAAACGGCTGCCCCGGGAAGTCTGGTACCCGGTCTCACTCCGCATCATGCCTCCGCCTCAAGGCAGCGGCCGATTGCGGAGCGTTGTCGTCATCGAGGAAGAGAAGCCGGTCTGAAGAGGGCTTCGGGTGAGAACGCGCCTGGGGATGTTGTCTCGCTACTGAATCGGGACCTGGTCGCCGACCATGGTCTGCTGATCCTGGATGTACTCGCGGTACTGACGATCGAGGGTGCCGTAGGAGACTCCCGTCAGTTTGTCGAGCCCGTGGACGTTCCTCTGAATCGACGGATTCGAGTGATAAATCTGCGCCAGATGCTGCATCAGGGCCGTGCGGTAGACGCCGTTCTGGTAGTGCATAAAGAAGTGGGCGAGTCCGGACGCCTGACTGTATCGCTGTTGAAGGGTTTTCTGATCGCCCTGCTGATAGGGAATCATTCCGAGCTGAGAAAAGACCTGCAGCGGAACATAGTAGTCTTCCTCCAGCAGTCGATGGCGAGCCCAGTAGAAGCGAATGAACCGGGGGTCGCCGACCGAGTAATCAAACCCGTCCGGAGTCTCGGTGACCTGAAACGACTCCATGTAACAGGCGATCCCCTCGACGATCCAGAAGTGTCCGCCCCGGCCGACCTCCCGTTGGGCGAGGTGGCTTTCATACATCAGCTGATGCGTCGCTTCGTGGAAAATCGTGGCGTCGTTGTTGGCTTCCGGGTCGTGGTAGAAATACGAAACTCGGTCTTCGAGCTGATACAGTCCGTTCGTCATCGCGATCTGGGGAATGCGACGGATGAGTCGATCGACGTATTCCTGTTTGCTGCGAAGAAAGTGGACTTCGTACCGCTGGCTGCGGCTCTTGGTCCGACCGGTGGTCGAATCGAACAGCTGTCGAATCTGTTCCGGCGAATTGTAGAACGGAGCGAACGTGCTGATGAAATAGTCGTAGAACGTTTCGAGTTTGCGGCCGAGTTCGACCCCTTCCTCCAGCCCGACGTTGGTTCTGATCTGAAAGTGTTCAGTTTCGATATCCCAGCCCTGCGTGAAGTTCTGCCGCAGCAGTTGTTCTTTCTCCGCTGAGATCCATGTGTTGTGATACGGTCGCTCGCCGGCTTCATATCGGGCCTGATCGTCTTCGCGGATCCAGCCGAAGCGGGGGTGATCGATTTCCCGACTGCGAAGTTTGTCCCGCTCGAAGGCGGTCATCCATTCGTCCCCCTGGCGAACGTAGCCACGCATGGGCCTGGCCTGGCCGTGATCGGGATCGAACTGCAGCAGGAGATTGATCAGCTCAAACGCGAAGGTCGGCGCCAGTCGCTGACTGCGGCGCGCGAGCAGGTAGAGCTGGCCGGCGTAGTCCTGACAGGCTTGTCGAAACTGTACATGCGCCGATCGAAGTTCCGCCGGCATGTCGTACGGAATGGCCGGCTGCAGTTTGCGGGGGAGCGGCTTCATGGCCTCGCTGTCGCTGGCCAGAATTTCCAGTCGATCACTGATCTTCTGCTCCAGCTCGCGGTCTCCCAGACGGGCGGCCTGGTGCTGAAGGCCCTCCAGTTTCTCCACGAATTCCGCCGTTTCCTGCTGATAATCCGCGTACGCTTTCTCCAGCAGGTGCTGAGTTTGTGCAAAAAGAGGATTGGGCAGGGACCAGCTCGCGGACAGCAGAACGGCGAAGAGAGCGAGAAAGAAGGCCCGGGGCGCGGACAAAGGCAGGGTTCGCATAACTGTCTTCACAATAACCTCTTACGACGTCGTTAGCTTGCGGGGCACGCCTTTCGGACGTTCCGGGGCGGGCCGGCCCTTCCCATCTGCCAAGGGCACGAAAAGTCGGTGTTCTTTTCCACGCAACCCGCCATTGACCCCATTTTACAATCGCAATAACATTTTGCATTGTGATTACTTAGGGCACAGAACGAGGCGCATGCTGTTTTTCGCAGGCGGTCCGGCGCGATGTTTGCCTGAGGACGTAATGCCTCGAAAATCAGGGTGAGCCGCTGTCAGTTTGGCATCCGCTCTTATTCTGCCTCATATCTCTTTGCACGCATAGACCAGATGGACGCCGCACGAACAGGATTCGTTCGTCGAGCTGGAGTCCTCTGAGGATCGGAACGTCATGGAATTTCTGGAACGTCTGGGAGACTGGTTTACCGGATTGACCGCCTGGGTCGACTCGTTCGTCAAGCGGTTTTTCGGCTCCGACAACGAGCGCATGATTCGCAAGATCGGTTTCGTGCGCGACAAGGATGGCACCGACAGCATTGTTCCCGGCAGCCTGCTCGATCGCATCAAGCAGCTCGAACCGGAGTACGAGCGGCTCACGGAAACCGAACTCAAAGAGCTGACGCCGAGATTCCGCAAACGCCTCGCCGATGGCGAAACCCTGGACGATATTCTCCCCGACGCCTTCGCCGCGACCCGCGAAGCGGGCAAACGATTCCTCAAGATGCGTCATTACGACGTGCAGATGGTCGGGGGCTACGTCCTTCACAAGGGCAACATCGCCGAAATGGTGACCGGGGAAGGTAAGACGCTCGTTTCGACGCTGCCGGCCTATCTCAACGCTCTCGCTGGCAAAGTGCATGTCGTGACAGTGAACGACTATCTCGCCAAACGCGATATGGAATGGATGGGAGCCCTGCACATCGGACTCGGACTGTCCGTCGGGGCGATTCAATCGCAGATGTCGTATCTGGAACGCCAGGCCGCCTATGCCTGCGATATCACGTACGGAACGAACAACGAACTCGGCTTCGACTACCTGCGGGACAACATGAAGCCGCGTCGCGACATGCAGGTGCAGGGGCCGCTCGACTTCGCGATTGTCGACGAAATCGACAACATTCTGATCGATGAAGCGCGTACGCCGCTCATCATCTCCGGACCTGCTCACGACGATATCACCAAGTATCCGAAGGCGCATCGCATCGCGATGCAGCTGGTGAAAGACGAGCACTTCGAAGTCAAAGAGAAGGAACACACCTGTCACCTGACTGACGAAGGGATTCGTCGCGCCGAGGAACTGGCCGGCGTCGACAGCTTCTACACGGCTGGCAACATGGAGTGGCCGCACCTGATCGATAACTCGCTGCGCGCCATCCATCTGTTCAAGAAGGACGTGACCTACGTCGTCGAAAATGGCGAGGTCGTGATTGTTGATGAGCATACCGGCCGCAAAATGTACGGGCGGCAGTGGAGCGATGGTCTGCATCAGGCGGTCGAAGCCAAAGAAGGCGTCAAAATCAAGGAAACGACGCAGACTCTGGCCACAATTACGCTGCAGAACTTCTTCAAACTCTACAACAAGCTCGGCGGGATGACCGGTACCGCCATGACCGAAGCGAGCGAGTTCTACAAGATCTACAAGCTCGACGTCATCGCCATTCCGACCAACCGTCCGTCGCAGCGAAAGAACTTCCCGGACGTCATCTTCCAGACCGCCAACGAGAAGTGGAACGCGGTCGTCGAAGAGATCCGCGACGTTTCCAAGACCGGTCGCCCGGTGCTCGTCGGAACCGCGTCGATCGAGAACTCCGAACTGCTCAGCAAAAAACTGAACCGTTTTGGCGTCAAACACGAAGTGCTGAACGCCAAGTATCACGAGCGTGAAGCCGAGATTATTTCGCAGGCCGGTCGCAAAGGCGCGGTCACCATCTCGACGAACATGGCCGGTCGTGGTACCGACATTATCCTTGGCGGTAACCCCGAGCACCTGGCATGGGAAGAACTCAAAGAAAGATATGGCTCTCGCCTCGATGTTCCCAAATCGGAATGGGATGACACTTCCGCCCGGATCGCTGAGAAAGGCGGGATGAAGGAAGAAGGCAAAGAGATCAAGGACATCGGCGGTCTGTATGTGATCGGTACCGAGCGTCACGATGCCCGCCGCATCGACCTGCAGCTGCGAGGTCGAGCCGGCCGTCAGGGGGACCCCGGTTCGAGCCGGTTCTTCATCTCGCTCGAAGACGATCTGATGCGAATCTTCGCCGGCGACTTCGTCCGCAACCTGCTCGGCTCGCTGGGCATGAAAGACGGCGAAGCGATCGAAAGCCCGATGGTCACGCGGCAGATCGAGAAAGCTCAGAAGCGTCGCGAAGAGTTCCACTTCGAACAGCGAAAGAACCTGCTCGAATACGACGAAGTGATGGACGAGCAGCGGAAGCGCGTTTACACCTACCGGCAGCGGATTCTCGACGGAGCCAACTGTCGCCAGCTGATCATCGGCATGATCGAACGTCAGGTCGAACGAGCCGTTGAGCACTTCATGTCGCCGAACTACCGCTGGGAAACGATCGCCGCCTGGGCGAACCAGCGATTCATGATCGACGTGGACCCTTCGGACGTCCGGGGGATGGAAGCCGATCAGCTCAAGAAGTATCTGCACGAGATGGCCGTCCGTCAGGCCGAAGACGAAATCGCCGAACAGGTCGAGGAGTTTCTGCCGGAAGAAGACGAGACTCAACGAGAGTGGAACTGGCTGGGTCTGTCCCGGTGGGCGAACAACCGCTTCAATCTGAATACTAACGATAAGGAACTCCGCGCGGCTGATCGGGATGGCGCTCGGATTCTCATCACCGACAAAGCGACCACGATGCTTGAGAAGCTCGACTTCTCGGACGTCGATCATCTGCTCGCCGAAGATCTGGGAGCCCGGACGACCAGCGGGTGGGTGCATCAGCAGTACGGCATTCTCATCGATCCGATCGAGTTCAAAGATCTTGATCCGCCGGACGTTGAATCGATGATCCGTGAGCGTGTCTTCAGCGAGTACCGGAACCGCGAGATCGGATTCCCGGTTTCAGTTGGCATGGCTCGCTTCATGAGTCGTTCCCGCAGTGGCGATCAGTACGATCGGCAGGGACTGGCACGCTGGGCCGAATCGCGTTTCCGCACACAACTCGATCCGGATGCCATCGAAAATACCTCCCGGAACGATCTCGAAGAGATGCTGCGGGAACGCAGCCGGTCGTTCTTCAAGGGTGAAGATGTCTTTGACGAAGTCGAGAACAAGGTCGCCAGTGTCTACAACGGTCACGATGACAGCGATCAGGAACGGCCGAGTCCGAGTTCCCTGCAGGAGATCATTTCCTGGGCGAATCAGGAGTTCCAGGCCAGCCTGAAGCAGGATGAGTTCTCCAACGCGGATCGCGAGGTCGCCACGAATCTGTTGCTCCGCGAGTACGACAGCCACTATCGACCGGAGTTCTCGCAGGCCGAGCGGATGATCCTCCTTGAAGTGCTTGACCACGCCTGGAAAGAGCACCTGTACTTTATGGACCATCTCCGGTCCGGCATCGGCCTGGTCAGCTACGCTCAGAAAGACCCCAAGGTCGAGTACAAGCGCGAGGGGATGAAAGCCTTCGACCAGATGTGGCAACGTGTGGGCGAACAGGTCACTGCGGCCATCTTCCGCGTCGAAACCGAGAGCCCGGACTTCGTCGGCTCGCTGTGGAACATTTCCTCCGCCACGCACGCCGTGCCGGATGCCACTCCTGTTGAGCAGACTGCCAGCAATGGCTCGGCTCCTCCGGAGATGTCTCCCGGTGCCGAACCGGGCTCCACGCCACAGACTGTCGATCCAATTCGCAACTTCGGCGACAAAGTCGGCCGCAACGACCCCTGCCCCTGCGGCAGCGGGAAGAAGTACAAGAAATGCTGCGGAACGAATGAGTAGATAGGTGCCGGGTTTTAGGCGCTGGGCGGCAGGGCCTTGGGAGATTCCGGGGCCACTGGGGTGGAGGGTCGTGGGTTGCTCGGCAACAGACACTCTCTCAGCGGGTGGGCCAGATCGCTCGGCTAGCAGGGCGGTGCAGCCGTGGGAAGATGCAGACGGACCGTCGTTGAACGGTCCGGAAGATTTTCAACTCGACGTGCTTGCGAGCGTACGCAACTCAAGAGTCAAATCCCCTCTCCTCACAGCGGCCCCGCCCCGAAAGGATCTTTCGTACCTGTTTCGCTACGGCCTGGCGGGAACCCCGATCCCGGTCCCCTGCTCCACTCGATAAACTCAGCACGCACTGTCAAAGGAGCTTCCCTGCCGGAGCCGAGGTGATTTGACGACAAAGATTCACGCGGTGACGGGTCAAAGCGGTCGATTGATCCTCCCCGCTGGTCAACGGGGCGATGCTGCCCAAGGGGAGTTCCTGCGGAGCACATTTGAACGTGGCAAAGTGGCGATGAATGTGGCGCATGCGGCCTATGATTCGGATGCGATTCGTCAACGGGGCAAGCAGCTCAGAGCGAAAGTCTGTATCAAGCCGAACCCCACACGAAAGGTGAAGAAACGCTAGAACCAGTTTCATAACCGCTTGAGGATAGTGAACATGCAGGCGAGTTGCCAGAAGCCTTCGAAGAGGTGCCAGTGGTACTCCCAGCGAACGTTAAGGCGGCGGAAGTGTGTCATCCAGGCGAAGCAGCGTTCGACCTGGTAACGAAGTTTGTATTATAAGGCATTTCACTCATGCACCTTTCCAGCCATTAAGAAGGATGCGAATCTTTTCCAATCTGAAACATCTTTCATTTCAAACTCTGGGAATGCCATGCTGCGACCAAACTCAGAATCCTCTGCCCAAGCCAGTGCGCCTTTTAAATAATCTTCGATGGTCCCATTTTCCCAACCACCAGTTTCTGGTCCGGTGCCAGGAGAGGGTGAAATCGATTCCTTTTTTACTGCGATCTCACGATCCTCGACCAGTGCTTTCACGAACAGAATGAATGACTCCTCGTCTTCTACACTCGCAGCTAGATCATGTAGCTTTGATTTCATGCCTGACGATTGAGTTGACCGGGCCGCGGCCAACCAACGTTGACTCCAGAAAAGACGCGACCCGCGGCTCCGCGTCCAACGCTTTGTTCTTTCGCGATCGCCGATGAGCTACGAGCTGATCAGCCGATCGTATTCGGAATGGTTTCCAATCCAGAACCAGAGTAGCCCATCTTCGACTTCGACGGCCAATGCTCTGTATTGGAGACCAACACGTGCGGAACGATATCGCCCTACCTTTTTGAAGTGCAATGACGGATGGCTAGGGTCTTCACGTAATAGTCGGAAGTTCTTGTCCGCAAGCGATCGGACCTCGGCGGGCAAAGCCTTGTAGCAGTGCCAGAACCCAGGGCTCGCAAAATGATTCATAGTTCGGTCGATTCGCCCGCTCGATGTTCGCGAATTGCTGCGTTCGCCAAGCTATCCAGCCTCCCGCCGGAAACATCTGCCTCGAACTGGGTATCCCAGTTTTTCGCGTCAAATCTCCAAAACCATTCGCGGAACTTCGCGAGGTCTTCAGGTGGCAATTTGGAAATCGAGTTTTCAAGTTCTTGGAGCGTCATAGATACAGTCTATCATTACGTCGAGCGCGCGGCCACAGGTTCGAGTAAAAGTGCCGAGTTTCAAGTCTTGTCGAGCGGGTGTTCGTCATCCATTTCCTGGACCGAGACGCGGCCTGTTCCGACGGCACGCAAGCAAGCAACACCGGCCACACTTGCCGATATGAATCCACCCAGGAATATGGTAGGCAACTGCCAACCCTTGCCGTGGGGAAGTACCGCGTCAAGCAGGAAAACGGCAGCCAGCCCGGCAAGCACCGCAACAGGTACTGTAATCACAATTGACAGCAAACGCTGACCAGCGCGTCGAACGGGACTTTGAGGATTTTTCGACACGTCGAGTCCATGCTTCAAGCGACAGAACGACCAAGGTAACCCGGCGGCGGCCAAGAACCTTTGATTTCAGAAAACGCCCGATCCGCCGCTCGGGTTGACCGCCTTGTTCGCCCTCGATTCGTTCACTTCGATTCTTCGTTGGGGTCTTTCATGAAAGCTGCAGGAATGAGCGACCCATTCTTCAGCAGAGGTTCGGACTTTGCCCGCTTACGTCTCTTTGGCGGTTCAGCACGTGTAAATGTGATGACGCACCAGAGTTTGTCATCGTCCCGCCGAATTTCCGTAGGCCGCTGGCGATGGTTGCCTGCAACACACACGGTCAGCTCATCACGATCTATTTGATAGATGCATTGCGCAACTAATGATTCAAGGCCGTCAGACCACACATCGAGCGAGTTGTTGGGTTCCGCGACGACAGTCGAATATCGACTCTCGCTGGGCCTGCGATCCAATAGGTCCACTCGATAGCGTCCGTCAGGTGTAAATTCGACGTACTCTCCCGGAAGTCCTCCGATCAATGATACGGTCTTGCCCACGATCATGTCCGTAGACATTACACGCCAGGACCCGAGCAAGGCGGGGTCACTCGGTGAATCAGGGGAATTCGACGGCATGGTCACGTTGAGGGCGAACGACAAAAATCACCCGGTTGCCGCCAAGTGACTTTGATTTGAGGAAACGCCCGACCGGCAACTCGGGTGCATTTTCTTGTTCGCATCACCATTTCGTTGGCATAGGAAATGGAAGTTGGACGTCGTCAAATGCTTCCGGAAGACGGCGATCCGATTTTGTCATTAAGTAGTGAAGAATTTGGTCAGTTGTGAGGTTGGCTTCCGACTTGAATGCTCCATTGACGTCGCGGATCATGGACGGGTCATCGAACCAACAATCTGGCCAGTATATCAAGTCACTCGCTCTGCAGTTTGGGAATTGGCGGTCGAGAAAGTCAATGTAATACGAGATCAGATGCTCGGGCAACGCGGCGGTACAGATCTCTTCGAGGATAGCACGAGCTTCAGGGTAAGTGAGATCCGCGACGTATTTGGCAGAAGGACACAGAGCTTCCTTTACGAACACCTTTTGATCGACCGCGCGCCAGTAGTTTTCAAATTCATGGAGTTCGTAAGGACGTGTCGTCTTTTGATTCCACTTTACGATGAGTTCATGCTGTTCCGTAGAACCGCTCGATGCTCGTTCGATAGAGTTACATAGCTCCGTCATCTCGAGCACCAATTTCTTGGTAGGCTTTGTGACGCGAAATCGAGCTGGAACTACCATTGCTTCTATTGATGCGAACTTGTTTATAGATTGATCAACGTATCACCTGTAGGCTGCATCTTTGTCAGCCTAACGCGCAGGACGCCAATTGTCGTAAGCCAAATGATACTCTTTGGTTGCTTCTTTTTCAACACTTTCGCTGCGTGATAGGATGTTTCATCATATCACGCACCTGGATCGCGAGTCAGACCGTCAGCCGGGCTGCGGACACCGCGTCCGCCTCGGTTCAAGACGTGCGTGTAGATCATCGTCGTGCGAACGTCCTTGTGACCCAGGAGTTCCTGGACGGTACGAATGTCGTAACCATCTGCCAGCAGGTGTGTGGCGGGATGGCCCGGAGGTTTATCTCCGGGTTGCGCAGCAACAAGCAGTAGCCCATTGACGAGCTTCCGTCCATGATGCATCCAATCTCAGTGAGAAACAAGCTGCGTCTTACCGGTCTCCGTGCCTGCCGTCTCTCCTGTTCAGGACGGAACCACGAACGCTCCTCGCCTGAAAACGAGCGAGACGCGAATCTTCGAGACTCTCCGAATGACGCGCGTATTTTTGAGAGCGCAAATTGGCATGGCAGACCCCCCGCTCCCAGTCCCCTGCTCCACTCACTAAACTCGTCGCGCACTGGCTGACGTCCGGGGTGCAAATATTCTTCGCCACCTGATTCTGACAGCCAAGGTGCTCGCTCTCGTTGTTGCAGCAGCTCCGTGCGGTGCTGTTCTTTATCGCACGGCGAATCGTCACGCACGCACGGGAAGCAACCGAAGCCGCCGACCGATCAGGGAGGATCAAGGCTGAGAGCGGTAGAAAGAACACCGCAGCGGCGTAGATACCAGCATGAAGACGTTTCACAAATGGCTGGCGGAGCAACGGGCAGTGCGGGAAGGCTTGTCGCTGGGCAATGACAAGCGGGCTCAGCCCGGCATGAGCAACGTCAACCCGTTGGATCAGTCGAAGGTGAAACAGAAGCCCAAGCCCACGGTATCGCCGGTGATGATGCTCAAAGCGAAGCCAGCTGCCAAGGCGTTGAGGCGAATGCCGGGGGCGTGATCTTCATGTCTTGCTATTGAAAGAGGATTGGGCAATGCCGATCAATTGCGACATCACAAAGGTGAACAAGCCGGTCCAGAAGTGGCTCACCGTCAACATCGATGAAAGATTCGTCGAGAGACGATGGTTTCAGTCCAAGGGAGTCGCCAACCTCCTGTTGCCATTCAGCCCGAAACTGAACTCCCGGTAGCTGGTGAAACCCTTCTGAAATTGCCAGCAGTTCAGCTTTGAGCGTTTCGCACTCGGCAGGCGACCATTCACCATCCGAATCAGCATGGTTAATGAGGGTAGGAAATCTGCTTCCTGCTGATCCCTCTTCTAAAAGCTCCGTCACGCTGCTTCGGAAGAACTCGAAGTCGGAATAGCTGCCAACCTCAACGCCTTCCAGCTCTTCGTCTTCGTTAAACACACATAAGTAAAGTCCCATCGGCTACACCTTCTCAATGCGGATTGTCTTGGAATGCTCCTTCTGAAACGCTCGAAGCTCCGGATGGAGCTTGCAAACCGACGGAATGCGGATCACCAACTTGCGTCCAGTATCCTTTGCCCGAAACGTCAGCAGCCGAATCTGATAGGTCAGCCGCAATGAAGTCACGTTCTTCAAGAGGAAGAACGCATCGTTCCGTTCGGCATCGGCTCTCGTGCCTCGTGCGACTTGATGTTTTGTATACCGATACTCCACGGTCATTTAATCCTTTCGATCTTCACGCGGGATAGCCCGGAGGTTTATCTCCGGGTTGCGGAGCAACAGGCAGTCGCCCATTGACGAGCTTCCGTCCATGATGCATCCAATCTCAATTCGAAGCAAACTGTGGGCAATCGCGTTTGAGCAAAAAGCCAATGCCGCCGCCGTCAGGCGTGCCGCGCCAAAGGAAGCCAACACCGCAAGCCGTGGAAACCTGCTCGACCGGCCAGGCTGCAAACCTTCAAGCGGGCACAGTCGATCAATGTCGGGAATTGCCATCCGAACGCAAAGATTCTGCTAGGGAAAATGCTTCAGACAATGGTTGCCATACCGGGTCACGTTCTTCGTCAGGCCGTGGCTCTCGGACATCTGTCACATGCTTTCTAGAACAACAGCGGAAGACAATATAATTCGCTTGCGCTTCGGACACTTTTAATCCACCGTTAGCAGGGCTCGACTTGTCGGTATCGATGATTAACACATCATCCTCCCAAAAACAGACCGGGCAAATATCCCAGCCACAACGGGCGTCCAAGGTCTTGTAACCACAAATTGGGCATGTTTGTTTCATGGCAGGTTGCTCATATTCCATAAGACTTCCCAGCGTTCACGCATTGCCTCTTTAAATGAATCGAGATCCTTATCTCCGGGTTGCGGAGCAACAGGCAGTTGCCCATTGTCGGACTTCGGTCCATGAGGCGTCCAGTCTCAATGAGAAGCACACTGTGTGAGATCGAGCTTGAGCAAAAAGCCCAAGCCGCCGCCGTCATGTGTGCCGGGTCAAAGAAAGCCAACACCGCAAGCCGTGGATGTCTGCAGCGGATGAGTGCTCTCCACTTCCCGGCCGCATTCCTCGCAGACGCCGGTCCAGGTCGTGAGTTTGACGCAGATCGGTCGCGGCGGCGGGATCTCTTCGATCAACTGCACGAGATCGGTGGTCCGCCGCCGCAGTTTTTCGATCACTCCGTCTGCTGCTCAACGAGCGCGGCGAATTCATCATAGGTCCGTTTGCGTTCCGCCATAAACGCTCTTTACCCTGGAGCGTTCAATATGCCAACGAAATTCCTCGCCGCCGAGAGCAAAACGGCCCCCGCCAAACAGGCACGATCTTTCGGTGCACCCGGGGGAGCATCGCGGATGCTTCAATCAGACCAGCAATGGGGCGATGACCAGGGCGACGACGCTCATCAGTTTGATGAGGATGTTCAGGCTGGGGCCGGCGGTGTCTTTGAAGGGGTCGCCGACGGTGTCGCCGATGACGGCAGCTTTGTGAGCTTCGGAGTTCTTGCCGCCATAGTTGTCGGCTTCGATATGCTTCTTGGCATTGTCCCAGGCGCCGCCGGCGTTTGACATGAACAGAGCCAGCATCACTCCGGAAGCCGTCGTGCCGACCAGCAGACCGCCCAGCATCTCCGCTCCTCCGAGCAGGCCAATGGCGATGGGCGTGAGGATTCCGAGCAGAGCGGGCACGGCCATTTCGCGGATCGCGGCTTTGGTCGCGATGTCGACGCAGCGGGCATAGTCGGGTCTTCCGGTCCCTTCGAGAATGCCGGGAATCTCACGGAACTGGCGGCGGACTTCTTCGATCATCTTGAACGCGGCTCGCCCCACGGCTCCCATGGCGAACGCGGAGAACAGGTAGGGCAACATCGCGCCCAGAAACAGTCCGGCCGTGACCGAGGGTTTCGTGACATCGATCCCGGTCAGGTTCGTCTGTTGTCGGAAGGCGGCGAACAGCGCCAGCGCCGTCAACGCAGCCGAGCCAATGGCGAACCCCTTGCCGATGGCCGCCGTGGTGTTGCCGACGGAATCGAGTTTGTCGGTTCGGCCGCGAACTTCGGGGGGAAGTTCGCACATCTCGGCCAGTCCGCCGGCGTTGTCAGCAATCGGCCCATAGGCGTCGACCGCCAGTTGGATTCCGGTTGTGGCCAGCATGCCGAGCGCGGCGATGGCAATTCCATAAAGTCCGGCGAAATGATATGCGGCCAGAACGGCTCCGATCAGACAGACCACCGGCAGGCAGGTCGACACCATCCCGACCCCGAGACCAGCGATGATATTCGTGGCGGCTCCTGTCTGGCTCTGCTGGGCGATCCGCCGAGCGGGTCCCCGGCTCTCCGCTGTGTAGTATTCGGTAAGCAGGCCAATGAAGACGCCCGCGACGAGTCCAACCACAACTGCCCCGAAGACGCCGAATCGCTGATAGCTTGTGTCGTCGAGTGTGAATGACTCGGGAATGAGGAACATCACGAGAGGCAGCGTGCAAAGAATCATCACGAAGGCGGCTCCCAGCGTTCCCGCATTCAGAGCCGTCTGCGGGTTGCCTCCTTCACGCGTCTTTACCAGAAAGGTCCCCATGATGGAGAAGAGAATCCCGGTGCCTGCGAGAATCAGTGGGAAGAGAACCAGTTCCACCGAACCGGCCGCTGCTCCGAGCACCATCGCCCCGATGATAGACCCCACGTAAGACTCGAACAGATCGGCGCCCATGCCAGCGACATCCCCGACATTATCCCCGACGTTATCGGCGATCGTGGCCGGGTTGCGCGGAGAGTCTTCGGGAATGCCGGCTTCGACTTTCCCGACCAGGTCGGCTCCCACATCGGCGGCTTTGGTGAAAATTCCGCCGCCAACGCGAGCGAACAGTGCGATCGAGCTGGCCCCCATGGCAAACCCGCTCAACACGGGGAGCACGGTTTCGGTCAGAGCGGGGATGTCGAATCCGAATTGACCGGTGTAGGCCAGCAGCAGGCCGGAAAGGCCAACCAGTCCGAGCCCGACCACCGACATTCCCATTACGGTGCCGCCGGAGAAGGCGACCAGCAGGGCTTCATTCAGACTCGTGCGAGCCGCCTGAGTGGTTCGCATGTTTGCCGCGGTGGCGATGATCATCCCGACGTAGCCGGCGATCGCCGAACACATGGCCCCGACAGCAAACGATAAGGCGACCAGACGCTGCTCGGCCTGATAAGTCAGACTGAGTATGACCGCGACCACGATGACGAAGATCGCGAGTACCCGGTATTCGCGGTAGAGGAAGGCATGAGCACCTTCCCGGACCGCTGCTCCGATCTCCTTCAAGTGCGCATCGCCGGGATCGCATTTCATCACCCAGCGAGCTTTATAGATCCCAAATCCAAGAGCCAGGCAACCAGCGGCTCCACTCAGCCAGACAGACAGTTCTTCGTCCATGGTGTTCGTCTACTGTCATTCAATCAGGATGTCGGAAAGGTCATCAGCGTCGAGAAACGAGAACGCGTCAACATGCGCTGATGTAAGCCTGAGTGTACTCATTCCCTCCGAGGCGGAAAGGGAAGTGTGCAAATCTTCTGGCAAGGGGGGCTGATTTGGACGAGAAGTGGTGAGACCAGTTCGGTTCAATCTGGACACATCGGAATCGTAAGATAGCATCAACTCCAGTAGCAGAGCGGTCTTGTGAGCGTGATAATCAGCTGTTAGAGTTGAAAAAGAGTGGTACGAGAACTGCTGAATTGCTGTCGGCCTGAGCATTGCCGCTCGTCCCACCTTCACGCTGTCGGTCGACCCCTTGAAGTCTTCGGAAGCGACCGACATCTCAGGAGTCCGTTGCTGTCGGGTTCCCGGGCCTGTCTTCGCCGGGAAGTCTGATTAGTAACCGGCATGGATACCGATTACCATGAGTTCAACATCTCCCCAGACCCAACTTCGTACGTCCAAACCGGACCGACGTCCTGCCGCTGCCCCCACGGGTCGCATCGTCTGGTCCCCAGCCGATCTGGTTGCCCTAGCGAGAGGAATGCACTGCAAAATGTACGACTATCTTGGAGCACACCCTGGCGAACACGAAGGTGTTTCTGGTACCCGCTTCGCGGTCTGGGCCCCCAATGCACGCCGCGTTTCTGTCATTTGCGACCGCAATTCCTGGACGCCCGGTGAGAACGAACTCTTCGGCAGTGATTCGGGAATCTGGTCGGGATTCATTCCCGGCGTCAAAGTCGGCGACACCTACAAGTTCGCCATTGAATCCCCGACCGGCCAGATCCTCGAGAAGTCGGATCCCTACGCATTCTACAGCGAACAGCCGCCGAAGACGGCGTCTATCGTCTATCAGGACGACTACCAGTGGCAGGACGGCGGGTGGATGGATTACCGCCGCAAGACCGAATGGATGTCGCAGCCGATCTCCATCTATGAGGTCCATCTCGGTTCCTGGAAGCGTCCCAAAGATGGCCGCCAGTATTTCACGTACCGCGAACTTGCTGACGAAATGCTCAACTACGTCCAGGAAATGGGCTACACGCACATCGAGCTGATGCCGATCACCGAACACCCGTTCGATGGGTCCTGGGGCTATCAGACGACCGGCTACTTTGCCCCGACCTCGCGTTTCGGAAGTCCAGAAGACTTCAAGTACTTCATCGACCAGTTCCATCAGGCCGGCATTGGCGTGATCATCGACTGGGTTCCGGCTCACTTCCCGACCGACGGACATTCGATCGGCAACTTCGACGGCACGGCTCTCTACGAACACGCCGATCCCCGTCAGGGCTTCCACCCGGACTGGAACACGTTCATCTTTAACTTCGGCCGCAACGAAGTCCGCGACTTCCTGCTGTCGAGTGCCCGCTTCTGGCTCGACAAGTATCACATCGACGGTATCCGCGTCGATGCGGTCGCTTCGATGCTGTACCTCGATTACTCCCGGAAGGACGGCGAGTGGATTCCGAACCGTCACGGCGGTCGCGAGAATCTGGAAGCAATTCAGTTCCTCAAAGATCTGAACGTCATGCTGCATGGAGAGTTCCCGGGCGTGCTGTCGCTGGCGGAAGAATCGACCGCCTGGGGCGGTGTTTCCCGTCCGGTCTACGAGGGTGGACTCGGCTTCACCATGAAGTGGGACATGGGCTGGATGAATGACACGCTGCATTACATCCGCCACAACCCCGTGCACCGCAAGCATCACCAGAACGAGCTGTCGTTCCGGATGATCTACGCCTTCACCGAGAACTTTGTCCTGCCCCTCTCGCACGACGAAGTCGTGCATGGGAAGAAAGCGCTCATCTCGCAGATGCCGGGCGATTACTGGCAGCAGTTCGCCAACCTGCGGCTGCTCTATGGTTACCAGTACTGCATGCCGGGTAAGAAACTGCTGTTCATGGGCTGCGAAATGGCTCAGTGGCATGAGTGGAATCACGATGCCGAGCTCGACTGGGCTCTCATCGGGAACACACAGCACGATGGCATCCGCAATTTTATTGGCGATCTGAACCGCGTAATGCGGGAGCACCCGGCTCTGCACGAAGTCGACTTCAGTGAAGCGGGCTTCTCCTGGATTCATGCCGACGACGCCGAGAACAGTACCTACGCGTTCTGCCGGATGTCGAAGAACGTGACCGAAACGCTGGTCTGCATCTTCAACTTCACGCCGGTTCCCCGTGAGAAATACCGTGTTGGCGTGCCGTTGCCCGGAACGTATCAGGAAATTCTCAACAGCGACGCCCATCGTTACGGCGGCACGGATGTCGGCAATGCCGGTAAGGTGGTATCAACGAACACGCCGATGCACGGTCGGAAAAACAGTGTCGAAGTCGTGCTCCCGCCGCTCGGCATGCTCGTCCTGCGTCACGACAGCTAGAGCGTTCTGTTTTTGGGATCGCGATCCAGCAAAGTGATTCAAGCCACACTTCGGTGTGGCTTTTTTCATGCGCGATCCCTGACAGACTCTTACTGCAACTCTTTGCCGCAATGGCGGCAGTGCTTGCGTTCGGCCAGGGTCTCCTGACCGCAGTGCCAGCAGGTCAGCTTGGCGCCGGTATTGAAGAGCACGGAAAGGAAGTCGAGAAAGGTCGTCCCGCCGCCCATCAAAAAGAAAATCAGCATCAGGACAATGAGTCCGAAGACGATCGGCCCGAAGATGATCACCCACCAGAAAGTGCCGCCGAGCCACATGAGGAGTTCGCCTTGAGTTCCCAGATTACCCGCTTTGCAGATTCGTTTGGCTGCTGAGGTCGTGAGCATAGAAATGCGTGAATGTCCGCGACCAGTTTTGCCGATTATCAGGATTATAGCGGGTTTCCCACCCGACGGTCGTCCTGCGCGTGCGGATTGTTTCTCGCGCCTCTGAGGCGAGCGTCACTCATCTGGTCCTGACGACTCAGGCATTACCGCATCGAACCGGCTCACTCAGGCCGATCGGACGGCGAGGAACCGCGACCACACGTAACCATTCCCTTTCGAGACTTGACAGGACGACGGGGCCGGGAGAGCAGAATGAACGCGAAAGAACACGCCCGTTCGGGAGTTCGCTGGATGGCCTGGCTGGGACTGGCCGTCATCGTCCTCGCGCCTGCTCATCAGTGCTTTGCGCTGGCTCCCAAGGTGATTCAGTTCGAGTCCCCCAAGGACGCGGCTGCGAAAGCTCCGGCTGTCGCTCTGGTGGGAGCGGTCGAATCGCCGGGAACGTACAAATTCACCTCCGAGTCGATTCCTTTGAAGGATCTCATCGCCCGGGCAGGTGGTCTCCTCGATTCCGCCGGCCGGAAAATTCAGATTGTTCGTGGCGGTCGGGCCGGCGTGGTGCTGCTTTATACGCCAGAGATTGACTACAAACTTCGGCCGGGCGATGTCGTCATCATCGAACAGTCCGCTCCAGGGCGGGCTCGAACGGTTTCGTTCAGCAACTCCACGAAGAGCGATTCAGTGTCCGTTGTTCGCAGCCAGCAACAAAAGACCGCGAATGCCGATGCGCACCAGGGCCATGTCGTGCTCATCGGTCTGCAGCCGCATCCGGTCGTGATGCCGCTCTGGGAATCTGGACTCACCGTCGACAGTCTGCTGACCTACTGGCTCAAGCAGCCCGCTCGCGTCGCGGCGGGCACGGTCGTTGTGGCGGGAGATCGATCCCGTACGGAACCGGGTCTGCTTTCCAGCGGGATGGTTCTTTCGGTTCCCCCCCGCCTGGTCAGCACGGACGACCTTCCACGGCTTCCTTCGGTTCTCGACTTTGCTACAGCGGAATCGACTCCGCCGGCCGTTACCAATGAACCGCTGAAGCGTCCGACAACTCCGTTTAATTCGGTGCCAGGCTGGTCGCAGGAGTCCTCTGCGGAGCAAACGCCCCGTGATGTCTCTTCGGATCTGGCGCCGGTGCCGCCGCTGCAGTCTATGAATGAAACAGCAACACCTGCGGCTGCGGTCGAAGCTAAACCTCAGCGGTCGTTCTTCCAGTCGTCAGTCACCGCGTCGTCAGCGACCGAGTCGAGCGTCCCGGGGCTTTCGGTTCCCTCCGCACTGCCGAATCCAACAGCCGAACCGGCTCCCGCAGCCGATATGACCCACCGTGAGGAGGAGTCCAATCCCCGCGTAGCCGCTCTGATGATCCCGGGGACGGAAGACACCGTGACCGACGCCAGCGGACGCGACCTGTTCGAAGAATTCCAGTCGGCCGCCCCCGATTCCTACACGGTGACCCGCAATGACGGCGTGCCTTCTGAACGGGGCGAGATTCACATGGCTGCTGCCGGCGAAGTCGTGCCCAATCCGCTCGAACCGCCCGCTTCCTCGACGGCGTCGCTGATTGGCTTTGTCGCCGGCGCGATTGTTGTCATCGGCGTCGTGACGGTGATCTTTGCCTCCATTCGAGCGCATCTGAATCAGCGAGGACTTTCCGAAGAGATTCCGCAACCGGTTCGCGAGAAGCCCGTGCGACGAGCCGCTCCAGTTCAGGAAGCTGTCGCCGCGACGGAGCAGTCAACCGGGGTGGATGAACGTACGCCCGTGATTGAAGAGCGGGTGCTGTTGCCGCGTGAGATGAAGTTCTTCGGCAAGCCGCACCTGCAGTATGAATTCCGGATCGACGCGGCTCACGAAGTTCCCCGGCCTCATATTTCGACCGGAGCCCGGGCCGAGCGCGAAAGTCGCTCCGCCGGACCTCATTTCCGTCGTTCGGTTACCAAAGACGACGTCCAGTGGCAGGGCCAGACCGGCCTCTGCGAGTCCGAGTATTCCCTGTTCCAGCAGTCGACCAGTTCGAACTCCTAGACGGCCCTGAGAGTTCTTCAGGCGGTAACGACTCATCCAGGCAGGAAGTGGATTGACCATGCAGATCGCAATTGAGTTCGGTGGCGGCGAGTTTCGGTCGCTGCGACGGGAGGGAGGCCGCCTGCTGGCCCGTCGCGTCCCCACAGAATATGTGGTCGTCAGTTCTCTCGAAGCTCAGCGTCGCCTGCTGGAGCGACACGGCGAAGGTGTCGCGGTCTGCGATGAAGGACTCCTTGTCTATGGCATGGCGGCCCGGGAACTGGCCGAGCTGTTGTCCATTCCGCTGCAGTCGGTGCTCGATGGCGGGCGGCTTCGCCAGAACGATCCCGTGTCGCGTCAGCTCCTCGGAGCCCTGGTGGAAGGGCTGCTTCCACCGTCTCCTCCGGCTGGATCACGCGGTCTGGTGATTGCGGCTCTGAGCGATGACTCGGCCGTTGAAGAGCACGATCTTCACTTCCTCAACCATCTGGTCAAGCTGCGGGGCTATGCTCCGGAAACGATCTCGCCGAGCCTGGGGCTGATCTTCGGCGAGGGATCCGACTTCGGCTATTCTGGAATCGCCATTCATCTCGACCACAGCTCGATCGATGTTTCCATCGTGTTTCAGACCCGTCAGGTGGCCGCTTTCACGCTGCCGTTCGGCGGAGCCCGGATGGATCGTGAGATCGCCCTGTCGGAGAAGAACTACGTTCGACTGCAGGACGGCCGCGAAGCTCTCGATGCCCGCCCGCTTCAGGAATGGCGGGAAGGTGTGTTGACGCTCAACCGCATCGTCGATCCGCGAACCCTGGCGTTGCGAAATCAGTATCGGGAACTGGCTCATCTGATCCTGTACCGTGTGCAGCAGGAACTGACCCCACGGTTACTGAATCAGTTGCCGCGACGACTGCCATTGATCCTTGGTGGTCCGCTGGCCAAGCCGGCCGGTCTGGAGCATATTTTCTCGCAGACGTTGCTCAACGTGGAACTGCCGTTGCAGATCTCGATGTTGCATCGCGTCACAGATTTCCGCTTCGCGTCCCTCCGGGGCGGCTTGCTGCTCAGCGAACTCTCTCAAAGTTCCACGCTCGCCGCGGCCTGACGCCGCGTAATAGCGACTTGTCCCTCTTCAGCCGGGCCTTCCGCTGAATTGAGGGAGCTTCATTGATCCGAAACGCTCCCGGTCTCGTTGTACTGGGACGTGGTCGCGCCGGTTGATCCTGCCGTGGTGCAATCGTTACCCGTCGTTCGGGCAGCGATACTGGATTTTCGCACCTTGAGCGGTGAGAATGGGATCGGGGGTGCGTCGCTCGAGAGACGGCGTCCGTCTTGCGACCTGAATCGGAGATACGTGAACATGCGCAGTTACGAACGACCCCGGCCGAGCAGCCTGATTCCTTTCTGGCTCTGCTCCTTTGCGGTTTGCCTGTGGGCCGCACTCGCCTCGCCGAGTCTGCATGCCGATGAAGCCGACCTGGAGCCGGTGGTCGATAAAGTTGAAGAAAAGGCCGCCGGCCCGGCAAAGACGCCGGTCGCTCGCTACGTTGTCGTCGACAGTCCGGTCGACGACAGTGTCTTCCGAACCGTCCGCAACACCGCGCTGAAATTACAGGAACTGGCCCGCACCGAGAACCGGCCCGCCTTTCTCATCCTCGAAATCAAGCCAGGACAAAGCGAGTTCTATCAGGTTCACGGCTTGGCGAAGTTCCTCACGTCGTCCAAAATCGATCGCGTGAAAACCATTGCCTGGGTGCCGGAAACGGTCACCGGTAACAACGTCGTTATCGCGCTCGGCTGCCAGGATATTGTCATGCAGCCAGACGCCGAGTTGGGCGATGTCGGCCGTGGGAAAGCGGTCGAGCCCGATGAAGAACAGCTCGTGCTCTCGCTGGTTGATAAGCGTCACAATCTGCGGCTCAATGGTGATCTGGTTCAGGGGATGCTCAATCCACAGGTCACTCTGCTCGTCGCCACGATTGAACGCGATGGCGTCTCCGAGAAGCGGGTCGTGACCGAACAGCAGGCCAAGGTGCTTAGAGACAACGAACTGGCCATCACCGACGTCGAAGTGATCAAGGACAAAGGCCAGCGGGGGATTTTCTCCGGGCAAGCGGCTCGCGAGCTCGGAATCCTCGTTTCGCAGACGCTGAATACCCGAGCCGAACTGGCCGACCTGTACGGCATCGACCCGCAGAACCTGCGGGAGCATCGCGGCCAGGGGGAATCGACGGTCGTCAAACTGATTGAAGTGACCGACATCATCGACCCCGTGCTCGAAGCCTTCATCCAGCGGCAGATCGAACGGGCCCTGGTGGAAGACGCCGAAGTGCTGATCTTCCGGATTGAGTCGCCCGGCGGGTATCTGATGTCCGGGACCAATCTGGCGAACCTGATTGCCGATCTCGAAGACAAGGATGTGCGGACGATCGCTTACGTCCCCGATCATGCCATCAGCTCGGCTGCCATCACCGCACTGGGGTGCGATGAAATCTACATGGGTCCGGATGGTCAGATCGGCGATGCCGGCGTGATTCAGCAGGAGTTCGACGGAGCGTTCAAACGCGTTCCCGAGAAGCTGCTCAGCCCGCTTCGGCAGACGCTGAAGTCACTCGCCGAGCGCAAGAACCGGCCCTCGGCTCTACTCGAAGCGATGTCGTTCAAGGATCTCGAAGTCTTTCAGGTGACGCATCGCGATACCGGACGCGTCTGGTACATGAGCGAAGCGGAGATCAACGACTCCAACGGAGAATGGGTCAAAGGGCCGCTCGTTCCGGAGTCGGCCAAGGATCAGCTGCTGACAGTACAGGACGATCGAGCGGTTGAACTGAAGATTGCGGCCGGCGTCGTGCAGGATCTCGATGAGCTCAAAGACCGACTCAACATCCCGGCCGATGTGAAACTCGACGCCGTGGGTCGCACGTGGGTCGACACGCTGGTTTACATTCTAAACGACCCGTTCGTGACCGGTTTCCTGCTGTTCGTCGCGATCATCTGCATCTATATCGAACTGCATTTCATGGTCGGAATCTTCGGCATCTGCTCGGCGCTCTGCTTCGGAATCTTCTTCTGGAGTCGGTACCTGGGCGGCACGGCGACCGGACTTGAAATCGTGCTGTTCGTAATGGGTATAGCCTGTATTCTGATGGAGATCTTCATCGTGCCGGGCTTCGGCGTCTTCGGTGTCTCCGGCGGACTGATGATGGTCCTTTCGTTAGTGCTCGCGAGTGAGACGTTCAACAACATTGAACCCGAAGTCGACTCGCAGAAATTCGTGCAGGTGGTCACGATGCTCACCGTGCCGATCGTCGCGGTGATAGCCACGTCGATGGTCATCAGTAAGTACCTGCCCCAAATCCCGTTTCTGCGGCACGTGGTCCTGATTCCCCCCGTCCGTAAGCACGCCGGGGATACCGAGTCCCTGCAGTTGAGGCCCGACCTGGCAAACCCGCAACAGGGACTGCACGTCGGCCAGAAAGGAAAAGCGACCACAATCCTCCGCCCGTCCGGCAAGGCCCGCTTCGCCGACGAGATTGTCGATGTCGTGACGCAGGGCCCCTACATCCAGCAGAACTCGCCGATCGAGATCATCGAAATGCGCGGCTCCCGCGTTGTCGTCCGTGAGCTCTCCAGTGACACCACCGCATAGCCCGAACTCGTCGCAACCGTTCCCAGCAATTAGACGCTCGATGCAGGCAAGTCCCCTCGCCCCTGGGGGAGAGGGTTAGCGTGAGGGGGAAATGCGTGTGGCATGCTTCTAAGGCCGACGCTTCCAGTAGGAGTTAGAACGTCGACGGGTGGCCCGTCCGTCCCGGGCGGGTGACGAAGTCACAAGAGGCTGCGCCATGGGCGAGATCTCTACGAGGACCGAACGATTCCCGTAAAAAACGCGGATGGCGCGGCCTCTTGTCGCTTCCGCGACCCGCCCGCCAAAGGCGGACGAACCACCCGTGAACTCTTCATCATTGCAACCGTTCCCCAGCAATTAGACGCTCCCCCCGGAATGCCGCGTCGCGATTTCATTGCCCCATCCGCTGCGTCCGTGGGCGTCCTAACCCGACGCGTGAGCGAAGGCGTTTGGCGGACGTCCCTCACTGACGTTTCGGGTTAAGAGGTCGACTCTGCGAGCGGGGAGGTCGACAGTTGCCAACACGGGGTGTCGCATTGGAAGCAACGGCCTGCGAAGCGCTCCACATGCATTTCTCCTTCACCCTGGCCTATTATTCGCACGATGCCGCCGCCAAGCGGAGTCTACTACTGTTGATCATCGCTCAGAAGCGGTACGTCAGCAGGCACTCGCCGTTGCGGTACAGGGAGACCGGGCCGTCTTCGGACACTTTGATCACGTATCCGTACCGGGAGGCGGCTCGGGCGGCGTGGGTGCGGCCGCCGCCGGAAAGGAACGAGACTTCGTAGGCATCCATCGCAATGATGGACCCGCAGCGAAGGACTTTCCCTTCGCGCGAAACGACGGTCAATCCGTCTGACGTCAGCAAACCGATGGCGGCATTGCGACGGGCCAGAATTGTGAAGTTCGTCTGATTGACGTTGTCGGCGAGCTGCTGGCCCAGTGGCGAGTCGTCGATCCGACCGGCTTCGGGCGGGAGAGCGGCATCGTCATCGGGAATCAGAACGACTGTCCCTTTCCGCATGTCGGACACGGCGAACAGGGTCGGAATCAGACTTTGAAGCAGTTCTTCACAAGCCCCGTGCTCTCGCAGCACGTTGACCAGCAGATCCCGGTCAATGAAATGCCACGCCCGTTTGTGGCAGCGAAGCTGTTTCCCGTTCGGTAACGCGATATTCACGTCGTCGTTATTGCCGACGTAGCCGACCCAGGTTCGAGTCCGTGTATTATTCAGCATCCCGGAAAGATGATTGTTCGACACCCGAGCCGCCATATCGTAATGCCGCGGCTGCATGCAGCGAACCACGCCATGGACGACCTGCTGGTTGTCGACCACATAAAACGCATTGCGGCCATCGACGTACCGGTAGGAACCCGGCTTGGAGAAGTACCGCGTCCGAAGCAACACGTTCTGATTGAACCGCTCGAAGACATAGAGATCCTCATCCAGGTCTTCGAGGAACGGATTGATGTCGCCCACGAAGACGAAGCCCGACGTACACCGCGCCCCTTCATACCGTTCGAGCGCAAGTTCCTGCAGCTGGTTGATCAGCAGCACTGGCGTCCAGAACGTGTGCGCTTTTCGGTTCCAGACGTAGAGCGCAACCATCAGTTCGGTGAAGGAATGGAAGCTTGCGATTCGTAACGCGCTGCGGGTGACACGGGCCTGATGCGTGACATACAGCGAGGCGACGACCCGTTCGAAGCCGCGAAGAAGCTTCTGCTCGGCATGGGAGAACGGCAGCGTATCCCGCCGGGCTTCGATGACGAAGACAAGGTCGCCGTAACGGAGCCAGAGCAGCAGGAGATGATCGCTGTGAAAGCGGCCTGCGGTCTGCCCGTGATAATAGGGGATGGCGTAGCGTCTGCGAAAATCGCGTTCCGACAACTGCCGCGAAACGGTCTCAACGCTCGGCAACAGATCCCGGAGAGCCAGTTCAATGCCCAGGATCTGCTGATTCATGCTCGTCTCGACGTGAGGAGAGCGTACTGCCGTTCCGGCCGTGACCTTCGGCCAAACATCTCTGAATTACTCATGGTGCTCACCTCCGTGCTCCCGTAATTCCTGCATCCTCTGGCGAATTCGCCGTTCGTAGCCGCGATCGACCGGTTCGTAGTACGTCCGGTCTGCCCCCAGATAATCCTGATCGACCCAGCCGGAGGGGGCATCATGAGGATACCGATATCCTTCGCCATGTCCCAACTGTTTTGCCCCCTGATAGTGACGATCTTTGAGCTGCATCGGCACGGGCAGAATCTCACGATGTTGAACATCGGAGATCGCCGCGTTAACCGCCGCGTAGGAGGCATTCGATTTGGGAGCACAGGCGAGATACGTGGCGGCCTGCGCGAGGATGATCCGGCACTCGGGCATGCCGACCATTTCCGTCGCCTGCGCCGCAGCCGTGGCGATCACCAGCCCCTGGGGATCGGCGTTGCCGATGTCTTCGGAGGCGGCGATCATCAATCGTCGGGCGATAAACCGTGGCGGCTCTCCGGCTTCGAGCATGCGGGCCATCCAGTAGATGGCGGCGTCTGGATCGGAGCCGCGAATACTCTTGATGAACGCGCTGGCGACATCGTAGTGCTCGTCGCCCGTGCCGTCGTAGCGAATCGCTTTTCGCTGCATCGACTCTTCGGCGACATCCAGCGTCACGAGCCGGTCCTGCCCTTCCATCTCCGCGACGGACAGGACGGCGACTTCAAGTGCATTCAACGCCCGTCGGGCATCGCCATCGGCTCCCTGGGCGAGGAACTCCAGCGCTTCATCGGTCGCGCCGACGTTGGAAGTTCCCAGTCCTCGTTCCCGATCAACGAGGGCGCGTTGGAGCAGACTGATGATGTCGGCGGCGGTGATCTGTTCGAACTCGAAGATCTGGCTTCTGCTCAGCAATGGCGATACGAGCGCGAAGTACGGATTGTCCGTCGTCGCTCCGATGAAAATCACCGTGCCCCGTTCGAGATCCGGCAGAAGCACATCCTGCTGCGTCTTGCTGAAGTGGTGCAGTTCATCGACGAAGAGAATGGTCCGGCGGCCGGTCGCGGCCAGTTCATCGCCGGCTTCTTCGAGCACGGCTCGAACGTCCTTCACCCCACACGAGGCGGCATTGAGCGAGTACCAGCGGGATTGTGTGTGATTGGCGACCAGCTGAGCGAGCGTAGTCTTTCCGGTGCCGGGCGGGCCGTAGAAGATCAGCGAGCTGATGCGGTTGGCGTGAAGCAGTCGGCGGAGCAGTCGTCCTTCGCCGAGGATGTGCTTCTGGCCGACGAATTCGTCGAGCGATTGCGGACGCATGCGGGCCGCGAGGGGACGAGCCTGATCGCGATGTTTCTGCTCCGCCTTGTCGAACAGTCCGGCCATAGTTCACGGTGTCGTTTCGCGGACCGGGCGGACCGGAAATCTGCAGGCAGGAAAACGGATGTGACGGCGGTTTGAGCCGATGCTTTCACCCGCGAGCTTCGGACTTCCGTCGCTTCGCTCTCGAGTAAAAAAGAAGAAAGTCTCCGCCGCTGCCGTTCAGACGAAATTTGTTCTGAACCCGCATTCAAAAGGTGGGAATCCCGGCTCAGGGTCCCGTGGTTCACGCAGATGGTGACACGATTGCCTGAACACAAAAGTTCCCGCGGGAGAACTTGTAGGGCCAACAAATTAAGGTCCGGTGTCGAACAGGGCAGAGACTTGTTCTCTCTCATCATGTTACAATCGGGAGACCGCGAAACAAGTCCCCGCTCGCAAAATGGGATGCCGTCTGATGACTGACAACAAACACGATTCCCTGCCGCGGACTCGGAGGGATGACAGCATGGCTTCTTCCATCCGCGAAGCGATGCGAACGGTCTCTCACGTGACGACGTCTGTCTGCATCATGCTGCTCTGCGGCGGCATCGGCTACGCTCTTGACCAGTACTTCGACACTCGGATTTTAGGCTTTTTCGGGTTTGCCGGCGGAGCGTTTCTGGGGATCCGCTATCTCATTGCCCGGACGTCGGGTCATTCGGACGGGGGATCGGGGCCGCGTCCTTCGAACCCATCGGGAGATCGTCCGTAGGATGTTCCGGCGTGTGCAGGATTTCGACGGTCGGATTCTCGAGCACGACGGTCGCCGATTCGACATACACGCCCAGATGCCCTTCGCTAAACGTTTCATCCGATAGACTGAGCAGCACGTTGTCATCGATCGCGAATTCGATGTAGGTGTTCAGACACAATAGCGTAATGTCGAATTCCAGCTTGTCCGTATTCCGCCAGTAGGCGGCCTGCAGTCGCTGATACTGGAAAGCCTGCTCGGAATCGGGTTCGTTCCGATGCCCCCAGGCCCGCAGCTGCGCGACCCCTTTAATGAGATCGAGAGACAGGTGGTAGCCGTCGCTCGATTCCGGATCGACACGAAACAGAAGCCCGCATTTGCCCAGCCCGGAAAGCCGCAACCGCGTCTTCAGCCGAAAGCCTTTGAAGATCGGGGAGAACAGGAAGCCCTGGAACCCTCCATTGCAGTTGACCTCGTAGCTTTCGGAACCATCATCGAAGGCGACCTGGCTGTCGAACTTGCTGTAAAGAGCCGCGATCGGGTTGAGCTCCCGGTGCGTGAACGTGCTTTCCACGATGTCGTCAAAGGCTTCGATGGAGCGAACCGCGAGGCGACCATCGTCGAGTTGGACGATCCGTTTCGGGGGCGGCATCAGATTCTTACGATTTCGGACTTCGGCATCCGGCGTATAGAAATTCCAGAGCAGTGGCCCGCGATCATCCCAGCTCACACGGCCCGCGTAGTTCCCGGCTGCGAGCAGAACGTTGTCGTAATAGTTGCTCCAGGGTCCGTCCAGGCTGTTCGAGTACCAGTAGCGGATCTTGGCATCTTCGCGGATGCTGCCGATGAGGTAATACCGACCGTCGAACTTCAGCAGATTCGGGACCTCAATATCATCGTACTGGCCCGGGTGATGCAGCGGTTCCACGAGTTCGAAGCAATGCGGCGAGGTCTCCCTGGCCAGGCCGACACAGCCTCGTCGAATGCTGGGACCGAACGGAACCCGGGCGGCCATGGCCAGGTAGCCCTGGCCTTCGTGCTGAAAATAGTAGGGATCGCGGAAACTGACCCAGGCATGATCAGCCGCCGGCTTCTGCTCGTAGTAGGGGAGTTTGGAACAGAGAGGGACATAGTTTGCATCGCAGGGGACGCCGGCCGAGCTCTTGTTCGAGGAGTCCTTGAACTTCTCCCAGTGAATCAGATCGCGACTGCGGGCGATTCCGATGCGCTGCAGCGAACCCTGATCATCCAGGGACAACCCGGTGTAAAACATCCGCCACCAGCCCCGCTCATGGGGATCGGGGGAGACATGCATTGTCCAGAGCATGTAGTCGTCCCAGTTTCCCGGGTCGCCGATGAACAGCGCGTTTTCAATTCGCTTCCAGTTCAGCCCGTCTTTGCTGGTTGCATGCGCAATGAAATCGTGGTTGGGCAAAACGAGGTGGAACAAATGGTAGACGCCGTCGTGCCAGAGGACGTCGACATCCCCCATGGTTTTGAAGTGACTAACGAAGCTGTTGTACATGACCGTCGACTCGAAGAAGAGAGTTCAGAAAGGGAGGGGAGAGATGCGACCGCGTAAAACGGGTAGATTTACCCATGGCTAAGTTCATGTTTATCCTGTATTCCGCAGGAATTTCGTATAATCGAGGCAAACATCATCTTTTCAAGGCCGGGAAAGACATCTAGAATGACTGATTGCTGATTTCTGTCTCTTGAAATAAAACGGCGAGGTGAAAATACCGCGATGAATCAGTTCCAGGTGGGCGATCACGTGATTTATCTGATGACCAAACAGTCATCCCACCCGACGTTGCGCGCAACGAAGGTGAGCCCGAGTGCCCATGGAGATCAGTACAACTACGTCGTCGAGAAGTTCTGGGTAATCCGCGAGATTCGCGATGATGGCACGCTGGTGGTGCAGACTCGCCGAGGCAAGACTCGCGAGATTCTAGAGGATGACCCGAGTCTCAAAAAGGCGACTTGGTGGCATCGCTGGATGTACCGGGATCGTTTCCCCGAGCTGCAGGCTCAGCCTGATTACCGCGATAAGGTCGGCGCCTGACCGCTTTCCGAGCGGTCAAATTGCGCTTCGATCGCTCATTTCTGGACGGTTGGTTCCACGCCCGCGAGTTTCAGCTGAACAGCAAACAGCTCCACCAGCTTCTCAATCGCCTGGTCAATTGGGCCAGGCAGCATTGCTCCGGAGGCCTGACGATGTCCTCCGCCTCCGAAATGCTCAGCAACCGGCGTCACATCGACGCTCTCCCGGCTGCGCAGGCTGGCCTTCAGCTGTCGGTTCGGCTGTTCAACCAGAATAAACGCGGCCTGGGTCCCTTTGATCCGCATGCATTCGTTGACCAGATTCTCGGTATCCGCCGGGTGAGCTTTCGTCGCTGCGAAGTCTGCCTGGGTCACGTAGGTGTAAACCAGCAGGTCGTCGCAGGCGAGGCTGACTCGCTGTAAAGCCAGGCCGGAAAGCTTCAGACGTTCCACGGAACCCTGTTCGTAGAGCCTGTTATACAGCTGAGCCGGATTCGCCCCGGCTGCGATCAATTCCCCGCCGATACGCATCGTGACCGGGTTCGTGGCCGGGAAGCGGAACCAGCCCGTATCGGTTGCGATCGCACAGTACAGACTGCTGGCCTCCTGCATCGTGGGAGTATACTCGCAGAATGTCATCAGCTCGTAGACCAGACATCCGGTCGCCGGCGAGGTGGTATCCTTGAATTCGACCGCCTGCAGATCGTCGGAGCTGACGTGATGGTCGATCACGATTTTCGTCGAATCGCTGCGACTCATCACCTTGCCGACTTCGCCCAACTGAATCCAGGCACTGGTATCGAGCACGATATGGGCATCGCATTTGCGGATGAGTTCTGCACGGTCAGGATGAGTATGTAGCGCGGAGACCTTGCTCTCCGGATCCAGAAACTGGAGATGAGCCGGCGTTGCGCCGGGGTTGATGATATGAACCTGTTTCCCCCAGGACTCCAGCATCCCGGCCAGAGCCAGTTCGGAACCGAGCGCATCGGCGTCGGGTCGCACATGGCTCGTCAGGACAAAGGACTCATTATTTCTCAGGAGATCTTCTAAGGATGCCCAGTCAATGCTCATAATGCCGCTTCTCTTACTCAGCTCAATACAGGGCGATCCCTGCGACGCTTCGGGGAGCCGGAGTGACACCCGCACCGGATTAGTCTACAATTTTGGACTGGTTACCAGAATCGCCCCATCCGGGGTTCTCGTCAATTTGGAGGAAGTGATCTGTGACGGATAACGAATCATCTCCGCCGCTCGCCCGCTGGCGAAAACTTAGAACCGTGGGCATCCCCCTCGTTATCCTGGCGATGCTGGGGTTCATTTTCTGGAACGCCATGCGACAGGAAGCGGTCGAAGAGTTGCCGCCCGATCGAGGCGTGCCCGCTCAGGATCCGCTGGATGCACCGCTTCCGCCGCCGGATCAGACCTCGACCGATTCCACGTCGCTCACCCTGCCCGATTCCGCCGTGCCGCCGGACGAACTCAGCACCGAACAGATCGAGAAGATTGTGGTCGGTGCCTGGAAGTCGGAATACTACGGCGACCGGTATCTCACTGTTCGCGATGACGGGACGGCGACGATCTACTTTCACGCCAACGCATTCGCCAGCATGTTCGTTGGCTCGAAGCTGAAGATCGAATACAACTGGTCTTACGAACCTGCCCGGCAGCATGTCGTCTTCAAGATCGTCGGGGGTGGGCCGGCGAAAAGTCTGGAATACGTGAAGAAGATGTGGGGCTCGGAGCAGCGGCAGATCGTGGCAAAGCTCTCCAAATCCGAACTGCATCTCGTTGACTTGGATGGCGAAACGAAGCACCTGTGGAAACACCTCGAAGAAATTCCTCGAAACGTACTGGCAACGCTCAGCAAATGAGTCGGAAGAATTCTCGCCCCCGCGCCGACGCCCCGGCGTTTCGCCCCACCTTTCGTTCTGCTCCCGCGCCGGCCGCCCAGTCTTCTCGAAAAGAGACCAGCGGACCGTGGGAACTGCTGATCGCCGGTGACTTCAACGATCGGCACGTCGAACTCCTCGAAGCCATCGTCGAATTGCCTCTCAACAGTTCCGGCACCATCTACTTCGACTCCAATGGAGGCAGCGTCTATACGGCGTTGTCGCTGCTATCGCTCATTCAGCTTCGCAATCTGAAAGCGACAGGAGTCGTGCTTGGTGAATGCTCGTCGGCAGCCCTGCTTCCATTCGCCGCCTGCCGCAGGCGGTATGTGATGCCCTTCTCGACCCATCTGTTCCATCCCATGAAATGGGAGAGCGAAGAGAACGTGCGTCTTGAGGAAGCGGCTGAGTGGACGCGGCATTTCAAAGACGTACAGGAAACGTGCGAGCGGCTCATGGCTGAGATGTTCCCGCTCGACCGGAAACTGCTGACTTCCTGGTCAATCCCCGGACGCTTCGTCTCCGGCTCAGAACTCGCTGGAGCCGGTGTTGCCGAGCTGATCGAACCGGGAAGCGATCTCACGCAAGTCCGGCTGCCGACACCGCACTGACGATCAGCCACGGCACGATCAGGATGAGATCTGCCAGCACCGGTTTCAGTTCTCTCGAAACCGGCACTACATCCAGAGCCGCGAGCAGCAGAGCGGCCAGCATCGCCCCCGCTTCAAACTCCGCCGGCAACGGCCCGCCTAACAGCATCCCTCCCAGCACACCGGCCGCGAACAGAGCGAGATAACGGTACTTCTCCACGATCCACGGATTGCGCGTCGCCATCGTCCACTCGCCTGCCTGCCCGTCCTCAATCGCTTCCCAGCACGAGATGCCCAGGCAGTTCAGAAAAGCCAGGACGAGACAGACGCCGCAAAACGGCGTCGCAATGATGCCGAACCAGTCTCCCGTGGCATGAATCGCTGGAAAGAAAACGATCGCGGCCAGAAAGTACACGCTCACTACCAGTTCCCGAGGGAGATAGAACCGGAACTGAGGCCAGCGAAGACAGATCAGAAAGTAAGCGGCAAGCGTAAACACGAGCGCAATCCCTGCCCGCAGGTCATTTCCGTTGACGGTCTCTTCAATCAACACGCCTGCAACGAGAGCGAGAATCAACCAGACGACGAGCAGCGGTCCCCGTTTTTGTCGCACGAACAGGTGCCGTCCAATCAGGGCGTGGTTCTGGTCTGTGAAGACCGTATCAAGCAATCGATCACCACAGTAGACCAGCCAGGTTCCCAGCAACAGCAGCAGACGCTCCGTCCACAGCACGTGTACGCCAAAGTGCCGAGCCGCCAGATCCTGCCATGCGATGGCTGCCAGCGGCGCATCGAGACTCAACGCATTGAGCAGCAGCAGAAAGCGGGAAAGCGGAGGTGGCACATTCATCACGTTTGATCATAGAGAACCGAGTCAGAATCGGGTAGCTCCTCCGGAATGAGTGACCGTGTGCGGTCACTTCATGTGTTTTCCGACGCCATCGACCCTGAGTGCGATTGTCATTCTTACAGACCATGCTCTGCCGTTGACATCATTGGCAGATCCGTAGTAACAAACGCGGCTTCCGGAGATCGTCTCGACGGTTCTCCGCTGGCGGGCCTGCTGTGTCGTTCTTCTGCGCGTTTGTTTCGCGATCGAAAGCCGAATGATGATTCCTTTGCGTTCCCGCCGTTCGTTTCTGTCGACACTGACTCTCTCCGCCCTCTCGGTAGGCCTGTCGGGTTGCGGTACGTTTCTCTATCCGGAACGTCGCGGGCAACAGGGCGGTCGCATCGACTGGAAGGTCGTCGCTCTCGACGGCATTGGCCTGCTACTGTTTTTCATTCCCGGTGTCATCGCTTTCGCGGTCGACATCTACTCGGGAGCCATCTACCTGCCGCCCGACGAATACTCCGGCACGCAGCAGCCGGAAATGCACGAAGGCTTCGTCTCGATTCCGCTCCCGGCAGAACGCAGAGACACCCAGTCCATCGAAGCCGTGATCGCCGAGAACACCGGCAAACAGATCCAGCTCGAGGACGAAAACTGCCACCGCACCCGTCTCCCGGCTCTGGCTCAGTTCACCACATTGACCGAGCGGCTGAAAGAACAGTGTGGGTTGGGTTAGGTGAACCCCGCCCCTGTTTCACTCGCTCCACCACGTCACCAGCTCCTTTGGCCAATACCGGGCCGGGAGCGGCATCGCGACGTGAGGCTTCTCCGGAAGGACCACGATTGGCATCAGCGGTTTACACAGACGCCGTTGAGGCAGGTGTTTGCGGACGAAGTATGTCGTCGAAATTCGGCACGGAACCGAGTGGCTGATCGATCGCGGCACTTTCAGTCCGAAGACGCGAATATACTCGTCGGTCAGATAGTCGGCGATTGGAGCCAGTTCCGCATCCTCCGGCCGAGTACCTTTCAGGCGAAACAGACTGTGAGCCAGCTCCTGCAGATACTTCGGCTGCACGTGCCTCGTTCGATCCAGGCAATACACGAGTTCCCCCGGGCAGTTGTCAGCCCCAGGTTTGAACATCAATACGTTGGCCTGAATGATGTGCCCCCAGACGATCAGCCCCTCGGAATAGACTTGCGGCAAGTGATCGAAAAGGGTCGTCAGTTTGTCGCCGGGATTCTGTCGGAGCCAGGCCGGCTTCGAGACATGCAGATAAGGCCGTCTCCACAATGCGACTCGCCGCGGTGGGTCCCCCAGCTTCGCAACACACTCAGCTAATACATCGGACATCACAGTTCCGGTTCCTTCTCGTCTCCTCACCCGAAGTCCGGCGAAGCACGCAACGCGATTACGAAGCCGTTACTACGAAAATCGGACAACAGTGTAGATTATCACACTGTACACCGTTTCGCTTCAGAAGAGCCAGAGAGTGGTTCGCGTGGAAACGTCGAGAAGTCGGCTTCATCCCGCCAACTGTGGCAGGGGAGACCTCGCGGGCCGTAAAGTGAAGTAAGACTGTAAGGAGATGCCGCGATGTTGAGTCGGAGTTCGCAGCAGAAGTCCCCGCCGGGATTCACTCTCATTGAACTGCTCGTGTCGATCGCGATCATTGCGATTCTGATCGCTCTTCTTCTTCCCGCGGTTCAGCAGGCACGCGAGTCCGCCCGACGGATCAGTTGCAGCAACAATCTGCATCAGATTGCCATCGCGATGCACAACTATCACGACACCTTCTCCTCCTTCCCCAGCGGCTATGTGCTCGCCTCGCGAGGCTACGACAACACCTTGCCGCCAAACATGATCCCCGCGAACGACTCCGACGACATGGCCGAAGGTCTCTCCTGCGACATCGCCATCCCCGCAATCGCTCAGGCTGTGCATGAATGGGCCTGCATGGCACGCGCCTGGAGCTGGCATGCTCTGCTGCTGCGGCAAATGGAACAGCTGACGATCCATATCGATTTCGATCTGGCCCGCTTCAGCCTCGTCAACTTCGAAGCCGGGAAAGTGGCGGTCAAACCTTACATCTGTCCCTCGGCGCCGATTAACACCGGTTGCCTGCCGCAGGGAATGACTCAGTATCGCGGCAACATGGGATGGTGGCCCGAAGTCCCGACCGCGACTTCGCTGCCGCCGAACAACGGCATCTTCTACGGAAACTCGGCGATCCGAATGCGGGACATCGTCGACGGCTCTTCGACCACCTTTCTTGTCGGCGAATCACTCCTCGGCCTCTGGCCGGACGGCTACAGCTGCTGTGCCCGCGTTCGTGATGACAAACCGAATTTCGACGCCTTCTGGAGAGGGGAACAGACTCAAGCCATCCCCGCAGTCATGTTCGGCTTCGGCAGCTGGCACGGCAACATCATTCACTTCAGCATGGCCGACGGCTCGACTCGCAAAGTCAGCAAAACCATCGACACCGACGTCTATCGCAACCTCTGCACCCGCTACGGCTACGAAACAATCGGCGAGTTCTGATCAATCAACGCGGACATCCCGCCGCTTCTTCAGGCGCCCATACCGGTTCTCGCCGATGAGCCACACCTGCAGCTTGTTCGCCTTCTGCGTGATATGAGCCGGAATCTCCACGGCCCCCTTCTCACGGTCTTCTTCGGTGATAAAGACGTAGTGTTCGTCGTAACCGCTGGCCGAATTCTTGAAGTAAACAATGATCGGCTTCATGTTGTCCGAGACCAGATCGATCGACCAGGGCGTCCCCCGCTGAATACGATCGGACTGGAGTCGGAAATCAATCTCGCTGACCGAGAATTCACAGGCCGGGCTGAGCGAGCCATCCTGCATTTCGCAGAAGGCGGTGTAGTCGCCACAGGTGTTGAATGTTCGCTCAAACACGCCGAGCCCCGGCTGCGAAACGCGTTCGATCTCAACATCGCCCCGCTTGATCACCAGTGTCTCGATCCCCTGGTGGTCGCGATCCATCAGGTTGATCTTCACCGGCTGTCCCTTGTCATACGGCACCCAGTCGCCCAGATCGAGGAGCAGCACCCGATTGATGCGAGGCGTGGCGGAGTCTTCGGCGTAGTTCGGGAATAAAAACGATTCGGCTGCGTTCTCCCCCCGCCAGGCATCCAGATCACGGATGCGATAAAGCTCGCGATTTCGTGCCGCGAGATGCGCGTTGAAGTCTTCCGCGCTTCGCAGCGTATTGCTCGTCGTTTGCGGCCGACTCTCTTCGACGCGGACGTGAGTCACCTGTCCGTTTCGATCACGAACAACATCGGTGACCAGCTCCACATGGGAACCGCCGTTTTTGGTCCGCGGAGGCGTGTAAATGACATCACCCGGCATGGCCGCTTCTGCCACCGCCGGCGTCACCAGACTGACCCCCTCTCGAAACTCCGGGCCGTGCAACTTGCTCACATAGTAGAAGCCACACTGCAGAGCATAGCTCGTATACGAAGAGCACACCTTGCCGTAGTAACACTCGGCATTGGGAACGCGGCCTTCAAGGCTCTCGGAATAAAGCACACTCTCGGGGTTCTCGACAGCGGCCAGAAACGTCTTCAGAAAGATGTCGTAGCCGATATCGCGGCCGACGTGCTTCACGCTGGAGTACGGCACACCCGTGTACTCAGTCCCGGGCAAAAAGTGCCCCTTTCGATGAGGCATACCGTCCGTGACCGGTGTCCATTTCAGCCGCGACATGATCCGGGCATAGTCCACCGATCGGGCCCGCCAGTCTGCTGAATCGCCCGTCGAACCGTCCCCGGCCTGGATTCGGTCCGACACCAAGAGACAAACGAGCATCAGTCCAATGATCAGGCGGAACGGAGAGCATCTCATTCGGGGTCCTTTCGGGAGTCCAGCAGGCCGCCGCAGATAACACATGTTCCGCAAGGTGGACGCAGAACATATCAGTCAGGTTAAATATCGACATGCAAATGTCAACAAAAGCCATTCGGTTTGCGTTGACATCAGACATAATTCTAATCAATGAGTGTCGATCTGTTGTTCTACGGGTCGGCTGTCGAAGCGACGAATCGATGACGACTCTTTCATCGCGCTTCTGACCAATGCGGTTTTCCGCGGGGATGTTTCCAGTCTTACTTCACTGTCGATCTTCAGCAACGCCCCCGCGTCGGATTCCTTTTATTCTCACATTTCAACATTCTGTTGGAGGTCCGAATCATGAAACGGGAAAGTGCTGGCAAAGCCGGCTTTACGCTTATCGAACTGTTGGTCGTGATTGCGATCATCGCAATTCTGGTGGCTCTGCTGCTGCCAGCCGTCCAGCAGGCTCGCGAGGCGGCTCGACGCTCGAGCTGCAAAAACAACCTGAAGCAGGTCGGACTGGCGCTGCACAACTATCACGACACGCATCGCAGCTTTCCCCCCGGGCTGGTTGCACAGAACCTCGATGCCAACGGACGTCGGAACGCCAACTGGTCCTGGGGAGCCATGATCGCCCCTTACCTTGAGATCTCGACCGTCTACGATGCTCTCCAGGTCGGACGGCTGCGCGGGGATGATGCTCTCTCAACGCCCGAAGGGCTCGCTGCCGCTCAGACGCCGATGTCCATGTGGCGCTGCCCGTCGGATACCGCGCCGGAACTCAATGAGCGGAAACGTCCCGTCGATGCCGGCGGCACCGCTCGGGCGACGGCTCTCGCTAATTACGTGGTCAACCATGGCTCCAACTGGTTCTATCCGCGCGATGTCGGCTCCAACCCCTGGCAGCAGATCCAGGGGCCGTTCTGGCAGAACAGCAATTCGAAGCTCCGCGACTTCACCGACGGCACCACCAACACCATTCTCGTCGGCGAGCGAATCTACGACGACCCGAATGGGGCCCTCGGCGACGGAGCCGACGAATACGGCCGAGCCGGTCTCGTCTGGTTCACCCAGGGCGATGGCTACGCTCAGTCGAGCGGCCCGCATTACACGGTGAACTGGGCCGGGATTGCCGATGTCGCCTTCTGCGGCCGTCAGTACATCAACGGCACCGATGGCTGGGAGAACTCCATGGGCACCTCGTCCCGACACCAGGGGGGCGCTCAGTTCCTGCTGGCCGATGGCTCGGTTCGCTTCCTCAGCGAGAACATTCAGCACAACCGCAGCCGCGTCAGCGACTCGCTCTACGATTTCCTGCTGAACGAAAACGACGGCCGGGTCGTCGGCGAATACTAGGCCGATCCACGGCCGTTGACTCACCAGGAGCGGGGGTTCGCTCGTCGCGGCTCCCGTTTTCTTTCACTCGACCTTGCGTCGCGGACGTTTCGAGCCGCGACATTGTCTTCAGGAGTTCTGACACCATGTCCCGACTGAGACCCTGCTGCGGTCTGGCTCTGCTGGCCACGGCTGCATTGCTCGTCGCCGGTTGCAGCAGTGCTCCGGATGATCGTCCGGAGCTGGCCGAAGTGACCGGCGTCGTCACACTCGACCGCAAACCGGTTCCCAAAGCCAGCGTCGCCTTTTCGCCGACCAGCGGCATGCGGGGCGCCTCCGGGCAAACCAATGAAGCTGGCGAATTCGAGCTCGCCTACGCCTCCTGCATGGGAGCGCCCCTCGGCGAGCACACCGTGGAAATCTCCACCCGACGCGAAATCCAGGACGAATTCGGCGGCGTCGCCGGCATGGAACCCGAAACCATCCCGGCCCGATACCGCGGCAACGACACCACCCTGACCGCCACCGTCACCGCCGACGGCGAAAACCACTTCGTCTTCGACCTGACCGACGACGAATAGCCCTCGCCAAACACGACTCAACAAATTCGTCCAACCCCAAAGGTCCCCGGCCACCCCGGCGGACCTTTTTTCATTGAGCCGCTCAAACTTCCGGGTGACGAAGTCACAAGCAGTCGGGCGTTGACGTTCGAATGACAGTGATCGGCGACGGTCTCACTCAGGATTGCCCCGGGCAGCTGGAGCGGCTCACCGTGCAGGTGCGAACGGGCTATCGACTGGAAGTGGCCCTCAGCTTGCTACTACGAAGCGACCCTAATCCATTAGCACTGTGGCGACCTGCCCTACATGTTATGATCGAGCGTGTCGATCCTGCTGAAAACCTCTGTCCTCAGTGTTGCCACCCATGAAATCATTACTACCACTATTGTTGATTGCTCTTGTGTCGACTGAATTTGGTTTCGAGACAGCAACTGCTGACGAGCCATCGAACGTAACGGAGTTCAAACCGGATCAGACTCAGTTACCAGTCAAACCCCCAGCCGATGCGATTGTACTGTTCGATGGGGGCGCCACAGTTGAGTTTGTCAGCAAACTTGGTGAACCCATTGACTGGCCCCTGGTGGACGGAACACTGGAAAGTGCTGGAGGTCAGAAGGCAAATCATATCGTCTCCACATGGCATTTTCGTGACGCGGACATCCACGCAGAGTTCCTGCTTCCGGAAACGGGAACAGGCAACTCCGGGTTGTATATCCATGGCAATTACGAAATGCAGATCCTCCACTCGTTGGACATGAAAAGACTTGGCCAATCCGACATGGGAGCGATTTATGGATTTAACAAACCGCTGGTCAATGCCGGGCGAGATCGCGGCGTCTGGCAAGTCTACGATATCCGATACCGGGCACCACGCCGCGATTCAAACGGCGAAATCACCGAGAAGGGAAGCATTACGGCCTGGTTGAACGGAGAGAAGGTTCAAGACAATTTCGAATTCGGCGAACCGCGAAGCGTCTATCATCCTTACCGATCGGGGACGACCGACTACCTGAAAGGGATCTGGAAAAAGCAGATCGCGACGACAACAGGACCGTTGTTCCTTCAAGATCATGGCCACCCCGTTCGCTTTCGCAATGTTTGGATTCGTCCGCTTGATGACCACGCGCATCGATTCACGAGCGACGTCGCGCAGGAACCTCCTGCCCGCTGAGACCGCACCCGACTCGAACGCAGCCGATCATCGTGTCGATTGCAACTCAAGGATCGATGGAGCGGTCGTGCCACCGCTCACTGACGCGTGTTCCATCCTGGGACCGCGTGTGATGAACACGACCGCGGTTGCGTGACTCGTACCGCACTGATCAGGCATACGTTGCCGGGGTGGAACCGCAAGCCTGCGGTTTCGCCGAGACCGGAACAGGGGTCTGGGAAGAGCCCCACGCGTGAGTGGAGTGTTGGCTCGAGAATTCTGAACGAACACTCCGCGGGATGACCCGGAAGTTCACTTCCGGGGAACGAAGTCACCAGCCGCCGCCCGTAGACGGCCGACCTGGAAGCTGCGAAGGTTCCACTTGAAGTTCCGTCGGAAAGACTCTCGAACGGGCCGCATGCTTGTTGCTCCATAACCGGGAGAGAAATCCTCCTACCATCCTGTGATTGATCCACGAGCACTGGCAGAGCCAGTGCCAACCCTGATGCATCACCCATCGCCATCCCAAGTGTGCCACTGGCTCTGCCAGTGGAAATCGACGATACTTTCATTACTGGCGTTAAGTTCACAGGGGGAAGTGATGAGCCACCGAAAGAAGTTGAAGCATTTTCATGAGCCGGGGCATCTTCACGAGTTCACGTTCTCGTGCTATCAACGTCAACCTCTGTTGACCCGGGAAGACTGGATGTTGCGGCTAGCCCAATGCGTCGATGCAGCGAATGCCGAAATGAACGTTCAGCTCGTGGCCTTTGTCTTCATGCCGGAACACGTTCACCTTCTGACGTACCCCCTCGACGAGCAGCCGAATCTGGGACTTTATCTGGCTCGCATTAAGCAGCCCTTCTCCCGGCAGATTAGAGTCGAACTTGAACAGCACAACCCCGAGCTGCTGGAGCGGCTCACCGTGCAGGAGCGACCGGGCAAAACCTGCTTTCGGTTCTGGCAGGAAGGAGCCGGCTTCGACCGAAATATCTTTTCCCGGGAAGCCCTGGAAGCGTCACTCAACTACCTGCACATGAACCCAGTCAAACGAGGTCTGTGCGAACGGGCCATCGACTGGAAGTGGTCCTCAGCTCGCTACCACGAAGAAGCACCGTTCCATCGGCAACACGACGACCTGCCCCACATCCACGGCTTTCCCATCGGAGCCTTCGATTAACCAGCGAGCACTGGCAGAGCCAGTGCCACCCCCAAAAGCCTCACCAAACGCCACCCCTCGTGTGCCACTGGCTCTGCCAGTGGACGGGGGACGATCAGCGGCACATGGCGAAACATCTTTTCCGGGGACGCATTGGAGGCGTCACTGAATTATATTCACATGAACCCGGTCAAACGGGGATTGTGTGAACGGGCCATCGACTGGAAGTGGTCCTCAGCTAGCTATCACGAAGCGACTCCACTTTATCAGCAACACAACGACCTGCCCCACGTCCACGGCTTCCCCATCGGAGCCTTCGATTGATCCACGCGCACTGGCAGAGCCAGTGCCACCCCGAAGCCCCGCCAAACGCACCCCTGGTGTGCCACTGGCTCTGCCAGTGGCGCCGGGCTGTCAGCGGCACACAATCGTGACATAAAAGCACTGGCGAAACGCCAGTGGCACCCGGCGAATCGATGCATCGCGAATTGACTTAAAATTCTTAATTGAAAGATTAAATTCCGTTATCGCAGGCATTTCAAGAATCCTATCCGGGCTTATTGCGGAGGCTTAACCTTCCAAACTACTACAGGGATATATACTTATTTTCCCTGGTCATATGACCGTATGCAATGGAATAGTTCAACACAGTGAACATTTCTCGCTGAGCTTCCAGCACCATCTATTACGGTAGTTTGCAACATGTCGTCTCAGAAAACCTTTTAAGCAACAAAAAAAGAGCCTCCAAGGTTTTCACCCTAGAGGCTCTTAATCGTGTGGCAAGTC